>NYSW01000018.1 GCA_002683195.1 Phycisphaerae bacterium
TTTTGTCGAGCCAGCAAGTCCACAGGCTTCAGGCATGAATGAAACGTTCCCTAGTCCGGGGTGGTGCAGGATTGGGGGCGAGGTGATTCATCAAGGGTTCGATGGCCATTGGAATCACGGGGCCGAGCAGAGACCCCAGTAGCCCAGGACGTAGGCCAGGTCGGCGCCATCGACCGTCCCGTCGCCATTGACGTCGGCAGCGCAGATACCGATCACGGTGTTCAAATCATTTCGATCCGCGAGATTCACGACCCCGTCGAAGTTCATGTCGCCGAGGACGCAGGGGGCTTCCAGCGGGGGGGTGCCGGTGCTCGCGGGGTCGTACCCGCCACCACCGAGACTAATAAAGCCGATTTGGGACAGGTTTCCGCAGAAGTTGCAGTCGGTCAGGATCGGGCTGCTGTCCAGGTTGTACATCGCGGCACCAACCCCATTCTGGACCTGGTTGTTCATGAACGTGCAGTCGGTCATGGACATGTTGCTGCTGGATTCGTTCCAGATTCCTCCACCTTCCTCGCTTGCGGAATTGTTCGTGAACATGCATTCGGTCAGGGTCGGGCTGCTTCCATGGTTCAGGATGCCGCCGCCCAGCTTGCTGGATGCGTTGGCCGTGAACGTGCAGTGGTTCAGGACCGGGCTGCTGTCGTTGTTGTTCCGTATTCCGCCTCCGCCGTCTCCTTCGTCGGTTCCGGACGCCCGGTTGTAAATGAACAAGCACCTTGTCAAGGTCGGGTTGCAGTTCCCATCATTGCACATCCCGCCACCGCCACCGCCGACGGTGACGGAATTCCCATTGAACGTGCAATCGGTCAGGTTCGGGCTGCTGTAGGCGGCGTTGCACATCCCGCCGCCTGCTTGCGACCCAACGTTGTACACGAAGAGGCAGTCGGTCAGGGTCGGGCTGCTGTTGATGTTGGCCATCCCGCCGCCGGCAGTGCTGGCGGTGTTGTCGATGAACGCGCAGTGGATCAGCGTCGGACTGCTGTTGAAATTGGCCATTCCGCCGCCAAGATCGGCGTAGCCATTCATGACCTGAAGATTCTTGAAGACCGTCGTGCTGGTCTCGCCGTTCTGGCAGATCAGGACCTGGATCCCGTTGGTTCCTTCGAACGTATTTCCACCGTCGAGGATGCTGGCCGGATTGTCCAGGTCGTCTACGACGCCGAGAAGGGTGATCGCCTTGCCATCGGTGTCGATGGTCTCCGACTCCCGGTAGGTCTGGGCCGAGAGTTGGATGACATCGCCATCGCTGGCGGCGTCGATCGCCGCGTTGATCGAGGCGTACTGGCACCCCTTGGCGCAGACCGTGATGGTCTCAGCGCTGGTGATCGTATTGATTGTGAGCAGGCCGCTGGCGGCCATTGCCACGTTGGTCAGCGTGCGCTGCATGTCTTTCTCGCTCGGGTTGGGAAGGGGAAGCGGACATTCCATCCTGGTTGGCGGGGGGGGAGGATCCAAAAGCTTTCATTCAGATCGAGTCGATCCGGGCCCCATAAACGACGGCCGCCGCCGCCATCAGCCGAGGGCGGTGTTCATTCGATGCGGATGAACGGGGGCGAGCCGTCGAAACAATCNGNGAAGCCGCCACGGAACGATTCGTCTCGTACCACCGGATGTTCGAGATTGTTCCCNGGCCCTCGATCGTGCTCGCCGATCAGCACCCGGCGGGTNCGGGATCCGGCCAAACGTTCGCGGGGAGGATGGCGGGTATCGAGGCGGCAGGTATCAGCGTGGACTCCGGATGATGGCGGCGAACAGTCGGAGCGCGAATCAGGCCTCTGGGTCAAGATTCACCTTGGATGCGGCGGCGTTCGACTCAGCGGGCGGGGGTTTGGAATCCAGCGGAACTTCGAAGTCCGACGACGGGGTAGGATCGGTACGCCTCATCGTTCTCACGGGGAGGCTCAGCACGCCGGACGGGTCGACCCCCATCACCAGAACGGGCAGGTACGACTCACCACGAGGATGGTGCGCAACATCAGTCCCTGGCGATCCCGATTCGCCAAGGATCGCGAAACCGACGATCGGGAGCGGAGTGGATCCAGGGACATGACTTACAAGGAATGGAAATCATGAGTGGAGAAGAGCCGGTCAGTGAATCGACGAACAGGATCCCGGTACTGATCCTCAATGGATTTCTCGGATCGGGAAAGACCACGCTCCTCCGGAGCCTTCTCGTGCAGTCTCGTCGGCAGAATCTCGATCTTGGCGTCATCGTCAACGACATGAGCGATCTCGACGTCGATGGCGAGCTCGTCGCTCAGACCGAGTTCTTCGAAGAAGGCGACCGCCGTTTTCATTCCATTCACGCCTGCGTTTTGAGCAGCAGGCGGGGGGTCNAGCAACTTCAGAACCGGCTTGAGGTGATGCTGTCGGACGGTACTCCGGAGCTGATCATCATCGAAACCAGCGGCAGTTCCCACCCGGTGCCGTTGGTTGAATTCTTCTCCCGCCAGCCGCGATTCAAACTCACCGGCCTGCTGGCGTTGGTGGACGCGGCGATGATCTGCCAGGACTACGACGGAGGTCGTCGGATCCTGCCCACCATGCAGCGGAACATCGAGAGTCAACGCAGAGACACGACGAATCTCCTGGTCGAGCAGGTTCTCTTCTGCAGCCACGTGTTGCTNACCAAGGCCGACCGAATCAGCGGGGATGAAGTTCAGGCGATTGCAGAGTGCATCCATGAGCTGAACCCGTTCGCCCCGGTCATCTCCCTGCCCTGGGGCAACCTGCCCCTCGACGACCTGCAGGTCATGCCTGAGTACGACTACCATCGAGTGCAGCCCCTCATCGAGGAGTTATCACCTTGCATCGAGTCGGGGGACGGTGACGATCGCCCCTACGACCTGGCGACCCGGGTGATCAAGGACGACCGGCCCTTTCATCCGCAGCGGCTCTGGGACACGTGTACCCGACATCTTGGCCAACACATCTATCGAAGCAAGGGTTTCTTCTACCTCTGCAGTCGCGACAACGTCTCGCTCCTCTGGAATCAAGCGGCGGCGGGCATCAACCTTGAACTGGTCGGCTACTGGCGGGCTGGAATCCTCGAAGATGAGGCGGTCAATCTGGATGAGAACGAGAGAAAAGGACTTCGGGAACGGCTGGCCAAGGAGGCGGGGCGGTTCGGTGACCGGCATTGCCACCTGACGGTGATCGGGAGCAAGGATCAGGTGGATCATTTCACCGACTCACTCATGCAGTGCCTCTTGACGGAAGAGGAGATCATTCGCTGGCAAGCGGGCGAAGAGTTTCCTGATCCCTGGCCCGAGGATTACATCACCAGAACACACTGAGTTGCGAAGCTGATCGATAACCGTCGCATCGGGCACGATCCGATTCGCCGGGGCGCGGTGAGCGCCCGAGGAAACCATGCACGCTGAAACGAAACACGACCGCCGGCCAAGGCCGACGGTCGTGTCGTTTCGAATGGAGCGTACCGGTCTCGAACCGGTGACCTGCTGCTTGCAAAGCGGCCAATCTCCATGAGGTCGACGACGTCCGACGCTGGGAAAATCACGGTACTGATGCTCTGAGGGCGAGTCGAGCAGACGGCGTCCAGGTCATCCGTTTCATCGAGGTCAAACAAGTGGCCGATGTGGCCGATGGACTCGCCGCGGCTCGGCGGTCGGTCGGGTCCGTCGGTGCCGGTCACGCCGGCGTCGGTGAGCCGCGAACGAAAGCCCGCCCCGACGCGAGGTCGAGGCGGGCTGGTGGGTTGCATGCGGTGTCGAGTCGACCGCGTTCAGTTCAACAGTTTCAGGCGACGGTGCGCTGTCGTCGGGACCGGACGCCGGCGGCGCCGATCGCGAGGGCGGCGAGGCCACCGATTCCCGGGACGGCGGTGCTGCCGGCCGGCGTGTACCCCGCCGCGGTGTTCGCGGTGGTTTCAAGCGCCCATCGCTCGACCGTGATGAAGTTGTTGGCGTCCATGCTCACCTCGACCCAGCCGTAGTGATATCTTTCCGGCTCCGACATGAAGCGGATGCCGAAGGCGCCGGTCTCGCCTGGATTGATAGCGTTTTGAATGTCATTCGAGGTAGTGTGGCTGTTGGTCGCCCCATACCAGAAGTGAAAGTTGTACCCGTAGTTGGAACTGGCGCCGTTGAGGGCATCAGGACCGATGAGCACCGAGTTCATCCAGATGGCGGGATCGTTACCATCGGATGAGCCGGCGGATGAGCCGTAGTTGATGAAGGACAGGTTGTTGTTCGGGGCCCAGAAGACCATGTCTTCGGCGTCCCCGCCGTCGGTCGTGCCAAAGAAGTTGATCTGGAATGCGGTGTTGAAGGTCGCCTGCAGCTGGAGATCCTGGGAGGCTGGGGCATCTGTAGACATCAGCGGAAGGCTCTGACCGACGTTCCAGATCTGAAGGCCTGCGGTGGCCGACCCGGGGATCGCTGCGATCACCGCACCGGTGGCAAGCGCACAGCCGGCACCGGAAGGAACGCTCGCGATGGTGGCGTAATTCTTGAGGCGTGAAACGCTCATTGGTGTCTCTCTTTTTAGCGGGTTTTGGTAGTGCCCCCCCGGGGAGAAAATAGGGGAAGTCGGGGAGCAGTTCGAATATTAACGCAAAGCCANTCAACAATCGTTGTCAAAGATCGTTTTTCTAAAAAACCCTGGCTTCTCCCCATTTAAAACGCTCCTGTCTCGCGGGTCGCAACGCTGATTCTGGAATCGTTCCAACGGACGAAGGGGAGTGACCGAAGAGCCCCCAGCCGCACTGCTTAGGGAATCAGTGCCCGCGGGCCGTCACTCGGCGGCATCGGGTTCCGTGGTGCGGCGATCTGGGGTCACCGGAATCCAGACACGCTGAAACAGAACACGACCGCCGGCCAAAGCCGACGGTCGTGTCATTTCGAATAGAGCGTACCGGGCTCGAACCGGTGACCTGTTGCTTGCAAAGCGGCCAATCTCCATGAGGTCGACGACGTCCGACGCTGGAAAAATCACGGTACTGATGCTCTGAGGGCGAGTCGAGCAGACGGCGTCCNGGTCATCCGTGTCATCCGGGTCATCGAGGTCAAACAAGTGGCCGATGTGGCCGATGGACTCGCCGCGGCTCGGCGGTCGGTCGGGTCCGTNGGTGCCNGTCACGCCGGCGTCGGTGAGCCGCGAACGAAAGCCCGCCCCGACGCGAGGTCGAGGCGGGCTGGTGATTCTGCTTCCGGTCGGGTCGAAGTCGACCGCGTTCCGTTCAGCAGTCTCAGGCGACGGTGCGCTGTCGTCGGGATCGGACGCCGGCGGCGCCGATCGCGAGGGCGGCGAGGCCACCGATTCCCGGAACCGCTCCGGAACCACCGGGCGGCGGCGAGGCCGGCATCGTGATGCTGGTCGTCACGTCACCGGTATTGAAGTCCCAGCTGTCGATCGTGAAGTAACTCTCTCTTCCGAGAGTAAGGTCCAGTGTGAAGTGGATCCAGCCCGCCACGAAGGTCGAGACTTTCGTGTCGACTCTTTGCACGGAGAAGCCAAGGTAGCCACTTCCTTGCGTCGTATCGACCATGTTGGTGTACGTCGACCAGGAGGCGCGTGACCAGCCACCGTAGCCGGAGTTCGACCGGGCAACTCCTGGTGCATTCCATGAAATGGTCTGGGGGTTGGAATCGACCGCAAAGAACTTCATTTTGCTGGCAAGGCCGTAGAAGTTCCCGCCGTAAGTGCTCCCGCGGTCATCAGCGGCGAGCTGTAAACCGCCACTCGACCAGGCGGAGCCGACGGTCTTGAACATGAAGGCTTGAAACTGCAGACCTGCCGCCGTGAAGGCGTCTACGGAAACGGAGCTTGTGGACCCATTCAATTGGGCAGTGACACCTCCCGGATCCGGGGCTGCGAAAGCTGTGACGGGGATGCCACCGATCACGGCGCATGGGGCTGCGGCCAACGCGGAATACATCTTCAGACGGTCGGCGATGTTCATCGGATTCTCCGGTGCGAATTGGGAACGGGGCCTGGGCGTTGAGCGGCGAACGCCACCACGTCCAGCACCGGTCTCGGTTCTTTCGTGGCAGGCTCGGAGGCAGTCAGCGGGTGAACTACCAGTATGAATGGTATGAGGATGCTGGACGGCGCTCCAGCAGTTAAAGTCAATTTGAACGCCTTGGCAGACTTTTTCGACTTCCGTGGTCTCCGGGCACCCACCTGAGATCAGGAACCGTGCCTGGGATTTCCACTCCCAGCCCGAGACCATTCGGACACCGGCCTTGCGTGAACTCCTTCCGGTGGACCTTGCGGGCCACCTCGGTGACGGCCTGCGTCGCCGCGGCGGCCCTCGGGCTGCTGCTGGGGCCTGGGGCCCGTGCCAGTGAGCCACTGACGCGATCAACCGAAGACAACACGGACGCCGCATCCATCATGGGTGCGGCGTTCTGCGTCGGTCCTGTGTGCGTTTCTCCCAGAGCGCCGCTGGCATCGAGGATCGCCCTCGGCTCCATGTCTCAATCAGGAGCCTTCGGTCGCGGTAGCGGGGTATCTGTCGTATTCTTCCGCCAGCAGCTGCCAACTGGTCTTGCGTCTCCTCGCAATCCAGCCGCCCGCCAGTGAATTCCACATGAACTCGCGATGGTGTCGACGACGCAGGGTTCACGGGTGCGCCCGCGTCGTGGCTCCGTGGCTGGAGGCAAAGAGATCAGGGTTCCAACGGAACCAACCGAATCGAATCGTCGAAGATCTTCAAGTCGGAGGCGGCGGGATTTCCGCGGTTTTTTTGATCGTCCAATGGAGTACTGACATGATTCGACCCCTACTCGCGACCCTTGCCCTCTGCGTCTCGCCGGCCTCGGCGGAGACGATCAGCGTGTGTGCCGACGGGTGTGATTACACGTCCATCAACGCTGCGATCGGTGCGGCCAGCGATGGCGACCTGATCCAGCTGGTGGCAGAGACGTACCTGGAGGGTGCGACGATCGACACCGAAGGCAAGGCGATCACGCTGAAGGGTGCCACCGACAAGGGCGGCAACGCGACCAGCATTCTCGATGGTGAGCGGACCCATCGGGTGCTGGCCTGCGGGAGTGGTGAGACCAGCGATACCATCTTCGAGAATCTGGTGATCACCCGCGGTCACGCGGAGCGGGGCGGGGGGATGTTCATCGATTCCAGCAGCCCAACCCTCGGTAATTGCGTGTTCCTCGAGAATTCGGCCGATGAATGTTGCCAGAGCGGTTCGTGGGGACAGGGTGGTGGAATGTTCTGCTCGTTTGGAAGCCCGATACTCATTGGCTGTACGTTCGAACGAAACTCGGCGGTCAAGTTCGGAGCCGGGATGTTCTGTTCCTCGAGCAACGTCCGCCTCGACGATTGCACATTCCGTATGAACTCCGTGGGTGAGGAAGCAGGTATCAGTGGAGTTGGAGGCGGAATCGACCTGTACGGGAAGCACGAATCCACGCTGAACCGCTGCGTCTTCGACCGGAATTCCGCACGTGGCGAATATGGTTCGGGCGGAGGTCTTCGCATCGCTGGCATCACATCCGGAACGACCGTGAACGACTGTGTCTTTGAGGCGAACTCGTCGGATTACGCTGGAGGCGGCGTGGTGTGCTGGGGCGTGGATTGCAAGCCGGTACTGAACCGGTGCGTCCTCCTGGAGAACTCGAGTGTTCTGGGTGGCGGCGGCGTGGTGGTCATGCAAGGGGCAAGGGCAGTCATCAATGATTGCGAGCTTCGAAGAAACACCTTGCTGCTGGATTTCAACGCCGCCGGCATCCACATCAATCAGGACTCGGAAGCGGTGCTCTTCAGCAACACCATGTGTGGCAACAGTCCGGGGCAGATTTCAGGTTCCTACGACGACGACGGGGTCAACTGCATCGCGGAATCCTGCATCGGCTGTGGGCTGGACGACTGTGTCACCGATCTCGATGCCGACGGCGTCACCGACGGCCGGGACCTCGGCCTGCTGTTCGTGTCCTGGGGGACCTGCGGTGGATGTCCTGAGGATCTGAATGGCGATGGCGTGGTTGACGGCATGGACTTCGGGTTGCTGTTCGCAGCCTGGGGAACCTGCGGCTGATTCGCCGAATCATCGAAGGCAGTTGTCCGATCCTTGCCAACGTGGCGTTCGCGGGCCACTCGGCCGGTGCCCACGGTGACGGGGCGTGCAACCACGACTTCAACATCCCGACCCGCATCAATTCCTCCATCTGCGGTGATGATTCAGGTCAAAACGTTGGTTCGTGGAGTGATGCCGGCGGGAACTTCGTCAGGACTCATGCGACGAATCCGAATCGCCTCCGGTCGCCGGCCTCGGCGATCTCGACCGGAGTGTCGAGGTCAATGCGTCCGACCTCGGGTTCCGCGGCGCGTCGATCTGGGGTCACCGGAAATCATGCACGCTGAAACGGAACACGACCGCCGGCCAAAGCCGACGGTCGTGTTTCGTTTCGAATGGAGCGTACCGGGCTCGAACCGGTGACCTGCTGCTTGCAAAGCAGCCGCTCTCCCAACTGAGCTAACGCC
>NYSW01000115.1 GCA_002683195.1 Phycisphaerae bacterium
TAGTGGAGCTTCAGGCGGACGCCGCGTTCATGCGGGTCCTGATAGATGTGATCGATCCGCTCCGTGTTGAAACTGGCGGATCGTCGGATGATGCCGTGGACTTCGTAGCCCTTGTCGAGGAGAAGTTCCGCGAGATAACTTCCATCCTGACCGGTGATGCCGGTGATGAGTGCTCGGCGGCGGTTCTGATCGTTCATCGGGGACTCCTGCGGCATCGATCCGGATCGAGACACATCTCGAGGATCATCTGACCGCTCGCTGGGAACAGTAGTATCGGCCCTCCGGCGGCGGGGCTTGCGGAGTTCCCACGGCCTCCGGCATGGTTTTCATCGAAATCGATCATCTGGGCGGGAGCGTCGGGTTTCATCGACGGTCGACGCTCTGAAAGTCGAGGAGACAGGTTCGGTACGTACGCAGGATCATCGGAGGTTCCATGGATCTGGCAGGTAAGACAGTCGTGGTGACCGGCGGCGCAGGATTCCCGGGCCGATCGGTGGTGGCCGAGCTCGAGGCCCGCGGCGTGGGCGATATCGTCGTTCCCCGAAGCACCGAATACGACCTGGTGCATGAAGAAGCCGCGATTCGGCTTTATCGGGACCATGATCCGGACGTCGTGCTCCATCTCGCCGCGGAGGTCGGGGGAATCGGGGCGAATCAGGACAACCCCGGACGGTACTTCTTCGCGAACATGGCGATGGCGATCAACCTGATCGAACAGGCTCGGATCCATGCGTCCGGTGATCGCCCGTTCAAGTTCCTCCAGGTCGGCACCATTTGCGCCTACCCCAAGTTCACGCCGGTGCCGTTCAAGGAGCAGGATCTCTGGAACGGGTATCCCGAAGAGACCAATGCGCCGTACGGGATCGCGAAGAAGGCCGCGATGGTGATGCTCGACGGATACCACCGTCAGTACGGACTGGCGTCCGCCTACGTCCTGCCGGTGAATCTCTACGGTCCCTTCGACAACTTCAATCCGCGAACCAGTCACGTCATTCCCGCCTTGATTCGCAAGTGCGTGTCGGCCCGGGATGCCGGGAGCGATCACATCGAGTGCTGGGGAACGGGCTCCGCCAGCCGGGAGTTCCTGTACGTCGACGATTGCGCGAAGGGAATCATCCGAGCCGCGGAAGTGCTCGACGAACCCACCCCGATCAATCTCGGTACCTGCATGGAGATCACGATCCGCGATCTCGTCGAGCTCATCGCGAAGCTCTCGGGCTTCGAGGGTGAGATTCGCTGGGACGCCACCAAGCCGGATGGTCAACCACGGCGGTGCCTCGACACGACGACCGCCGCCGATCGACTGGACTGGAAGGCCGCGGTCGGATTCGAAGACGGACTCCGGCGGACGATCGACTGGTTCATCGAGAACCGCCGGAAGATCGANGCCGCCGAGGCGGCACCGACGACCTGATCACATGCGAATTCTCCTGATCAACCAGGTCTTCTATCCGGACGTCGCGGCGACGGCCCAGCACGGGCACGATCTCGCGCGGGATCTCGTCCGTCACGGCCACGAAGTGAGTGTCATCGCCTCCCGATCGATCTACGGGCAGAAGGGCGCCGGGCTCGCCCGTCAGGAGACGGTCGACGGCATCGAGATTCATCGAGTCGGCCGATCCCTGTTCGGCAAGGCCGGGATCATCGCGCGGGTCGCGGACTTCGCGTTGTTCTATCTCGCCGCGTTCGTCAAGTCGATGCTCCTCCCTCGTCACGACGTCGTCGTGTGTTTNACGACACCTCCCTTCATCGCCGTGGTGGGCCGCGTGTTGCGCTTNGTGAAGGGAACGAAGTTCGTCTACTGGGTGATGGATCTCTATCCCGATCTCCCGATCGCCTGTGGCGTGATGGGGTCGGGTTCGATCGCGAGCCGCTTCTTCGAGTGGGTGAACCGGTCCTGCCTGCGTTCAGCGGATGCGGACGTGGTGCTCGGGCGGTGCATGGCCGATCTCGTTCGGAGCAAGGATGTCCCCGAAGACCGGATCCGGATGATCGGGGTCTGGAGCGATCAGGAGGAGGTCAAGCCGGTGCCTCGCGGCGAGAATCCGTATCGGCTCGAGTGGGGGATCGGTGATCGAACGCTGATCATGTACTCGGGCAACTTCGGAATCGGTCACGACGTCGAGACCTTCCTGCATGCCGCACGCGAACTCAGGGACGATGATCGGATCCGGTTCGCCTTCGTCGGCGGCGGAAAGAAGAAGGAACAGGTCGAGCGTTTCGTGCGGGANGAGGGGCTCGANTCGACCTGCATCATCGCGCCCTATCAGCCCCGCGAACGACTCGATGAACTCCTGAGCGCCGCCGACGCCCACCTCGTCAGTCTGCTCGAAGGCGTGGAGGGGATCATGGTGCCCTGCAAACTCTTCGGAATTCTCGCGGCCGGTCGACCGGCGATCTTCATCGGCGACGAACGAAGCGAGATCTCCCGGGTCATCGTGGAGAACCGGTGTGGCGCGTCGGTACGTCAGGGAGACGTCGACTCGCTCGTCGAGACCATTCGCGGATACGCCGACGATCCCGCCTCCTGCGAGCGGGCGGGTGAGCGGGCGAGGAATTCACTGATCGAAGAGCACGGTGCCGTCCACCGATTCGCGGCGTGGCGGAGCCTGCTCGAAGAGCTCGTCGGGGACGCGGCGACCAACAGAACAAGCGGGAGTTCAAACACGTGATCAAGTACGTCTTCATTCAGAACGAACCGTTCCTCCTGCCCAAGGTGCTGGACAAGTACCTCCGCGACCATCACGACACNACCGCGGGNGTGAACATACAGAGCGTCGCCCAGGGCAAGCGNACGGTGTTCGAGACCGCGATGGAGCTTCGGCGGCTCTACGGGTTCGGATACTTCCAGTGGAAGTTGCGCAAATACCTCATCAAGAAGATNCTCGGCAAGATCGAGAACGACTGGTTGGGATCGACGAAGCGATGTCATTCCGTCCGTGCCGTCGCGCGCAAGTACGGCGTCGAGGTCACGGAAGCGGTCGACGTGAACAGCGAAGCGTTCCTCGAGCATCTTCGAGAGAAAAAGGTCGAGTTCATCCTTTCCATCTCGGGCACCCAGCTCTACAAGAAGAAACTCCGGGAGCAGACGCCCGGGGGAATCGTCAACTGTCACGGTGCGTTGCTTCCGAAGTACCGCGGGCTCATGCCGAGCTTCTGGACGTTGGCGAACGGGGAACAGGAGGGCGGCGTCTCCGTGCACTTCGTCGACGCGAAGCTCGACAACGGTCCGATTCTCGTCCAGAAGCGCTACCGGCTCAATCCGTGGGACTCCCTCGAGGAGGTCATGGCCCGGTCGAAGGATCTCGCGGCGGAGGCGATTCTCGAATGCGTTCGGTTGGTGGAGGCGGGCGATCCGCCTTTGATTCCGAATCCCGAGGAGGAATCGACGCACTTCTCGATGCCGACCCCCGAAGATCTCCGAAGGCTCCGCGAACGAGGACACCGGCTGGTTTGAGACCAGTCACGCCAGCGAATCGGGATTCCATGAACACATGACCGGAGATTCGAACCAGCCCCGTCACGACGTCCAGCCCGCTCCCNCGGGCGAGGTCCTGAATGCGCTGAGTTTCGACATCGAGGATTGGTTCCATCTGGTCGAGATCGATGCCGTCGCGGACGTCAGGCAGTGGGCTTCGTTCCCGTCGATCGTCGAGCACCGGACCGAGGAGNTCCTCCAGATCTGCGAACGACACGGCGTCTCCGCGACCTTCTACTTCCTCGGGTGGATCGCGGAGCGATACCCGGCGCTGGTCCGGCGGGTCGCCGACGCGGGACACGAGATCGGGACGCATTCGTACTGGCATCGCAAGGTCTGCGATCTCGACGAGGCGACCTTCCGGGACGACCTCGTCCGTTCGATCGATGTGATCCAGGACGCCGGGGGGGTCGAGGTGACCTCGTTCCGGGCGCCGAGTTTCTCGATCACGCCGGGAACCGAGTGGGCGTTCGACGTCCTNCTCGATGCCGGGCTCCGGTATGACGCGAGTCTGTTCCCCACCGCTCGCGAGAACGGCGGCTATCCCTGCATCCCGACGCCCCATGCATTCACCGGTGCNCCGTCGGGGAGGATCATGCCGGAACTTCCGATGAGTCTGATGCGGCTTGGTCCGAAGCGAGTGGGATTCTCCGGCGGCGGATATCTCCGACTCTTCCCGGGCTGGCTGGTGCATCATGGATTCCGGGCCTTGAATCGTCGAGGCATACCCGGCGTNGTCTACCTCCACCCTCGCGACTTCGCACCGGACTGTCCGGTGGTCGAGATGTCGAGGACCCGCCGTTTCAAGTGCTATGTCGGTCTTGCGAGCACCGCGGCGAAACTGGAATCGATCCTGTCGACGTACCGATTCGCTTCCTGCGGCGAAGTCATGGCCGCGAGCCTGCCAGATCTGGAGATCGCGTGATCGACGTCCTGATCATCACCAAGAACGAGGAAGCCAACATCGGCTCCTGCCTCGAGGCGCTCGAGGGCTGGACGCAGCGGATCTTCGTCGTCGACAGCGGTTCGACCGATCGGACTCGGGAGATCGTCGAGTCCACCGACGCGACCTTCATTCACCATGACTGGTCGGGATACGCCGCTCAGAAGAACTGGGCCTTGAACAACCTGCCGTTCGAAGCGGACTGGACGCTGATCATCGATGCCGACGAGGTCGTNACGCCCGAACTCCGTGCGGAGATCGAGGTCGTCCTCGAGAAGGACGTCGCGGATGTCCAGGAGTCGGCGTTCTACCTGAATCGACTCTTCTACTTCCTCAANCGTCCGATCCGGAACTGCGGTTATTTTCCGAGTTGGAACCTCCGGCTCTTCAAACGAGGCACCGCCCAGTACGAGGATCGCGCGGTCCACGAGCACATGGTCGTCGACGGCGAGGTCGCGTATCTCAAGGCGCCGATGATCCATGACGACCGACGTGGCATGGAACACTCGATCGCGAAGCACAACAGCTACTCGAGTCTCGAAGCGAAGGAGATCCTCCGGGGCCGGGATGCGGCGGGNCCGCCGGCTTCCGGTCTGGAATCGAGCTTCTTCGGAAACGCCCTGCAACGCCGTCGCTGGTTCAAGCAGAAGATCTATCACCTGCTCCCGGCACCCTGGCTGTTCCGGTTCCTCTACATGTACGTCTGGCGAAGGGGATTCCTCGACGGGACCACGGGTCTGCGATTCAGTCTGTTCATCAGCGCCTACGAATTCCTGATCTCGCTCAAGATCAGGGAGCTCCGGCTCGACCGGGCNCCNCGACTTCCGAAGCCGATGGACCCTTCGCTGCCTTCGGGCGACCTTCCGGTCACCGTCGTGGTGCCGGTCCTGAACGAGGAGAAGAATCTTCCCGCGTGTCTGAGTCGTCTCGGTCGNTTCGCGAAGGTCGTGGTGGTCGACTCAGGAAGCACCGACCGGACGTGCGAGATCGCCGCCGAGCATGGAGCCGAGGTCGTCGACTTCCGCTGGAACGGCCAGTTCCCGAAGAAGCGGAACTGGGTGCTTCGCAATCATGAATTCGACACGCCGTGGATCCTCTTCCTCGACGCGGACGAATACGTCTCGGAGGCCTTCTGCGACGAGCTGGCGGACCGGCTTCCNGACACGCCGCACGACGGCATGTGGCTTTCGTATCACAACTACTTCATGGGTCGGTACCTTCGCCACGGCACCGCGTTCACGAAACTCGCGCTGATCCGGGTCGGCAGCGGCGAATACGAGCGGATCGACGAGGAGCGATGGAGTCATCTCGACATGGAGGTGCACGAGCATCCGGTCCTCGAGGGAAGCACCGGCAAGATCTCNGCGCCGATCGACCACGACGACTACAAGGGACTCGAGTCCTACATCAGCAAGCACAACGAGTACTCGTCGTGGGAGGCGAAGCGGTATGCCAAGCTCGTCGAGGACGGCGGCCCGGGCCAGGTCCACTTCACGCGACGGCAGCGGTGGAAGTACGGCGCCATCCGTCGCTGGTGGCTCGCCCCGGGCTACTTCCTGGTCAGCTACTTCCTCCGGTTCGGTCTGCTCGACGGATTNCCNGGGTTCGGGTTCGCGCTCCTCAAGTGGATCTACTTCTTCCAGATCCGCCTGAAGATCATCGAGTTGGAGAACGAGCGCGACACGGTCCGGAGTTGATCAGCCTTCGGTGTCGGATGCCGTGGAAGGCCGCTCGAACTTCCGCATCGCGATCTCGTTTCCGGGATTGCCCACGGTCACGGTCCACGGCTTCGCGTCGCGCACCGCGACGGCGGCCGCGCCGACGACCGCGCCTTCGCCGATGGTCACGCCGGGCATGATGAACGCGCGGGCGCCGATGAAGGCGTCCTCGCCCACGTCGATCGGTCCGACGATGAGCGGAAGGGTTGGAACGGAAAGGTCGTGACTTCCACCGCAGAGATAGGTTCCCTGCGCGATCGTGCACCGCGCCCGCAGGACGCACTCACCGAGGTTGTAGACCTCGCTGTTCGGCCCGAGGCACGCCCGGTCGTGAAGCTCGAGCTGCCAGGGCACGCGAATCCGACACGATCCCGCGACATAGGGACGACCGGTGATCCGGCACCCGAACAGGCGGAGGATCAGCAGTCGCCACGCGTTGGCGGGGTTCGGCGTCCATCGACAGCACACCATCCAGGTGATGGCGAAGAAGGCGACGCCGAGTCGTTCGCGGAGCGACCAGGGGCTGGCGTAGGCGCTGGCCTGATCGTCCTGCTTCCGGTGAAGGCGGTCCTTCGGTCGATTGCGGGGTCGATTGCTCACGATTCGGGCCGTCCTTTCCGAAGTTCGTCGGCCGATCGCTCGAAGTCCTTGAGATACGCGGTGGCGATCTCCTCGATTCCGTATCGGGCAGCCGCCTCGATGGCGTTTCCGGAGAGTCTC
>NYSW01000019.1 GCA_002683195.1 Phycisphaerae bacterium
AAGAAGGCCGCCAAGAAGGTGACCCGCAAGAAGGCCGCCAAGAAGGTGACCCGCAAGAAGGCCGCCAAGAAGACGACCCGTAAGAAGGTCGCCAAGAAGGTGACCCGCAAGAAGGCCGCCAAGAAGACGACCCGTAAGAAGGTCGCCAAGAAGGCTGCCAAGAAGACCACGCGCAAGAAGGCTGCCAAGAAGGTCGCCAAGAAGACCACGCGCAAGAAGGCCGCCAAGAAGGCCACTCGCAGGAAGCGCTGATCCACGTTTCGGGCGGAATTTCTCCGCCGAATCGTGTTCTCAGTCGATCCCTGGCCCGGGACCTTTCAGGTCCCGGGCCTTTTTCATGCAAGCAAATCGGCCAAGCAGTCGATTCCAAGGATCCATCTTCTTCGTGAACCGACGAAGCGAGGTGACTACAATGGCGGACCCGTGGACGTTGAGTTCACGCGTCAACTCTGGAGATTCCGATCGATGGCCCACATCATCGCCGAGCCCTGTGTCGGCACGAAGGACACTGCGTGCGTCGAAGTCTGTCCGGTGGACTGCATCCACCCCACCAAGGATGAGGCGGCAGAAGCGACTGCAGACCAGCTTTTCATCGATCCAGACACCTGCATCGATTGCGGGCTCTGTGTCGACGAATGCCCGGTTCAGGCGATCTTCCCAGAGGAGGATCTCCCCGAGGAATGGCAGAAATACATCCAGATCAACGCTGATTGGTACAAAAACCAAGGTTGATGGGCTCTGGAGCCCGGATCCTGGGACCGCTCACAACCAGATGACGACGTCCAAGCAGGCCTCATTCCTCCGCCCGACCTGATGGGGAGGAAAAGTCCCTCCCAGGACTGAAGACCGGCCCGAATGATCCACAAGAATGCCCCTCGACCCTTTTTGGGGGCCGAGGGGCGTGTTCGTTCTTCCTGTCTCTGCGAAATCCAGCCTCAGCCGGTCTTGCGATATCGCTGTGGAGCGTCGATATCCGTTCCGTGATCGCAACCGCTCCCAGCCTCGGGCGACTCCGTCCAGTCCTCGACCTTGTCCCCCAACCGCAACTCGCTGTCGGTGACCTTTCGGTACCCCAACCGGCGAACCACCTCGAGCACATCGGTCCAGGTCGGGAAGTTCACGCCGTTGACCCGCTTGAAGGTGTCGATCGCATGCAGGAACATCTGCTGCTCTCGGCTCATTTCGCCCTCTTCAGCGCTGCGGACGAAGTCCGTCAATCGCCGGCCGACGCCACGACGACGCTCCAGGTTGGTTCCATCGTCTCCATCCCGGGCCAGGGCCCGGCGGTCGATTCCTGACCGACGGTCGACCACGTTTCCCGTGTTCGAGGGGTCGCGATCGGGTTCGGTGGATTCGTTGTGAGTGGACATCGTGGTCTCCCAGCCTGTTGAGCATGAATTCGCGTCCGGCATCCTGCATCTCATCGGGGGCTACACTGAACGCCCGCCGGTCCGGCACGAGCCGCGATAGCGGCCTTCCTCGCTACTGGGCATCGGATGAACTCTTCCGTCTCTTCCGCCAATCAGGCCCACACCTCCCGTTCTTCCAACGAATCTGCGCCATTTGCGTGGGCTCCGTTCCTTCTCGGACTGCTGTTACCGGGTCTGGGCCACGCCTCGATCGGTGAACGGGGCCGAGGTTTCAGGATCGCAATCGGTTTCCTGGTCCTTTGGTTCGGGGGACTTCTGATCGGCGGTATCGACAGCGTCAGCCTCCAGACTCCGGCCTACGCGACGCAGGACGCCCGTCCCACCCGACGCCTGTGGTTCCTTCCTCAGGCCGGTGCGGGGCCGATCGCCTTCGTGACGGCTTTCCTGGGAGATGTGGCCCGTCCGGACGGCGAAGATGACCTGATCACGGTCACGATGCCCGACCGACGACCTGGCAAGATCTCCGATTCGACCTCAATGGGTCATGCCCTCGATTTCGGAACCCTTTTCTGCGCTCTGGCAGGTCTGATGAATTTCGCGATCGCCCTTGATGCCGGGCGTCGAAATCCAAACGACCGACGGAGGAGTTCTCGATGAACCTGCTTGGTTGGACCCCTCTGATCGATCCCATGCCCGGAGTCCAGTCGAAATGGCTCTGGCTTCTCCCGATCCTCGTGCTCGGTATCGCCATGATGTACAAGGCCATCCGAGTCGCTGATCTCGCCCGCTGGCCGCGTGAAGTCGCGACGATGACCATTCAGGTCCTCGGAGCCTTTCTCGGCCTCGCCATCGGCCTCTATCTGCTCGTGCAGATCGTCGTGCCGGTCCTTCCGGCCAACTGACTGCCTTCTTCATGTGGTTTCTTCGGACGCGACGACGACGACGACTCCTCGCCAGCCCGATGCCGCCGGTCTGGCGACGGACGCTGCAGGAACACTTTGCGCACTATCGCTTCCTCGGCCCGGCTCAACGGTCGAGACTCGAGGATGTCGCCCGCATCATCGAGGCGGAAACCTACTGGGAGGGCTGTGGAGGGCTGGAGATCGATGATCGGATGCAGATCCTGATCTCGGCCAACGCCGCCCTCCTCGTCCTTGAGAACGATGCAGGCCACTTTGAGAGCGTGACTTCGGTGCTGGTGTATCCCGCCGGCGTCGTGGTCCCGGAAAGTCATCGAGGCGACGGCATCGTCGCGGGTGAGACCCCGATCCTGGGCCAGGCTCGTTTTCGCGGGCCGATCATCCTCAGCTGGTCCGATGCGCTCTACGGCTCACAGCAGCTCGGAGCTCGAAACGTCGTGCTGCATGAATTCGCCCACGCCCTGGACATGCTGGGTGGCATCGTCGACGGCACTCCGCCCATGGAAGTCGGTCTGCGGGAGCGTTGGGCGGACGTCTGCCAACGGGAATTCAACCTCCTGCAGTCACACGTCTCGAATGGAATGCGGACGACCATCGATCCCTACGGGGCGACCAATCCCGCGGAGTTCTTCGCGGTGGTCACCGAGCACTTCTTCGAGCAGCCCCACGTCCTCCACGACGCTCACCCGGAACTCTGGGAGGTCTTCGCCGACTACTACGGCTACGCCTTCGGGGGGGAGTGAGGCGGAACCTGGCGGAACAGGAGCTGTCGGCGCGATCTCCCTCTGAAAACCCTTTGTTTCCCCACGGCCGACTGATACTGTCAGGTCCGACCAGGCGGGCGTGACCTGCTGCCAACCGCCCTCATCAACTCGAGACGAGAGACATGACCACGATGCCCCACCTCCTTCGAACGGTCCTTATCTCCGCCACCCTGGCCGGATGCCATTCGATCACCGCGCATGCCCAGGACGGCGACGACAACTCGATCGTCTGCTGGGGGAGCAACGCTATCGGGCAATGCAATGTTCCGGAAGGCGTCGGAGGGCCCGGCAACCCCGTGCTCGAGGTCAGCGCCGCAGAGGGAACCACTGCCGTGGTGCTCGCCGACGGATCGGTGGCCTGCTGGGGGAACAACTCATCCGGTCAGTGCGATGTCCCGGAAGGAATCGGGACCCCTTCCAACCCCGTGAGGCAGATCGCAACAGGATCCAACTTTTTTATTACAAGTTCAAATGGCCACACCGTGGCACTCCTCGGTGATGGATCGGTCGCCTGCTGGGGGAACAATGGCTACGGGCAATGCGATGTCCCCCCTGGAATCGGCAGCCCGGGAAATCCTGCCACCAGCATCGCGGCCAGTGGAAAGAACACGGTGGCCCTGATGGCCGATGGCGTGGTGGCCTGCTGGGGAAACAACGACCACGGGCAGTGCGATGTCCCACCCGAGATTGGCCATCCGGACAACCCGGTCGTCCAGGTTGTGAGCGGTGGATGTCCATTGGGCCTTGGAGGCTTTCCCGAGCTGGGGCATACCGCCGTCGTACTCGCCGACGGTTCGGTGGCCTGCTGGGGGAACAACGACTACGGGCAGTGCAATGTCCCGGAAGGAATCGGCGGGCCCGAAAATCCAGTTCTGCAGATCGCTGCCTCGGATTCCCATACCGTGGCTGTTCTGGTCGATGGTTCGGTGGTCTGCTGGGGGAACAACGACTTCGGGCAGTGCAATGTCCCGGAGGGAATCGGCGAACCCGGCAATCCCGTCACCGAGGTCGCGGTTGCAGGATCCAGCCTGGCTGGGGGAGCCACTGCCGTGCTCCTTCTCGACGGCACGATGGCCTGCTGGGGCACTGAGAACGGACTGTGCAACGCCCCTCGCGGCGTCGGCACCCCGAAAAACCCCCTCGCTCGATTTTCGATCAGCTTGAAGCACGTCGTCGCATTGACCGCCCGCGATTGCAACGACAACGGCGTTGACGACCGGATCGACATCTTCGAAGGCACCGCGAACGACTGCGACGGAAACGGCGTCCCCGATGTCTGCGATGTCGGCATCCTCGACGGCGCCACCATCGAAGGCATCCCCACCACGGGTGATCCACTCCTCTTCGAGACCGCCGACCTCGCCGCGATCGACCCGCTGGCCGATTCGGTCGCGGTGACGGTGCAGGCCACCGGTGATTTCGACGCCGGCAACGAGTTCCTGACCGTTCGATTCGACGACGAATTCCTCGGCTTCGCCTTCGGCGCCGGTGGCCTCGAATGCATCGAACAGGTCGCGAGCTTCGAGATCCCGAGAACCACGTGGGAAGCGGGCGGGAAGGATGGTTCCCGCAGCATCGAGATCTACGCCTCGCCCACCGTGGACCCCGCGGCGTGCGCCGAGAGTCGGGTCGCGGTCTCGGTGGCCTATCTGGGCATTCCCGTCGACTGCAACGACAACGGCATCTGGGATGGCTGCGACATCGGTTCCGGTCTCTCCACCGACTTCGACGGGGACGGCACGCCCGACGAGTGCCAGCCCGACTGCGACGGCGACGGACAGCCGGATGCCTGGGCGGTGAGCACGGGGCTCGTCCCCGACTGCAACGCCAACGNTACGCCCGACTCCTGCGACATCGCGGCCGGCGTCTCGAACGACGTGGATACCAACGGCGTGCCGGACGAATGCAAGTCGGACTGCAACGGGAACGGCCTTCCCGACGCCTACGAGATCGCGACCGGCCTGGAGCAGGACTGCAACGTCAACGGCCGGCCCGATTCCTGCGACATCGACGAACTCGGGGAGGCCGACTGCGACGACGACGACACGATCGACCTCTGCGCGATCGCCGATGGCATCGTGCCNGACTGCAACCAGAACGAGATCCCCGATTCCTGCGACATCGCGAACGGCGTCTCCAACGACATCGACGCCGACGGGGTGCCGGACGAGTGCCAGTCGGACTGCAACGGGAACGGACAGCCCGACGAGTGGGAGATCGCGAACGGCCTGGTCGCCGACTGCAACGGGAACGTGGTCCCGGACCCGTGCGACATCGCGACCGGCAGCGAGAACGACTGCGACGGTGACGATCTCATCGACTCCTGCGCCGTGAGCGACGGCGTGGTGGTCGACTGCGATTCCAACGGGATCCCCGATTCCTGCGACATCGACACCGGCGATGCGGAGGACGACAATGCCAACGACGTCCCCGACGGCTGCGAGAACGCCCGCGGCGACTTCGATCTCGACGGCTGCGTCGGCCCGGCCGACCTCGGCTTCCTCCTCGCGCTCTGGGGCACGCCCGATCCTCCGGTCGGCGACCTCGACGGCGACGGCGTGGTCCGCGCCGGCGACCTGGGCATCCTGCTCAGCAACTGGGATTGCAACTGATCGTCGAGGCTCTCGCCGACCGGGACGGCTCGCCCTTCGGCGGAGGGTGACTCCCCGCACGCAGCACCGCCCCCGGACGACTCCGGGGGCGGCTCCTCGATCATGGATGGTGTCGATGTCGGCACTGATCATCTCCGCCTGTTCGGGAGACATGTATTCGGGCGTGCCGATCAACTGCCCCTCGAGGGTGAAGACCTCCTTCTCGGCCAGAGACTTCGACGTCGCCTTCGCGATCCCGAAGTCGATGATCTTGGGCTGGGGCTCCGTCCGGTCGGCATCGGTGACCAGGATGTTTCCCGGCTTGAGGTCTCGGTGGATGACCCCCTTCTGGTGGGCATGCTGGACGCCGTCGCAGATGCGGGCGAACAGATCAAGTCTCTGCTCCAGATTCAGCTTCTGCTTGTCGCAATACTCGTTCAGCGGAACCCCCCGAACCAGTTCCATCACGAAGTACGGTCGTCCGTGGCCCCGGCGTCGAAGATCTTCGCGATCGATGAATGGTCCATGACCGCGAGGGCCTGACGCTCGGCTTCGAACCGACCGACGACCTGTTCGGTGTCCATGCCGGCCTTGATGACCTTGACCGCGACCTCACGGCGCACCGGCTCGAACTGTTCGCAGAGAAACACGATCCCGAAGCCGCCTTCACCCAGACGCTGCCGAATCTTGTAGGGGCCGATGAAGTCGCCGGGAACATAGCTCGCCCGGGTCATCCGGCCGCTGGTGGGTCGGCTCGGCCTGGCCTCCGAGCCGACATCGAGGGTCTCGTCCTGGTCTTCACGATCCATCCGTCGTCTCCATCAACCATCGTAACGACGAGATGAGCGAATCAGCTCGGTTTCGGCTTTCGAACCCCGCCGCCGGGCTTCTGCTTGGGGTCGACCGGTTTGGTCGCACCCTTGCGTCGTCCACCGTGAGTGATTCGATCACCACCCCGGGCCCGACTCTGCATCGCCGCGGTCTTGCCACCCGCCCGCGACACATTCTTCTTGTCTCGCCGAAGTCCGGTCGAACGGCCGGTCGACTTCCGCGGAATTTCGGCTCCGAACTCGTCGAACTCGACGGCCTCCTCGGCCTTGGGAGCCTTCGGAGGCTTGGAAGCCGGGGCGGTCGATCGTGATTTCGAACCGCTCTTGCCTCGGTCCGTGTCCCGAGTCCGGTTCTGGTTCTGGTCCCGATCCTTGCCACGGAAGGGTTCCATGCGGGTCGTCCGCTGGGCGCTTCGGAACTTTTCGAGTTTCGCCGCGTCCTGCGGACGCACGAACTCTTCGAGATCGGGAAGCGTGTCCGCGGAGATCCGTTCGCCCACGATCTTAGAAATCGTCCGCCAACGGCCCTTTTCAGGCGGTGAGACGAAGGTGAAGGACTCTCCGAAACCACCACCGTGACCGGCGCGACCGACTCGGTGGACCCATTCCTCCGCCGAAAGAGGGAGGTCGTAGTTGATCACCGTCCGAACCGCGTCGATGTGCAGGCCACGAGCCGCCACATCGGTCGCGACCAGAACTCCGGACGCCCCCTCGGAGAAAAGGTCCAAGGCTCGGTTCCGCTGCTTCTGGCTGCGGTCACCGTGGACCAGGCCCACCGACATGGCGTGACGGCGCAGGGCCGAATGCACCCATCCCGCACGGCGTCTGGTGCGACAGAAGATCAGGACCCCACGACGCTCGTCGGTGACCACCAGACGAAGCAGCAGGGCGACCTTGAGGACGTCCTCGATCTCGAAGAGTCGGTTTCCCAGATGCTCCGCGGCCCGGGTGTGCCGGCCGGCCTCGATCCGCGCCGGCTTCCGCAGGAAGGTCCGGGCGAGGTCCTCCATCGCCGGAGGCATCGTGGCACTGAAGAAGCCCATCTGACGGTGCTCGGGCATGCGTTCGAGAATCGTCCGCAACTGCGGCCGGAAACCCATGTCCAACATCCGGTCACCCTCGTCGATCACCAGATGCCGGATGAAGGCGAGACTCAGGACGTCGATATCCATGAGTTCGCGCAGGCGTCCCGGAGTGCCGACCACGATGTCCATGCCGGCCTCGAGCCGATCCCGCTGCGGCTTCAGTGCGGCCTTGCCCCAGACCGCCGTCACCTTGACCAGGGAACCTCGAGTGAGCCGTCGGAGTTCTTCCGCCACCTGCTGGGCGAGCTCACGAGTCGGGACCACCACCAGACCTCGGAGTCGTCGCTTGGGGTCGACGTACTTGGCGCCCGGATCGCCACCCTTTCGTCGACGGACTCGACGCATCATGGGTGGCGGTTCGGTGATGAGTCGATGAGCCAGCGGGATTCCGTAGGCGAGGGTCTTCCCGGTTCCCGTGGGCGCGAGACCGATCACGTCCCGCCCTCGGACCAGTGGGATGATGACTCGCTGCTGGATCGCAGTGGGCTTCTCGAAACCGAGGGCGTTGATGCCGTTGAGCACCACGGGGTCGATCGGCAGCTCGTCGAATCGCTCCACGACGGTCACCTCCGGAACGACTGGTGCGTCGTCGGAGACGTTCTCGGGAGTGGGTTCGGACTTTTCGGACGAAGTGGGGGCGGTTTCCATGCGTCATACAGGGTATCGGGGGCGGGTCTGGGCCGAGTGCGAGACCTTTGCGGGCCCCGAATGAGCAAGAGTCGGTCTCCTGGCTTCACTCGAGCCCGGATCTCGCCGAAGTAAGGGTTGCCGCCGAGCGACGACCCAAGGAGGGGTGGGCCGTCCTCGGCGGTGTTTTCATGCCGGTACGCTTCGAGCATGACCGACTCACGCGGTGGAATTCGCCCGCTCGTCAGCGGCCTCGGCCTGCTCGTCACTCGGACCATCGGACGCTGGATCCCGGATCCTTTCGTCCTCGCCATCGGGCTGACCGCCGTGACGGCGATCCTCGCGCTGGCGATACCGGGCACCTTTGCGAATCGAGATCCCGAGGGATCATCCAAAGCCGTCCTCCTGCTCGAGGCCTGGTGGGGCGACGACGGGCTCTGGAAGCTCCTGCAGTTCGGCATGCAGATGATCCTGGTGCTGGTGACCGGGTACGCCCTGGCGGCGAGCCCGCCCGTCAGACGGCTCATCGACCGGATCGCCGACCTCCCTCGATCGACCTCGGTCGCCACCGCGATGGTTGCCTTCGTCGCGGTTCTCACCGGACTCGTGAACTGGGGTCTCGCCCTGGTGGTCGGGGCCCTGCTCGCCCGGGCCGTCGGTCGCAGTCTCGAACGCCGCGGCATTCCTTGTCACTACCCGCTCCTGGTCGCCGCCGGTTACCTCGGGCTTCTGGTGTGGCACGGTGGTTTCAGTGGCAGCGCCCCGTTGAAGATGACCACCGCGAAGGCGGCAAGCGAGATCCTGCCGGCCGAAATCGTCGCCGACCACGCGGCCATGGGGATCCCCCTGACCGACACGCTGCTCTCCCCGATGAACCTCTTCGTATCCCTCGGCCTGCTGGTGATCGCGCCGATCATCTGCCTGCTTCTTTCGCCGGTCGATCCGGCGGAGATGAAGGGACCGAAGGCCCTGGGGATTGATTTCAGCGATGAGGAATCCGCGGGCCCGATGCCCGAGAAGACCGGCCGCGGCGTTGAAACCGTTCTGGGATATCTCCTGGCGATCGGACTCGTCGGGGGATTCGTCCTCTACCTCTTCGGATCGGACACCGGGCTGGGAAGCCTCGGTCTCAACCAGATCAATGCGGTGATGTTCGGTCTCGGCCTGCTCCTCCATGGCTCCCCGAGCCGCTATCTCGCCGCGGTCGAGGACGCCGCCCGCGGCGCGGCCGGGATCATCGTGCAGTTCCCGCTCTACGCGGGGGTCATGGGCATGATGGCGGCCAGTGGTCTTCTCGCCCTGTTCGCCGACGTGGCCAATGACTGGAGCACGCAGACCACCCTGCCGCTCTTCACGATGACCAGTGCCGCGGTGGTGAACGTCTTCGTTCCCTCGGGTGGCGGACAGTGGGCGGTTCAGGGTCCCATCGCGATGATCGCCGGTGCGAATGCGGACGTCCCGCTCGGCAAGATGGTCATGAGCGTCGCGTACGGAGACCAGTTGACCAACATGCTGCAGCCGTTCTGGGCCCTTCCACTGCTGGCGATCACCGGCGTTCGAGCCCGGGACATCGTCGGCTACACCGCGCTGGTCATGATCGTGGCCGCGGTCTGGATGGTCATCGGCCTCCTCGTCTTCTGATTCAGCCGACGCACCAGGCGTACTGGTCGACGTGATCGACCTCACCGCCCAGTTCCTTCGCCGCCCGCCACGGCCAGCGAGGGTCCCGCAAGAAGCCACGACCGATCGCGATCGCATCCGCATCGCCATCCTCGAGCACCGATTCGGCCAGCCGCGGGTCGTCCAGCTCGCCCACCGCGATCACCGGCATCGACTTCACACCCCGCTTCACCGCCGCGGCGTAGGGGACCTGGACCCCCGGTGAGACGGGGATGTCCGCCTTGGCGTTGCCGCCGGTGGAGACGTCGACTCCATCACACCCTCGGGCTTCGAGTTCCTGGGCGAACGCGACGGAATCCTCGGTGCTCCAGCCGCCGAGATCATCCCGCCAGTCGGTGCCGCTGAAGCGAACGATCAATGGAAGGTCGTCGGGCATCGCCGCCCGCATCGCGTCGAAGCACTCCAGGGGAAACCGCATTCGGTTCTCGAGCGATCCGCCGTATTCATCGGTGCGTTCGTTGGAAAGCGGGGAAAGGAAGCTGGAAAGCAGGTACCCGTGCGCCGCGTGCATCTCCACCAGGTCGAATCCGATGCGGGCCGAGCGAGCGGCCGCGGTGGCGAATGCATCGCGGACCTCTCCCAATTCGGTCCGATCCAGGGCGTGGGCGTGGGGTGCCACGTCCTCGTAGCTGTTCCCGCTCACGCCCACGGTCGACCATCCGCCGTCCGCGGGCGGGACGTATCCCCGAGCCGGGGCCCACGGTCGTGCATGCGAGGCCTTCCGTCCCGCGTGAGCGAGCTGGATGCCGAGTCCGGCGTCGGGAGCGACTTCCTTCACCGTCGCGACCACCCGGGCCAGGGCCCGCTCACAATCGTCGTCCCAGAGCCCGAGGCAGTTCGGGGTGATCCGCCCTCGAGCCTCGACCGAGGTCGCCTCGCTGATCACCAGTCCGGCTCCCGAGCAGGCGAGGGATCCCAGATGCACGTGATGCCAGGCACTGGCAAGGCCGTCCACCGAGGAATACATGCACATGGGGCTCACCACGATGCGATTTCGAAGCTCGAGCCCCCGCATCGGCAGGGATTCGAAGAGCCGGGGCGGAGATCCGGCGGAGTCGGCGGTAGATCGGGAAGAAGTCATGGCGGCGGAGCCTAGGCGGTCGGAGGCCCCTTGGGAACGGGTTCGAGCGAGGAACCTCATGGATCGGGGCAGACACCCCGCTATGATCCGTGTCCCGGATGGGACCACTTCCCGTCCAAGACCCCGAACGAGGAACGACCGCGATGCCGATCAAGGCCACCGACGTCAAGAAGGGCCAGTTCATCATCTGGGAGGGCCAGCTCCACCAGATTCTCGAGACCGAGCATGTGAAGCCGGGCAAGGGCCCTGCCTACATCCAGGCCAAGATGAAGAACGTCAAGATCGGCGGGATCAAGATCAACCGCCTGAACTCCGACGACCGCCTCGANGAGGTGAACGTCGATCGACGGGCCATGCAGTTCCTCTACGACAGTGGCGGCCGCGGCGACGGACCGTTCGTCTTCATGGACAACGAGAACTACGACCAGATCGAGATCAGCGCCGAGACGCTCCCCAAGGAGCAGAGCCAGTGGATCAAGGAGAACACCGAGTGCACGGTGAGCATGTTCGACGGCAAGCCGCTGTCGGTCGCCCTCCCCGCCTCGCTGGAACTCATGGTCTCCGACACCACGCCGCAGGCGAAGGGCGCCACCGCCAGCAACCAGAACAAGGAAGCGTTCGTCGAGACCGGCGCCCGGATCCGCGTCCCCCCCTTCATCGAAATCGGCCAGGTCGTCAAGGTCAACCCCGAGACCGGCGAGTACCTCGGCAAGGCCTGAGCCACGCCGAACATCGATCGAACACGAACCCGCCGGGAGCCGTCATGCGGCTCCCGGCGGGTTGTTCATGGTGGTCCTGAATCGTCGGGAATCGGCGAATTCACCGTCAATCGAACATCGGGGTGACCACGTTGCTCAGTCGATCCTCGACCTCGGCCGCGAAGGCGTCGTTGCCGGGAACGATCCCCGCGAATGCTCGCGCGTGACGAATCGCATCCGATCCGAGTCCCAGATGAATCGAAGCGTCGGCGATCACTCGGTGGGCGAGGCCGCGATGCGGCCCGAATCGATCGAGGGTCCGGTCCGCTTCCTCGATGATGGATTCCAGACGATTCCGCCCGTGGACCGAGGCCTCCAGATCACCCTCATCCTCGGCCGTCCGAATCTGGGCGGCGATCGATTCGATCGTCGTGGTGGCCTGGGCCAGTCGGCGAGCCGTCTCTGGCCGACCGTGAAGACCGGGTCCGAAGTCCAGAAAATCTTCGGGGAGGCCGGCGCGGCCTCGAGCCTCACCTTGCTTCACGCACCGATCACGGGCGAGATCAAGAAAGGCCAGGGTGCGTTGGGTTCCGAGGAATCCGAGCAAAGCGTCCCAATCCGGATCCGTCAGGTCGTTCGGGCGGTCCAATGTAAGCAGCCAGTCACCTCGCCAGCGTCGGACCGGCTCCCGCTCGGCGGCAAAGAGAACTCGCACGTACGCGGCGACATCGAGCCGGGTCTCAGGCACGAGGCCGAGCCGGAATCGCTCGGGTGCCGCTTGGGAATCGGTCGGGTCCCACTCGATCGCCGGATCCAGATCGCGGTACCAGAACCGTCCATGAGGGCAGGGATAGAAGGGCCGGTCCGGCAACAGAATCGCTTCCATCGACAACCAGATTCGAATACCGCTCGGCAAGGTGGGCATGTTTCGGTCGCTCCCGACTCGAGTCCGGATTCCGAACGTGGACGACGCCCACATCCGCATCCATGGCCGTGAGCGCAGAACCAAGGCCCGGCGCCCCCCGGGTCGTCCTCGAAGTCACCGGCATCCATGCCGAACGGGACGACCGGGGACAACCCATCGAGGACTCATTCCTTTCGTGAATGATGCGGAAACATCCCGAGCCATTCACCGCCANTTACCGCCTTTATCCACCGCCATTTTTTTCGAAAGTCCATGCCCGCTACCGTTGGAACGTATTACCNACCGATTTGTCCGCAATACCCAGAAAGAGGTCCCATGCAGCGATTCCCGACCTTCCGCCCGTTTGCCGTGCTGGTCGCCNCCTTCGGAATGACGACCGGCATGTTCGAAAACACCGGCGTGGCCGCTCAACAGGATGATCTGGAGAGCTGGTTGAGGGAAACCAGCGGCTCCGAAGCGGAGATCGTGCTGCCGAGCGAGTCCACCACTCGCGCAGCTCCAACCGCCGCATCGCCCCGAATCGAACGAACCAACGAACGGGAGACCTACGACGGAAGAAGCAACTACTTCCGACTCCGTGCCGGCGTCAACATGATGCCTGACCTCAAACTTGATGACCTTGGACCCGATCCGGTCAGTCTGGTCGGACTTCGTGACGCGAAGCTCAAGGTCAATCCGGGTCTCGATTTCCAACTGGCATACGGTCGACGGATCGTCGGGGATCTGTATTTCGAGATCGCCACCCAGTCACAGTGGAACACGGTCGAGAGCATCGAGGGCACCGTCTACCGAAACAACCCGGGCGGTGGACTGGCCGAGGAATCCCAGATCGAAGGTGGTTCGGGCTATCTGGTCCAGTGGCCGATCACCGTGGGCCTCGGGTACACATTCCGCTTCACGGACTCGATCGAACTCAATCTGAACGGTGGAATCGGCGTCCAGTTCAATTTCTCGTACCTCGAGAACCCGGTGGTCCCCGGCTTCAGCGGAAGCGGCTACTCGTGGTACTACCAGACCAGCGTGACGTTCCGTGGTCAGGTCGGCGCCCATCTGATGTTCGCCCTCTCCGACACCGTCTCGCTCGGTGTCTATGCGGGCGCGTCCGCAGCCATGAATGCGAACATGGGGGATGCGACCCTGATCTCCCGATCGTTTTCTTCCAACGACGAGCTCAAAGCAGGAACCTTCATGAATTATGCCATCGGTGGTTCGCTCTCGATCACGTTCTGATCGACCACTCGACCGGACTCCAAAGAGAAGATCGCCGCCTCCTTTTCGGAGGCGGCGATCTTCTTCGAGTTCAAGTACCGATCGCCCGCCGACTCAGACCACGCCCTGGTCCTGCATCGCCTTGGCGACCTTGAGGAAGCCGGCGATGTTCGCGCCATCCATGTAGTTGCCGGGACGTCCGTACGCCTTCGCCGCCTCGAGGCAGTTNCGGTGGATGTCCTTCATGATCGAGTGGAGCCGTCGATCGACCTCCTCGCGACTCCAGAACGTCCGGCTGGACGCCTGAGCCATCTCGAGCGCACTGACCGCGACCCCACCGGCGTTCGCCGCCTTGCCCGGAGCGTAGAGAACACTCTTCTCTTGAAGGACGTCCTGGCCCTCGGGAGTGACCGGCATGTTCGCGCCTTCACTCACCAGACGACATCCGCCCGCGACCAGGTTCGCCGCGTCGGTCCCGTTCATCTCGTTCTGCGTGGCACAGGGGAACGCGGCGTCCGAGGGCGTCGACCAGAGCGGGTTGTGATCGAGACCACGATCGACGGCGGTGAACGTTGCGGACGGGTACTTCTCGGCGTACTCGTGGATGCGACCGCGGCGGACGTTCTTGAGATCCTGGACGAAGGCGAGCTTGTCGCGATCGATGCCGTCCGGATCATGGATGAAGCCACCCGAGTCCGAAAGGGTCGTCGGCACCGCACCGAGGTCGAGCAGCTTCTCGACCGCGAACTGGGCCACATTGCCCGACCCGGAGACCAGGCTGCGACGACCTTCGAGCGATCCACCGTTGGCGGATTCCATCTCGGCCGCGAAGTAGACCGCGCCGTAGCCGGTCGCCTCGGGGCGGATCAGGCTGCCGCCCCACTCGATCGCCCGGCCGGTCAGAACCCCGGTGAAGGTGTTGGTGAGTCGCTTGTACTGGCCGAACAGGAAACCGATCTCGCGTCCGCCGACGCCGATGTCNCCNGCGGGGACGTCGGTGTCGGGACCGATGTGTCGAAAGAGCTCGCTCATGAACGACTGGCAGAACCGCATCACTTCGAGGTCACTTCGGCCCTTGGGGTCGAAGTTCGATCCACCCTTGCCGCCGCCGATGGGCTGGCCGGTGAGGGCGTTCTTGAAGACCTGCTCGAAGCCGAGGAACTTCAGCACCCCGAGGTCGACGGTCGGGTGGAAGCGAAGCCCGCCCTTGTACGGGCCGATCGCGGAGTTGAACTCGACGCGATAGCCACGATTGACCTGCACCTGGCCCGAGTCATCGACCCACGGGACTCGAAAGGAGACCACGCGTTCCGGCTCGACGAGTCGTTCGAGGATCCGACCCTGCTTCCAGTCCGAATGCTTCTCCAGCACCGGCTCCAGCGACGGGACCACTTCGCCGACGGCCTGGTGAAAGGCCTCTTCGCCGGGGGTCGAGGCCTCGACCATCTGCATGAACTCGGTGACCCAGGTTGATTCGTGACTCATGGCTGGCGGTTCCTTCGTGAATTCCTGATTGGGAATCGGCGATGATATGCCGGAGGCCGTCGGTTCGTCGCCGCCCCCGAAACCACCCGTTCCCGGAACTCGCACATGCTCTTGATCACCGGATTCCAACCCTTCGGAGGATTCGAAGTCAATCCCAGTGCCGGCGTCGTGGAGGCCCTTCTCGCACACCCACCAGACGACGTCGATCTCGCCACCATGATCCTGCCGGTGGAAACCGGGGTCGCGGCCGAAATGCTTCTCGCCGAGATCGATCGGACCAACGCCGACACCGTGGTCATGCTGGGCGAGGCGCGGGGGCGTTCCGTGATCTCGATCGAGCAGGTCGCGATCAACCTCCTCGACTTTTCGATACCCGACAACGCCGGGAACACGATCCGCGACCAGCCGGTCGTCGTCGACGGACCGGACGCCCTCTTCTCGACCCTGCCGGTGCGAAGGCTGACCGAAGGACTCTGCGAAGCCGGCATCCCGGCCGAGAGATCCCTGTCGGCCGGGACCTATCTCTGCAACGAGGTCTCATATCGCGTCCTTGAGCGGGGTTGGACGGGAGATACNGGTGCGCCCTCCGGAATGCGAGCCGGATTCGTGCATCTTCCGTCGCTGCCGGCCCAGACCGCGACCGCAAGCAAGACAAGTCCCAGCATGTCTCTCGATCTCGAGATCGAGGCGGTTCGATGGATCGTGGACACCCTCGGTCGGAACGATTCCACGATCACATGACGTTCGGGGCTTGACGATCCGGAGCCGACGAGGGATTCGGGGGCCTGAGCGTGGATGGCGTCGCAATCATCGGATTCTCGACGAACCGCGCGTGACTTCCGATCGATTCCATGTTGCAATCCGGTCATGCCTCACCGAATGACCATTCTCACCATCCTCACCTTCGCCGTCGCCGTCGCGATTCCCGCCGCCGGAGATCCTCCGCCGGAACGTCCGGCGCATCCGATCGCTTCGAAGGCCGAACACGACGATCGTTTCGCCACCGATCGGAACGGCCGGTGGCTCGACCTCCCGGCCGAGGATGAGACCTTCACCTTCGTGGTGTTCGGTGATCGCACCGGGGGCCCCGCCGAAGGCATCAACATTCTCGAGCAAGCGGTGAGCGAGACGAATCTCTACGAGCCCGATCTGGTCATGACCGTCGGAGATCTGATCCAGGGCTACGGCACCGCCGAACCGTGGATGACGGAGATGCAGGAGTATCGGGGCGTCATGGACCGGCTCCTGTGCCCCTGGTTCCCAGTCGCTGGAAATCACGACGTCTACTGGCGCGGACCCGGCCGACCGGCGGAGGAACATGAGGGTCGATACGAGGAACACTTCGGTCCACTCTGGTACGCGTTCGATCACAAGGACTCCCGATTCATCGTGCTGTACACGGACGAGGGCGACCCCGAGACCGGCGAGCGCAACTTCGGGAAGGCCGACTGCCAGCGAATGAGTCCGGAGCAGATCGCGTGGCTGGAGACGACCCTCGATGATTCGAAGGACAAGAAGCACGTCTTCTGCTTTCTGCACCATCCCCGTTGGATCGGCGGCCGCTACGGCGACGACTGGGAAAGGGTGCACGAGGTCCTCAAGGCGCCCGGCAACGTGCGAGCGGTCTTCGCCGGCCACATTCACTACATGAGACACGACGGGATTCGAGACGGGATCGAATACGTCACGCTCGCCACCGTCGGGGGTGGACAGTCAGGNGTCGTTCCCAGCACCGGCTGGCTCCATCAGTTCCATCACGTGACGGTCCGGCCGGATGGCATGGCTCTGGCGTCGATTCCCGTCGGCACCACGATGGACGTGCGTGAGATCACCGCAGACCTCGCCCTCCAGAGCGCCGCCCTCGCCCGCGCCGAACACGAAACATCAGGCAGTATCAGGGTCAACGGCGACGGCTCGGCCGAAGACGAGGTCGGATGGGAGATCGTCAACCCCACGAACCTTCCGATCGAAGTCGAACTGGTTCCTGCCTCGACCGATCGTCGGTGGAGCTTCAGCCCGAGCCACGCCCACGCGACCATCGCCCCGGGCGATCGAAAACGATTCAGCTTCCTCGCCGCTCGTCCACCCCGCAAATCGGAATCATGGACGAGACCCCTCCTCACCATGTCGTGCGACATCCTCGGCGAATCCCATCGGTATCCACTCGTCCCGCGTTCCTTGGATTGGCCGATCGAACCTCGACTGACCCGACCGGAGATCGCTCCCGACGAAGTCGTCCTGTCTCTGGATGGTGTCGACGACGCGGTGATCGTGACGCCCGAGGCGAGTAATCTTCCCGGCGGCTCCATGACCCTGGAAACGTGGTTCCGCGCCGACGACCTCTCCGGTCGGATCGGACTGGTCGCCCGCACCGAGAGCAGTGAATACGGGATCTTTCTCAGCAACGGCATCCCAGACTTCAGCATCCACCTGAACCGCGCCTATCGAAGCGCGCGGGGACCGGCCGGACTGGTGTCCACGGATCGCTGGCATCACGTCGCCGGTGTCTTCGACGCAGATCAGATGGAAGTCAGGCTCTACCTGGATGGGCGTCTGATCGACTCCGTGCCGGGATCCGGCAACCGCACCCCGAACCGGCTTCCGTTCATCGTCGGGGCCGATGTCGATGCCGGCGGCCGACCGGTGTCCTTCTTCGATGGCCGAGTGGATGGAGTCCGCCTCTCGAGAATCGCTCGCTACACCGGCGATTCCTTCGAACCGGCCCGTCGCCATTCCGCCGACGACGACACCCAGCTGCTGCTCAATTTCGACGACATCCAGACGGAGTGGGTCTTCGACGAATCCCCCCGAGGTGTCCATCCCAGATTGGTGGGCGATCCGGAACTGGTGATCGCCGATGAGTGATTCCCCTCGAAATCCGGACCTCGCGCGGGTGGATTCCCCCACCCCCCTGCGACCTGCGATACTGATTCGATGATCCAGAAGGATCCACGAGTCTCCATGGATGCGGATCTCATCGTCATCGGCAACGGTGTCGTGGGACTCTCCNCGGCCATCGCATGCCGCCACCGGGATCCCGACCTCCGGGTGATCCTGGTCGGTCCGACGGATCGACGAGGCGCTGCCACCCCCGCCGCCGCCGCCATGCTCGCCGCAGCCTCCGAGGCCCGCCCGACGACCTTCGAAGACACCGCGGCCACCGCTTGGATCGAACTCCTGGCCGCGGCCGTCGNCTCCTGGCCCGACTGGGTTCGGACGATCGCCGAGCGCTCGGGCGTCCCGAGTGGACTGGTGCCCGAAATCACTCGCGGCATGGTGGTCGTGGGTGACGAGGTGGACGAGGGCTTCGATGCGATCCATGAGGCTGCGACGCGACTCGGAGTCGCGATGACGTCCGTCGATCCGGCGGAGGTGGATCTTCTTCGACGGGGCGAGCCTCGACGATGCCTGAGACTCGAGGACGAGGGTGGCGTTGATCCGCTCGCCCTGCTTCGCCTGCTCGACGCATGCACGATCTCGAGCGGAATCACGCGGCTCGATGCCAGGGTCCGATGCGCCGAACCCGGGTTCGTTTCGCTCGAGAACGGAAGAACCCTGCGAGCAGGAAACGTCCTGATCGCATCCGGATCCGGTTGCCAACGGATTCTCAAGCCGGATTCCCCCGCTTCCCTCGCCGTCCCCATGATCCGCTTCAGTCACGGAGTCGGCTTTCGAGGAGGATTCCACCCACGATCCCCGGGATCGATGCCGGTGATCCGGACTCCGAACCGACCGGACGGCGGCCACATCTATCTCGTACCCCACGGTGACGGCGGCCGGTATCTCGGTGCCTCCACCAGTCTCGAAGACGAGGCTCGACACGAACCAACCGAGCGGGAGATCGCGATGGTCCGACTCGCGGCCGATCGCTACCTCGCGAGCGATGTCCTCTTCACTTCATCCCAGCCGGTGATCGGAAGTCGGCCGGCGACCGAGGATGGGCTTCCCGTGGTGGGCATGNTCGANGAAGGACTCTGGATCGCGACCGGCACGGATCGGGACGGCCTGAGCGCAGCGCCCGAGCTCTCTTCAATCCTCGCGGATGCGCTCGTCTCAGGATCAGACCGTGTCCATCCGGGCTTCAAACCATCACCCGCACGGACGATGGCGATGTCCGGGATGCATCATGATCCATCAAGAGGCATCTGATATCGTCTTNGAGACCGNAATGAAACGATCAACGGAGCTCTTGTGATGAAGATGTTTGCCGCCCTCGCCACTTCGACCGCCCTCACCATCCCCGCGATGGCCGCGGGGCCCGACGTCCTCGGACTTCTCATGCTCCAGGATGGAGCGGCCGAGACCGCGAATGCCGTTCCTGCGGACAAGTCGGCTCCTTCCGATCTCTACTTCAAGGGCGACGTGGGTCTCAACCTGCTTCAGGACGTGAAGATGAGGGACACCCTCCTCGACCAGGCCCCCCGAATCGGCTTCCGACCGGGTATCGACGCGAACATCGGCTTCGGNATCGATCTGGCGAAGACGCAAAAGGCGACCCACATCGAACGGTTCTCCATGGAGTTCACCGCCGGGTTCATCTGGAACGAGATCGACGGCGTCACGTCCAACACCGAGGAGTTCGATCCGCTGGGGCCATTCTTCCCCCTCGGGCTCTACTCCTACGGAGGGGGTGAGGGCCGCATGCTCCAGATCCCCCTCAACGTCGACTTCGTCTGGACGGCGTACGAGACCAAGCGACTCAGTGTCGCGCTGAACGCGGGTATCGGTGTCCAGTGGACCGATCTCGATTTGAAGAACGCCGACTTCACGACCTACGACCTCGTCGGCAATCCGACCGGGGTCACCCAGTTCAGCGCCAAGGGCAACGCCGTCGGCTTCCACTACCAGGCTGGAATCGACGTGCTTTTCGCCCTCACCTCCAGCATCGAACTCGGTGGCTACTTCCGCTACAGCGGGACTCCGGCCTCCTCGATGGGCAAGATCACCGGTACCAGCGTGCCCTTCGGCGAGCTGAAGATCGGTGAGCTCAACAACTTCTCGGTGGGTGCCCGAATGACGGTCTCGTTCTGAATCGGACCGCCGACCAAGCGGTGATCCCGAGCAGTCCAGATCAGCGACTGTGGCTGTTCCGTCACGGAGCGACGGAATGGTCGCGCAACGGTCGCCACACCGGAGTCACGGATCTGCCGCTGCTTCCCGAAGGCGAGGCGACCGCCCGTCGTCTCTCCTCGGTTCCGCGCGAGCATCGGTTCTCGCTCGTGCTTTCGAGTCCCCTGACCCGAGCGAGAAGGACCGCGGAGATCCTCGGCTTTCACGATGTGGAGATCGATGACGATCTTCACGAGTGGAACTACGGCGATTATGAAGGCATCACCACGAAGGTGATCCGCGAAACGGTTCCCGGCTGGACGGTGTGGTCGCATCCCTGTCCGAACGGCGAAACCGGCGTCGAGGTGGCGGCACGGGCGCAACGCGTGATCGATCGGGCCCTCGCCACGACCGGCGACGTCGCGTTGATCGCCCACGGTCACTACCTCCGGGTGCTCGCCGCGACCTGGCTGGGACTGCCACCCGAAGACGGTCGCCTGTTCAACCTCGGCACCGGAACCTATTGCCTGCTCGGCTTCGAGCACGAGTACCGCACCATCATCCGTTGGAACGCACCCGGTCCGGAGTCGACCGGGTGAACCGGACGATTCAAGTCGCCGGGCACCGGCGCGGGCTGCACGAGATCACCTCGATGATCGCGGACGTCGTCCGCGACGCCGGACTCGAGGAAGCACTCTGCACCGTCTTCGTGCAGCACACCTCCGCCGGCGTCTGCATCCAGGAGAACGCGGATCCCTCGGCGCGTCGCGACATGGAGACATGGTTCGACCGCATCGCCCCCGAAGACGAACCGTGGCACACCCACGTCGACGAGGGCTCCGACGACATGCCCAGTCACCTGAAGGCGATCCTCACCGGCACCACGGTCTCGGTTCCGGTCATCGATGGTCGACTCGCGCTGGGCACCTGGCAAGGCGTGTACCTCTGCGAGTTTCGTGACCGCCCGTCGACCCGGCGAGTGGTGGTCATGGTGCGGTGACCATCGGTACCTGACCACCGCATCGCCACACCACGGAGACGGCCAGCAAACGATGACTCATCGTTGGCTCCCTTCTCCGATTCAAAGTGAATTTCGAACTCGGAAACGATCCGGCGGGAAACCGGAAGTCGGATGGGAAGTGACTTTCGTACCATTTCCGTCAGGGACTCCGATCCGTCCCCGCCAATCCGTTCTTTCCCCGAGGTCCACGACATGGCCGCCAAGGCACTCCTCCAATTCGACCCACCGATCATGACCCTCGTCTTGAACGATCCGGATCGACGTAACGCTCTGTCCAAAAGACTTTTCGAGGACCTCGAGCAATGTCTGGACGACGTGGAGGCGACCATCGATGCGGGAACCGGCCACGTGCTCCGGATCCGTGGGGAGGGCCCGGCCTTCTGCGCCGGATTCGATCTGAATGCGATGGCGACCGAAGGAGCCCTCCCATCCTTNCTGAAGCGACTCGGTGGGATCTGCCGGCGGCTCCGCAGCATGGCCGCGGTCGTGGTCGCGGAAGTGCACGGGCCCGCNGTCGCCGGCGGCTGCGCCCTGGTGTCCGCCTGCGACGTCGTCCTGGCGGGGCCCGATGCGACGTTCGGATACCCGGTCCATCGACTCGGCATCTCGCCCGCCGTGAGCATGCCCACCCTGGTGCCCGCGGTCGAAAGCGGCGGAGCCCGGAAGATGATGTTGGGAGGTCGCCTCCTCGACGCCGCGACCGCGAAACGACTGGGCCTGGTCCATCATCTGTTCGACGATCGCGAGGCCCTTGCGGCCGGGACCNACGGACTGATCACCCGACTCGGAGCGATGGACCCCGTCACCCTCGGGGCGACCAAGGCATATCTGAACGAACTGGATGAAACCTCGAACGACGACCTCTTCGCCAGGACGCTCGAGGCAAGCGTTCGCTGNGGCGAGAGCGAGGAAGCCATCCGAATGATCGCGGCCATGCACGACCGATCCTGAACCCGATCCCCACGAACACGACCGGGCGCCTGCATGCCGAAGAACTCCCCACGTTTCCTTTCTTTGATCCTCCATCCGTTGAAATCGACGCGACGGTGGCTGAANAGAATCGAGCGTCAGTCCGCGACTCGCTCCGGAGGGCCGTGGACCCGGGCCACGGAATATGCCCTGCTGCTCTCCCTCCCCGTCGCCGGGGCCGTCTCCCTGCTCGTGGACGANCTCGGCGTCACGGTCTCTTCGGCCCCGGTCGCACGGGTCCGACTCGGGCGGGAACGGATCAACGGACCGCTCGTGGGTTCCTCGATCCCCGTGGAAGCCGACTCTGCGCCCTGGCACACCCCGGTGCCGGTGATGGAAGTGGTGCTCGAACGACGAACCATTCGCCATGGATGGCCCTTCGCGGGTCGGACCATTCGAACCGAACCGATCGCGATGGCGAGCCCACTCCTTGCCCCGAAAGAGAGCGTCGACCTTTCCGATCCCGATGAGCTGGCTCGAATCGAGCGGCTGGTGCTGATCGATCTGGACGGTGCCTGGGAAGCCACCGCNGCCGCCCTCGATGCCGATTCACGCCGGGTTCCAGAGGCCAAGGACTTCCGAAGCAAACGACGAATTGAAACCCGGTCCTGGATGTCGACCCTCGCCATCTCCGCAACCCTCTGGCTCCTGATCTTCGCGACCGCCGCGATTCTGATCCGCGTCGCCCAGTTCACCACCTGGATCACCACCCAGGCCCGCCGCAAGCGGATCGTCAGACGACTTCGCGACGGACAGTGCCCGGACTGCCGATATGACCTCCGAGCGGAACGGTTTCCGAAGCGATGTCCGGAATGCGGCCGCCGCATCTGGGCCTGACCCGCCGTATCGCCGATCGGACTTTCCATCTACGATCTCCGACCGAACCGATATCTCCCCGAATCCAAGAACGAAACGAACCATGCCAGACATCGCACTCTCCAACGATCTCGTGACGCTCGTGACCGACGGTCCCGTCGCCACCCTGACCTTGAACCGTCCCGATGCCCGCAACGCGCTCTCGCTCGACATGATCGCGGCGATGGAAGAGGCGATCGAAAAGGTCGAAGCAGGCATCGCGGCGGATTCCGATCCGATCCGGGTGATGATCCTCGCCGGCGCCGGCAAGTCGTTCTGCGCCGGGATGGACCTCAAGGCGGTCCAGGACGATCCGATCCTGATGGGCGACATGCTCCGCCGACTGGCCGCGATCAGCCGTCGAATCCGACGCCTCGACGTTCCCACCATCTCACGGGTCCAGGGTGCGGCGATCGGCGGCGGCTGTGGCCTCATGGTGGTCTGCGACTTCTCTTTCTCGCATCCCGAGGCGAAGCTTGGTTACCCCGAAGTCGATCTGGGCATCTGTCCTGCAGTGGTCGCACCCTTCCTGGTCAAACGAATCGGTGCGGGACCCGCGCGAGCCATGCTCCTGGCCGGTGGGACCATGAGCGGGGAACATGGCTTCACCCGCGGACTTGCCACCCACCTGGTGGCCAGCGAGGAACTTGAATCCGCCACCGCGGAATTCGCCGCCCGCCTCTGCAAGGGCGGACCGGAAGCGATCACCGCCACCAAACAATGGTTGAATGAACTCGATGGTTCGCTCGACGACGAGCAACTGTCCAAGGGGGCGGAGATCTCCGCCCGTCTCATCCAGACCGAGGATGCCCAGGCCCGTCTGCGGACGCTTTTCAAGCGATGAGCCGAGTGCGGGGAATTCTGATCCGGGTACTGATGCTGGGACTGCCGCCGGCNGGCATCATCATCGCCTGTGCGACGCAGGATCGACCCGCGCTGCGCGAGGTCGTGATCGATGCCGGAATTCCTGCGGTTCCGGCGAATGCCGACACCGAGGACGACGCCTTCACGGTGATCTTCATCGGTGATCCCGAGTCACGGATGCGGGGGAACACGCCGGAGAAGATCGCGAGTCACATCGACCGCATTCTGAAGCTCGGTGAGGATTCCGGGCTGGGATTCGATCTCAAGGATGGACGTCGAATCGCGATCGATCCCGAGATCGTGATCGTCGGGGGCGACATCAGTCGCGATCGGCACACCTCGATCGAATTGGATCTTCCCCTGTGGGAACCGCTGCTCGAAGCGGGTATTCCGGTGCTCGCCGGTTTCGGAAATCACGACTGGGAGCCGGAGTCCTGGGGCGATTCTCCGAGTTACTCGCTGGCCGGCCACCGATCCAATGAATCGACCACCGCCTTCACCCGCGAAACCTACCGCCGATCGGCGGAGGCGTCCCCTCATCTGGCGTATCAGGAGGTCGGACCGACGTCGGACCATGGCCCCGTCACGTTCCATGCGACCTACAAGGGCGTGGACATCGTCAACTTCAACACCTTCCTCTACCAGCCCTCCTACACCTATCCCCCGGGCTGGCCTTTCGCGTGCAACCCGCTCGGAGGCGGTGCCGGCTGCCAGGAGTTCGTCAGCGCCGTGCCTCAGATCGAGGCGATGGAAACGCTCCTTGAAGTGGGTGAGGATCGGCCCGCGATCTTCGTGCAGCACTACCCGCTCAGCACCAGCGAAGGCTGGTGGGATGACTACGACACCTCCGGCACCACCACCGACCAGCGAAAGCAACGTCTGCTCGAAATGATCGTCGNCAGACCAGAATCGATTTTTCTCGCCGGACACAACCACCGCGCCAGTCGAAGAACCTGGTCGGTCGGCACGGGACGAGTTCGAGAGTACGTGGCCCCGTACTTCGGAGATGCCGGTGGCGTCCTGGCGGTTCTGGTCTCGCCGACCCGGGGTTTCCTGCAGATCCGGACCCTTGAATTCGATTCCGACCGCCCCTGATCCACCCCGGCAACCCCTGTGCGAACGGTTCGGCATCGACCGATATCGGCCATGTTCGTGCCTCATGACGGTGGAAGCCGACCTCCACGAGGAATCAGGCACGACAGGGATCTGGCGGTGCAGTCCANNGGTTTCGTGGCTCTCAACCCGTTCTCATGATCAAAAAGCCGGTCCGCCCGCCAACAATCTTCGCGGCCGATAATGGAATTCGCCCGCTCGCCCGGGTTCTTTCCGGCCATCGAGAATTCAGAACGCCGAACGAGTAGAATCTCCGGGAACAGATGCCGCGAATCTTCCTTCGCAAGCAAGCAGCATCTTCACTCGTAGATCTGTCGCTTCCCCCACTCACTCGTCTGCTTCACCCGCAGACCGACCCCGGAATCGTCTCTTTCATGACCAGCGCCGCCGCCGACCTTCTCCCGATCGACCGAAGCGACGACGGCATCGTGACGCTCCGCCTGATCCCGAACCCGACCAGCCCGAGGGGTGGTGTGGTCGTTCTCGACGCGTGGCTGCTCGATGCGATCGATGCCGGCATGGACCGCATTCAGGCGGAAGAAGCACCAACCGGTTTCATCCTCGCTTCCGACAGCGAACGAGTCTTCGTCGCCGGGGCCGATCTCGCCGAGATCGACGCCCTCGACGATGCCGGACTGATGGCTTATCTCGAACGGGGNGCAGCGGTCTATCAGCGGATCGCGGATCTGGGCTGTCCGACCGTGGCCGCGGTCAATGGCGCNTGCCTCGGGGGTGGTCTTGAAATCGCGATGCATTGCGACGTGATCATTGCCAGCGTCGTGGCACCCGACGACAAGCCGTGGAGGATCGGACTCCCCGAAGCCGGTCTGGGNCTCTGCCCCGGCTGGGGCGGAACCCAGATGCTTCCCGCCCGGATCGACCCTGCGATCGCGATTCCGGCCACCTGCGGCGGCACCACGTTCAAGGCGACCGAGATTCCTCATGGGCTGGTGGAACTGATGGTTCCCCGCCGCGATATCCGAGATGCCGCCGCGGAGTGGATCAGAGATCACACCGGCGCTCATGCGGACCGCGCCGCCCGAAACGGCGATCCGACCGGCATTCAAGAATCAAACCGCACCGCGATCGCCACCGCACTGGAAACCGTTCGGACCGACCTTCCCGACACCGATGCCACTCGAGCAGTGATCGAGTGCCTGGAAACCGGAATCCAGCAGGACTGGACATCGGCGATCGCCGCCGAACGNCGCCTTCTCACCGGACTTCGACACACCCCCGCCGCCCGGGAACGCCTCGAGGCGTTTCTCGCCCGGGCCTGATTTCGAACCTCATTCGGACCGGNTTTCGCCGGATCGAAACAACCCCGTAGGGACGTCAAAGTCCCAGGAGTGAAGCCCCAATGGCAGCCACTGATCTCGCAAAGGATCTGAAGAACGTCTCCGAACTGGACCGGAAGCAGATCGAACAGGCCCAGGAGATGATGGGCCCGGACCCGGAGACCATGGGGTTCGTGAAGAACCTGTTCTGGGGCAACTTCCGTGAAGACCGTGTCTTCCCGTACCCCGAGGTACCGGCGGAAGAGACGGCACGCTGCGATCAGTTGCTCGCCGAACTCGGTGAATATCTCGACCACGAACACCCCTCGATCCAGATCGACCGCGACCAGAACGTCCCCGACTGGGCGATCAAGCGTCTCTTCGAACTCGGCGTGCTGGGAATGACGATCCCCGCCGAATTCGGGGGCCTCGGTCTCGGGATCACGAGTTACAACCGAGTCCTCGAACGCATCGGCCGATCCTGTGGATCGACTGCGGTCGTCGTCTCTGCGCACCAGTCGATCGGATGCAAGGCTCTGATGCTGTTCGGTTCCGACGAGCAGAAGGCACGGTTCCTCCCCCGCATGGCGGCGGACACCCTGAGCGCCTTCTGCCTCTCCGAACCCAACGTGGGTTGTGACGCCGGCGGCCAGGAGACCCACTGCGAAGTCAGCGAGGATGGCGAGTATTACATCGTCAACGGCGAGAAGAAGTGGGCCACCTCCGGTGCCCTGGCCGGGCTCTTCACCGTCATGGCGAAGCAGAAGATCGTCGACCCCAAGACCGGCAAGGAGAAGGTGAAGGTCACGGCGCTCATCTGCACTCCCGACATGGACGGAATCGAGATCTTCAGTCGCAACCGCTCCAAGTGCGGCATCCGTGGCACCTGGCAGGCACGAATTCGATTCAACGATGTGAAGATTCCCAAGGCCAATCTCCTTCACAAGGAAGGCCGGGGCCTCAACGTCGCGCTCACCTGCCTGAACTACGGACGCTGCACCTTGTCCGCCGGCATGGTCGGAGCGGCTCGCTTCAGTCTTGAGCAGGCCGGAAAATGGGCTCGGAACCGATTCCAGTTCGATCGCCCCCTCGGCGAGTTCGAACTGGTGCAGAAGAAGCTCGCCGACATGGCCGCCTTCGTCTACGCGATGGATGCCATGCTCTACATGACGACCGGCTTCCTCGATCGCCATGACGAGGACATCATGCTGGAAACCGCCGCCTGCAAGGTCTTCTGCTCGGAGTGGGGCTATCGCACGGTCAATGAATGCCTCCAGATCATGGGCGGCGANTCGTACATGACCGAAAATCGCGTCGAACGGATGTGGCGTGACAGCCGCATCAACACCATCGTCGAAGGTGCGAACGAAGTCATGCACTCGTTCATCTTCGCCTACGGATCGAAGCAACTCGGCGAGTGGATGCTCTCGGTCAAGAACAACCCGACCAAGAACATCGGGGCCGGAATCAAGATCGCATCCCAGCTCTACCTCGGGGTCCGGCCGTCCGCCCCTCAAGCGGACCAATGCCACCCCCGAGCCCGTCATCACGTCGAGGAACTGATGCTTCGCATCCGCGAATTCAGTCACCAGGTCAAGCTGATGTTCAAGGAGCACGAAGAGAGCCTGATCACCAACCAGCTGGTCCAGGAAAGACTCTCCCTCGCGGCCCTCTGGCTTCACGCGACCACCTGCACTCTTTCGCGGTTCGACGCGAACCTGCGCAACGGATTGGACGGAGCCGCATTGGAACACGAAGCCGCGGTGGTCGAACACCTCTGTGCCCACGCCAACTCCGAGTTCGCGAACGCCCTTCGATCGCTTCGAAACAACCACGACGAGACGGTCCGCAAGGCAGGCCATTCCGTGCTCAAGTGGATCGACACCCTCTCGAACGACGGCTACTCGCTGCCGGAGATGAGTCCGAACGTGGATGCCCGTGGTCGCGACGGTCACGGTTTCCACGCCGATCAGGAGCAGATCCTCCAGTTCGGCACCGGCTCCGCCTTCACCGGTGATCTCGTCTGATTCCGATCGCCTCGCGAGGGANGCCCCTCCGATCGACTTCTACAGGAAACCCAGTCAGCCATGAACACGCTCCAGCAGATGACGGTGATGGGCCACGAGCGAGTGGTCTTCCATCAGGATCCCGACAGCGGCCTTCGGGCCGTGATCGCCGTGCATGACACCACCCTTGGAAACGCACTCGGCGGGACCAGACGCTGGTGTTATGCCAGCGAAGCCGACGGGATCATGGATGCGCTTCGCCTTTCGGAAGGCATGACGTACAAGTCGGCTGCTGCCGGACTCACGATGGGTGGTGCCAAGAGCGTCATCCTGCTCGACAGTCCCGGCCAGGAACCCACCGAAGCACAGGCCCGGGCGATGGGGCGGTTCGTCGACACCATCAACGGTGCGTACATCGCGGCGGAGGATGTCGGCGTCAGCCCTCAGTTCTGCGCCTGGATGCGTGAAGAGACCGATCACGTGATGGGCGACGTCGAACACGGCGGCGACCCCTCACCGTACACCTCGCTCGGCTGCTTCAATTCCATGAAGTCATGCCTGTCCTTTTCCGGCCGACCGGTTGATTTCGCGGGGCTCACCGTGGCGATCCAGGGGCTCGGGGCGACCGGATACAAGCTCGCCAAGCTGATTCGTGAAGCCGGTGGTGACGTGATCGCCACCGAGGTCAATCCCCTCGCCATCCGACGAGCGACCGAAGAACTCGGGGTTCGGGTGATCGGCAACGACCAGGATCTCTTTGCGCTGGAAGGCGTCGACATCGTCGCTCCCTGCGCCCTGGGTGCCGTGCTCAACCAGACCAACATCCAGAATTTGAAGGCACCGATCGTCTGCGGCACGGCGAACAACATCCTTGCCGATCCCGATTCCGACGGACAACTTCTGAAGGATCGTGGTGTGGTCTACGCCCCGGACTTCATCTCCAACGCCGGTGGCGTCATCCACCTCGCCGGCCTCTACCTCGGCCTGACCCCGGCGGAGATCGACACCAAGGTCTCGGACATCGAGGCCACGACGCTTGAAGTTCTCCAGAACACCAACAGTCACGCGAGCGCCTACGACGCCGCAGTCGCCTTCGCCAAGAGCCGCATCGAGGCCGGACGAATGCCTCAGACGGCTTGATTCTCCATCCGATCGACCGCACCGATCGCCCGGTCTCCAGGAGACCGGGCGATCGTCGTCATGGTCCTGTCGTTCCGTGATACGGATTCGATTCGCGCCGCAGGTGTCACGTGGGTCTTCTACCCGGGCTTGCTCCTGCCGATTTTTCGATGGTCGCGAGCCGACATTCTGGCCGCCTTGACATCGACCCCCAGTCCAAGGGTCAACAACACCGCCACTGATCGTGGATCCCGCCGCTTCACCACATCGTCGAGAAGAAGCCGCAACGCCGCACGCCGATCTCCAGCGTTTCCTCGAATCCAGAGGTGACGAGCCGCCCGACGAAGCCCCGATCCGGCGTACCGATCCATCATCGCGACCAGCTCCTGACGATCCGATGCGTTGAAATACCGACCGAGTGATTCGGTCGCCAGGAGTCGTGACAACCAGGCGTCCACTCCGGACGCGGAGTGACTGGTGGACAGGATGCGATAGGCCGCACCACGCCAGTCGGTCGCCATGGCCGGCGCCTCCGCCAGCAATCGAACCGTCAGGTCGTAGTCCTGGTTGCGACGCAGTTCAGGATCAAACGGAAGTCCACTGGCACGCACCGTCCGGCACGAATCGCTTCGGATCAGGGAAAAACTCAGAAGCTTCAGACCCGAGTGTTCCAGATAATCCTCCAGGGTCCATGGATGAACACTTCCCATCGATCCTTCCGGAGTCGGCGGATCCTCGGGCGGATGCCAGAAGTCGAATCCGGTGTAGATGATCGGACACTCGGGATGGCGGATCATGAGATCGGTCGCGACCTCGAGGAACCGCGGGTACGGAATGTCGTCGGCGTCGAAGAAACAGTAGGCGTCGACGTCTCCGGACGCTCGAAGATGCGTCACCGCGGCATTCCTCGGACCACCGGGCCCACCCGTGTTTTGAGGCAGGACCAGGCACTCGATTTCAGGACCAAAGGCGCGGACCACCTCTTCGGTATCCGGATCCGGGCCGTCGATCACGACCACCGTCCGCGCTGGAGGCCGTGATTGAGCGAGGATCGCTCGAAGGGTCGCGCCGATGGTGTCGGCTGCTTGATACGCCGCCATGGCGATCCCGATGGTCGGCGAAGATCGGGGGAAGTCGGTCATGTTCGAATGTACTCCATGAGGAGTTTTTGTTGCCACTCCGGATCGTTCCATCATCAATCCAAAGCCTTCAAGATGATCGATGGACGATCACTGGTGATGGAATCGATACCCGTCGATTGCATCGTCATCGCGAGGTCGGGGTCATTCACGGTCCAGACGTGGACCTCCAGGCCTGCTGAACGCAGCTGACGCACGAAGGACTCATCGATCACTTCGGGCTCGGCCCTGATGTCGACTCCGTCGGCGTCGATCGATCGTGCGACATCGATGATCTCGTCGGCCGTCGGTCGCCAGTGTCCCGTCTCCTTCGAAAATGAAGTCAACCACAAGGCCTTCCACTCCGGTGCGACCTGCTTCAAGCTGCCGATCACCTGACGGTCGAAGGCGATCACGGTGACCCGATCCGGGCCGAGCCCCGATCGCTCGAGTTCCAGCACCAGCGCGGGAACGATTCGCTCCGAATCCTTGATCTCCACCAGGATGCCGCCATCCGCAGGGATGATCGCCAGTACCTCGGCCAGCGTGGGCACTCTTTCGCCGCGAAAATCACTTCCGTTCCACGGCCCCCAGTTTCCGGCATCGAGCGACCGGATCTCGCTCAAGGAGAGCGACCCGGTCTCCCGAGGGTCACCCGTGGTCCGTGCGAGAGTTCGATCATGCATCGCAACGATGTGGCCGTCACCGGTCAGTCGAAAATCGCCTTCGACCAGATCGGCCCCCTGCTCGAATCCAAGCCGGAAGGCCGCGAGGGTGTTTTCCGGCGCCGCGGCCGAGGCGCCTCGATGTCCCACGATCAAGGGACGGGTGCGAACCGGCTCACAGGCCTGGAGCACGAGGAAGAGGCACGGCAGGAGTATGAGTAGATCTTTCAAGCGGGCCTCCCGATGAGGAATGAGCGGGATGCTGGAGTTAGCGTCGTGCACATTGTGGCTTTTTCGAACGCGAAGGTGTGCCGCGGCTGCCCACTCAGATCTTGATGACGGGTGCGAAGTCACCTTCGAATCCTGAATTCGGCCCGGTCTCTCGACTTTGAAATACCGAGCGTGCTAGCCTCGCCGCATGCGCACCTTCGACCCCTCCCTGCCGTACGACTCGTCTCGAGAACCCGTGGCCGCCCGGGGGATGGTCGCCACCAGCAATCCCATCGCCGCCACCGCCGGCCTCGAAATGCTCCGCCGCGGTGGTACCGCGATGGATGCCGCGATCGCCACCGCAGCCTGCCTGACGGTCATGGAACCGACCAGCAACGGACTGGGCAGCGATGCCTTCGCCCTGGTCTGGGATTGTCCTGATCCCACCGCGCGGAAGGAACCCTGGAGCGTCCGTGGCTACAACGGATCCGGCCTCAGTCCAGCGGGCCTGGATCCCGCCGACTACCTCGGAGGTGGCACCATTCCGCGTCGAGGATGGAAACCCGTCACCGTTCCGGGCGCCGTGTCTCTCTGGGTGGATGCCTGGCGGCAACACGGGCGTCTTCCCTTCGCGGATCTTCTCGAACCCGCGATCCACCATGCCGACGAGGGATTTCTCGTGGCACCGCAGACCGCCCGGTATTGGAGCCGGGCCGCACCGGCCTACGCGGACCACGCCGAGTGGCGTTCGACATTCCTCTTCGACGGTAAACCACCGACCGCCGGACAACTGGTCCGATTGCCGGACCACGCTCGAACCCTGAGAGCGATCGCGGAAAGTGAAGGCGAAGCGTTCTACCGCGGAGAGATCGCCGAAGCCATCGATGCCGCCGCGCGAGCGGATGGTGGATCGCTGCGGTCCAGTGATCTCAAAGATCATCGAACGCTTGAAGTCGATCCCATTTCCGTCGACTACCGAGGAACCAGGCTGCATGAGATCCCGCCCAACGGACAAGGACTTGCCGCACTCGTGGCACTGGGCATCCTTCGTCACTTCGACCTGCCGGATCTGAAGCCGGATGATCCGGCTTCTCTCCACCTGCAGATCGAAGCGGTGAAACTTGGATTCGCCGATGCTCATCGTCATGTGGCGGATCCTCGCCATGTCGACCGCTCGCCCGAAGAGCTCCTGGCGCCGGATCGGCTCCGTCGGCTCGCCGACACCATCGATCCGAAGCAGGCCCAGGCCTTCGATGCCGGCATTCCGAAACCGGGAGGCACGGTCTATCTGTCCACCGCGGATTCCGAGGGCCGCTGTGTTTCGCTCATCCAGAGCAATTACACCGGGTTTGGAAGTGGGGTCGTGATTCCGGGCTGGGGGATCTCCATGCAGAACCGAGGGGCCTGCTTCCACCTTGCCAAGGGACATCCCAATGTGGTGGCACCCGGAAAACGTCCGTACCACACCATCATTCCAGCCCTCACGACTCCGACCCCCCCGAATCAAGTGGATGTCGCTCGGCAATCCGAACCCGGCGGACTCATGACGTTCGGCGTGATGGGTGGGTTCATGCAGCCGCAAGGTCACGTGCAGGTTCTCGCTCGAATTCGTGATCATGCCCAGAATCCACAGGCTGCATTGGATGCTCCCCGCTTCCGCTGGTCATCGGAGCGCTCGATCGCCCTCGAGCCCGGATGGGCGAACTCGGTCTACGCCGATCTCGAAGAGTTGGGTCATGACGTGACCCGCGCGGAGCAACGGGATGTCAGCTTCGGACGGGGGCAGGTCATTCACGCGCTCCAGGACGGATGGCTTGCCGGAAGCGATCAGCGAGCCGACGGTCAAGCCGTCGGCTGCTGATCCTTTCTCCGGGCACCATCACCTTCGAGAGAGACTGACCACCGGCCGTGAATTCAAGGAACCGCGATGCGGCTTGCGTTTCAAGGCGGCGGGGGAGAGATGGTCCGCCAGATCGTCGAGCCGTCGAAGGAGAATCGCCGGCATGTCGGTCACGAGTTCATTCTGCATCTGGTCACCTCGACTTCAGCCACCCTTTGACCGCTGAATGTAAGTCAAGCTCGAGGCCGAACCAAAACCGTCGCCGAAATTCTCCACCCCGATTTTCAGACCAGAACTCCCGACCGCCGGGCGCGGGGATCAATCTTCGATCACCCGATGTCCGAGTGGTTCGATCAAAAAAAACGCGGCACCCATCGGGTGCCGCGTGGAGAGAACATCTGATTGAAAACCGGCGAGGATCAGCCGCGTCGACGTCTTCCGGCGAGTCCGGCAACCGCGAGCATTCCCAGAACTCCGGGGGCCGGCACGGTGTTGATCGACCAGGCGATCTCGTGGGAGTCGACCGAGAAGCCGATCTTCGTGAACTCGATCACGCCAACGCCTGAGGCATCGGAACCGTTCCAAGCGTCACCGAATCCGGTCAGGGTGAAGTCATAATCCGTCTCCACACCATCGAAGAGCATCGCCGAACCAGTGCCGTCGATGTCTTCGCCTGCCAACAGGACTTCGAGCCCCGTGTAGTCGAACATCACGCCCGGTGCGCCCGGAGTTTGGAAGGTTCCACTTCCCCCGAAGAGGAGGCCGAGATCACCGTCATTCAAGGATTGCTCGGCTTGAAAGGTGTCGAACAGCGTGACCTGGCCAAGCCCGTCGACGTCGAACGAAAATTCGAAGTTGATTTCAATCTCGGTTTCAAACCCCGCCGTGGCGGCTGAGGCGACTGCAAGAGCTGAAACGAGCGACAACGTGTACTGCTTCTTCATGATTATTGGCACCATCTGGAAGGAATCAAGTCAGGTGTCGAATCAGGGACCGAAGCGGTCACCAACCCGGAAAAATCTTTCCGACGCCCCACTGATCACTGGTTTTTCGAACGGGAACAAATCGGGAGTCTCGAGGCGGGAACCTCATCACGACTGAGAATAGCGGATCCCGTGGCCCCTCTCTAGCATTAAACCGGGATTCTCTGCCAGTTCCTCTTGTTTGCCCCACGGACCCACCTCATTCAGCCTCGATGTCGGGGTTCATCGTGCATAATTCGTGGATTTCGGCACCGGAACCCGTTTTCAGGCCCGCGAAGCCTTGGTTACCGGACGCCTTTTGGATCCGCCGAGGGGCTCCGACGTACGCCGCGTCGTCTCGACGCGCATCATCTCGCTGGTCGAGCAAAGCAGGGTCGGCTGGTACACTTCTCGCAACGTTTTTCCGGCCGATTTCCGGCCCTCCTGAGCCGGTCCGGCAATTTTTCGCCGGCGCCGGAATTGGCTTCACCGCACCCGGGTGACTCGACGCTCGATCCGTCTGATCGACTGTCAGCGACCGCTCCGCCTCCACTCCGGGTCCGGCGATCCGCCGAGCAACTGGATTCAACCATGCCGATCACCACTGCCCTCAGCACCGAGATCAAACGAGTCTCGATCCTCGACGAACACGGTCAGTTCGACGAGAAGCTCGGAAAGGATCTGATCCCCGATGAGGATCTCGTCGGCCTCTACGGCGACATGGTGCTCTGCCGAAAACTCGATGAGGTCGCCTTCAAACTGCAACGTTCGGGCCGAATGGGCACCTACCCCCAGAACATGGGACAGGAAGCCAATTCCCTCGGTGCCGCCTACGTTCTGAACCAGGACGACTGGCTGGTGACCTGCTACCGGGAGAACTGTGGCCTCTTCCACCGCGGACTCCCGCCCGAAAAGATCCTCCTTCACTGGATGGGCGATGAACGCGGGAACGACATCGATCCGTCGATCTGCGTGACACCGATCGCAGTTCCCATCGGCACCCAGATGCTCCATGCGACCGGGCTCGCCTGGGCATCGAAGTACCGAGGTGAGGATCGGATCGCTTGCACCTTCTTCGGTGATGGAGCGACCAGCGAGGGCGACTTTCACGAAGCGATGAACTTCGCGGCCAACCTCGACATCCCCGTGGTCTTCTACTGCCAGAACAACTTCTGGGCGATTTCAGTGCCCGGACGGATCCAGTGCTCCGCCCCGACCGTCGCTCAGCGGGCGATCGCCTACGGAATGGACACCATCCAATGTGACGGGAACGACCTCTTCGCCGTCGTTCACTGCATGAAGGAAGCCGCTGCCCATGCTCGCGAACACGGTCGTCCGTACTTCATCGAAGGCGTGACCTACCGACTCGGAGACCACACGACCGCCGATGACGCCCGCCGCTACCGCGACGAGGACGAGGTCGAGCTCTGGCGTCAGCGAGACCCGATCATCCGAGTCCGCGACTTCATGAAGACCCGGGGACTCTGGGACGACTCGGAGGAGGCGGCGCTGGCCGAGAAGGTCGAAGCCATGACCTCCGAGATCGTGAAGCGAGCCGAAGGCATCGAAGAGCCGGACGACAGTGATTTCTTCACCTCGATGTTCGCCGAGATGCCCGCCGACCTTCAACTGCAGATGCAGACTCGTCGAACCAGTTCGATCGGCCAGGACCCCAGCCAGATCGCCTCCCCCGAGACCGCCGACCGCTGAGTCGCGCTCACCGCGTCACCAATCCTTCACCCAAGTTTTTCTCGAGCAGCACCAACCATGGCTAACCTCACCCTTGTCCAGGCGATCAACCTCGCGCTCGTGCAGGAGATGGAAAAAGACGATCGCGTCCTCCTTCTCGGCGAGGATGTCGGGCTCAACGGCGGCGTCTTCCGCGTCACCGAAGGTCTTCACAAGCGATTCGGTGGCAAGCGGGTGGTCGACACCCCGCTTGCGGAAAGCGGCATCATCGGGACCTCCATCGGTCTCGCGATGGCCGGACTCCGCCCCGTCCCCGAGATCCAGTTCGACGGCTTTCTCGGCCCCGCCTACGACCAGATCTGCTCGCACGCCGCCCGCATGCGGACCCGCACCCGAGGCGGGCTCACCGTACCGCTCACCATCCGGGTGCCCGTCGGCGGCGGAATCCACGCGCCGGAACTGCACAGTGACTCACCCGAGAACATCTACATCCACCAGCCCGGTCTCAAGGTGGTGATGCCGAGTTCCCCCTACGACGCCAAGGGTCTTCTGGTCGCCTGCATTCGCGATCCCGATCCCTGCATCTTCTTCGAGCCGAAGCGGATCTACCGTGCCTTCCGGGAGGAAGTTCCGGAAGACGATTACGAACTCCCGATCGGCAAGGCCCGGACGGTCTGCGAGGGCGAAGAGCTCACCATGGTCAGCTGGGGCGCCAGCGTCGTCCAGTGCATGCAGGCGATCGAGAAGAGCGGCCGGAACATCGAGCTCATCGATCTCCGCACCCTGTATCCCTTCGACATGGACGCGGTCGAGACCAGTGTCAAGAAGACCGGCCGTTGCGTGGTCGTCCACGAGGCACCGAAGACCGGTGGTTTCGGAGCCGAAATCGCAAGCCGGATCATGGAACGGTGCTTCCTGCACCTTGAAGCACCGGTCCAACGGGTCGCCGGCTTCGACACGATCATGCCGTACTACAAGCTTGAACTCGAGTATCTCCCCGATGCCGAACGCATCGGCAAGGCGATCGACGAGACCGCCGCGTACTGATTCCCGGTACCGATCACACGCTTTCCGTTCACTGAATCCCGAAGTCCGGACGACCCATGGCCGCCATCAAGCAACCCGCCGATCATTCGCACTTCATCCTTCCCGACCTCGGGGAGGGTGTTCACGAAGCCGAACTCATCAGTTGGAAGGTGAAACCCGGCGAAGCCGTCAAGGAACACCAGACCATCGCAGAGATGGAAACCGACAAGGCTCTGGTCGAAGTGCCCAGCCCGTGGACCGGGGTTCTGGATGAACTTCGTGGCGATGCCGGCGACATCATTCTGGTCGGATCGATCCTGGTGACCTACAAGGTCGACGGCGCCGCCGCGGTCGTTGAAGAGGTTCCCGACGCCCCGGCCGCCGCCGCGGAATCCGACGCGGAATCGGCCGAAGATCAAGGCACGGTGGTCGGCACCATGAGCGGCACGCTCGAGGTCTCGAATCGCTTCGCCCGCACTCCGGAACACGCCACTGACTCGCCCAACGGAACCCCGCCGACCGGAAAGGCGCTGGCGACGCCGGCAGTGCGACGGGTGGCCCGCGAACTCGGAGTCGACATCGATCGTGTGTCGGGCAGTGGCCGTGGTGGACGGGTGACCGCCAGCGACGTGCATGCCTTTGCCGCCATCGACGGTGCCGCGGCACCCGCGGCCCGTCACAACACCGAAGCGACCGATCGTGCCGTGGTGACCGCAGCCTCGATCTCCGCGCCGCCCCGGGATCTCCCCCCGGTTTCCGCCGACGGAATCCGCGAACGAATCCCCTTCCGTGGAGTCCGTCGCAAGATCGCCCAGGCTCTCGACCTGTCGGTGAAGACCGCCGTCCACTTCACGGTGGTCGATGAAGTGGATGTGACGGCCCTCGATCGAAAGCGGAAGGAGTACGCCAAGGTGCTGGGCACCAGACTCTCCATGCTTCCCTTCGTCATGACCGCGACCTGCCGGGCCCTCCGGGCCCACCCCGCGATGAACGCCAACGTCGACGACCCTCGCGAAGAGATCCTCATCAAGGACGTGGTCAACCTCGGCTGCGCCGTCGATACCGAGCACGGCTTGATGGTTCCGGTGATTCCGAACGCCGACCGGCTTTCGCTCGTCCAACTGGCCGACTCGGTCAAGGGCGTGGCGGAGGGCTGCAAGAATCGAACGATTCCACGAGAGCAGTTGACCGGGGGGACGTTCACGATCTCCAACGTCGGAAGCTACGGAGGCCGCTTCGCCACACCGATCATCAACTATCCCGAGGTGGCCATTCTCGCCGCCGGGAGGGCCTTTGAGAAGGTCATGGCGAAGGACGGAATGATCTTCGCCGGGCTCGCCCTTCCCCTCAGTCTCTCCTGTGATCACCGGGTGGTGGACGGAGCCGAAGGGGCTCGCTTCCTGAACACCGTCAAGAAGCTGCTCGAGGACCCCAACTCGCTGCTCGGTTGATTCGGTCTGACGAATAAAACTTCGGGTGAATAAACGCTTCCTTGTCCAAGGAAGCGTTTATTCGTTCGATCGATGAACGATGCTGCGATCCGGGTGAATCCGATCGTCGGGTCCTCTCGATTCCATTGGCGTTCGATTTGTTCCATCGTTGAATTTCTGTTGGGCCAACACCGCGTCGGTGTTTGGTGCGCTATCACCATCGCTCGGAGTCAGATCAATGCATACGGCAGCAGTCCTCGGGGACATGACCAACACGTTCAAAGCCCTTCAGGCCGGCCTCTCGGTCGAAGGCATCACCATGTACCTGTTCTGGCTCGGAATCGTGGGGATGGGTGCCGGTGCGGCCTATCTCTTCATGATGCAAGGCTCCNTGACCAAGACCTACAAGAAGGTCGCGATCGTGGCCGGAATCATCTGTGCGGTGGCATGTTTCCACTACTACAGGATGGCCGGCATCTACGTCGAGAGTCTCGCCATGGCGATGACACAGAATGAAGACGGAACGTGGACGATCGGCAAGCTTGCCGCCTTCCCCACCGCCTACCGCTACATCGACTGGCTCATCACCGTGCCCCTGATGGTTCTCGAGTTCCCCCTGCTGCTCAACCTCGGCAAGAAGGGCAAGCCGATGTTCATCGGCCTCGGCATTCTGTCCCTCTTCATGCTGATCACGGCCTGGATCGCTGAAACCAGCACCCTGGGCGGCGGATCCTGGTGGGGCTTCTACATCGTCAGTTGCCTCGCGTGGGTCGGCATCGTCGGAATGCTCTACGGCTCGGTNTCCAAGGCAGCCAGCCACCTTCCCGGCGACTTCCAGGGCCACCTGGGAACGATGAAGGCCTTCATTCTCATCGGGTGGATCATCTANCCCATCGGATTCCTTCTCGCCCTCTCGGGCAATGAGAGCATCCGGGAGATCGCCTACAACATCGCCGACGTCATCAACAAGGTCGGCTTNGGTATCGCCTGTGTGATCGCCGCGAAGTGCCTCGGTGACCACGAAGAACGCGGTGACCTCAAGGCCGCGGCCTGACCTCAACCCTCGGAGGCGATCATGAGCCCGATCGCACTGACATCCGATGTCGGTCTCCGAGACCAGAGAAACCCGTCGGCGGATGCATCGCATCCGCCGGCGGGACTTCTTGCGCGGACGAAGTCGGGAATCATTCTTCGAGGGCTTCCCTGGCTCACCCTCGCAGCCACCCTGCTGATCGGTCTCTTCGACCGCGACCTGACGCAGACGAGGGACACTCTTCCGTTTCTCGTTTCGTTCGTGTTCTTCGGCATGCCACACGGCGCCATGGACTGGGTGGTCAACAACCGCCTTCGGCGAATCGACGGCCGGGCCACNGGGCTCAGGGGGTTCGGCTGGTATCTGAGCCTCATGGCGGCCGTGGGAATGGTTCTCGTCATGGCCCCCATCGTCGCCGTCGTCGCATTCTTCGTGCTCACGGTGGTTCATTGGGGTCGTGGTGATCTGGAAGCGACCGGCGGTGATGCTCCGCATCGAATCGACCGAGCCGCGGCGATCGCCGGTCGAGGTCTCCTGATCCTCGGAACCGCGTTCGCCTTCGATCCCGACGCTTCCTGGCGACCATTCTCTCTGCTGGTGTTCGGCGAGGCCTCAGGCACGGCGAGCATCGANATCGCCCGGACGCTCGGACTCGTCGCCTTCGTCGTCGGATTGCTTTCNACCTGCTTCTGGATCGTCCGAAGGTGGTCATCCTCCGATCGAACCGGCGCGTCCCTCGACACCATCGAATCGATCCTGGTGGTCGCCGCGATCGCTCTGACCGATCCGTTGTTCGGGATCGGAATGTACTTTCTTGGAACCCACTCGTTCCGTCACTCGGTCCGACTGGCGGCGACCCCTTCGGTCATCTCCGCCGACCCGCGAACGACTTCGCTCGCCCGTCGGCTGGCCTTCGTTCATCTCCTTTCCATCCCACTCCTGATCCCGACCTTCATCATTCTGCTGGGGTGGAGCCGGATTCAGTTCGGCGGTTTCGACGTCATGGACCTCACGGTCACCATGCTCGGCTTCTTCCTGGTGACCACCCTGCCACACCACCTGCTCGGATGTCGACTGCCCCGGCCACAGCCGGTCTGAAGCCCGCCTCATTCGAGGTGGCACGGTAGTTTGCCACCATGACCGAGCAACCACGATCCGACGACCCCTCGAGCATGACCTCCACGAACGCCCGCCGAACCGCCCTCGCCCGACTGGGAAGGAACGGTCCCGGCTTCGTGAATCCCCCGGTGCATCGAGGGTCGACGGTCACCTTCGAAACCCTCGACGAGTTCAATCAGGCACTCTCGGCCGATCTGCTCGACGGCCCCTACACCTACGGACTTCTCGACACCCCGACCGAACGGGCCCTGGCCACATCTCTCAATGAACTNGACGGCGGCGAAGGCACCGTACTGGTCGAAAGCGGTCTCGCNGCGGTCGGCGTCGCACTCCTTTCGTTCGTCAAACACGGCGACCACGTCCTCATGGTCGACTCGTGTTACGGCCCTTCACGCATTCTCTGCAACGGTCTTTTGAAACGATTCGGCGTCGAAACCACGTACTACGATCCCCGAGCCGGACAAGACGGACGCCCGGGAATCGAATCCCTCCTGCAAGAGAACACCCGACTGGTGTTCATGGAGTCCCCAGGAAGCGTCACCTTCGAGATGCAGGACGTCCCGGCGATCGTCGCCGCGTGCGAAGGACGCGACACGGTCACCGTCATCGACAACACCTGGGCCACGCCGCTCGGGTTCCGCCCCATCGAACACGGGGTCGACGTCGTGATCCATGCCCTCACCAAGTACGTCTCCGGACACTCCGATGTCATGCTCGGATCTCTGACCGCTCGAACCCGCGCCATCTGGAATCGATTGAAGATCACCGCCATGGACCTCGGCCACGGGGCGAGTCCCGACGATGCGTGGCTGGCGTTGAGAGGACTTCGAACTCTGGCCGTCCGCCTCGACGCCCAGGAGAAGTCCGGCCTCCAGCTCGCCGCCTGGCTGCGTCGTCGACCGGAGGTCAAGCGAGTGCTTCATCCCGCCCTCGACGGCGACCCCGGCAACACGCTGTTCCGCCGCGATTTCGATCGAGGCTGCGGCGTCTTCGGAGTCCTGCTGCACGAAGTGGACGAGTCGTCACTGGCTCGGATGCTCGAAGGCATGCGAATCTTCGAGATGGGTTACTCGTGGGGCGGATTCGAGAGCCTCCTGATTCCCCAGCACCCTTTGAGCGAACGCACCGCGGTGCCCCTCGAGGAGACCGGCACGCTGCTCCGGATCTCGGTCGGCCTGGAAGCGACGGATGATCTCGCTCAGGACCTCGCCGAAGGACTCGAGCGGTTGAAATCGAATCCCTGACCGTGCCTCACGGAGCGGTGGCGAGAAACACGCGAAGGCCGTCGGTCGCGGCGATCGAACGCCCATCGGGAGAAATCGCAAGCCCGCGGATCGCCCGGTTGGACTCGAACATGGTCAGGATCGGTTGCGTCGCGTCGGGGCGACCGAGGAACACTCGTCCGTCTTCGCCACCGCTGACCAATCGTCGGCCCCCATCGATGAACGCCACGAATCTCGCGTCGCCGGAATGACCGATCCGACGGATGCGTTCGAAATCCTCACTCGGAAAATTCGAAATCATGAATACGTTGCCGGGTCGCTCTCGCCCGCCGAGCGCGAGTCTGCTGCCGTCGTTCGAAATCGCGATCGCATAAGAGGGACCCACGCCATACTCGAGAAGAACACCCCGCTGCTCCAGCGAATCGCAGTCGATGATCATTCCACCGTTGGTGCGACCGACCATGAGGCAGTACGCCTCGAGGGTGACCGGATGTATTTCCANGTCCTGGAANACCATNTCGAGACTGGCGGTCTTCAGGATCTCGCCTTCCTCCGACACTCGAACCAACCGTCCATCATCGAGCCCGGCGAGAACCCCGTCATTCGCCACCAGGGTCAGCGCCGACACCCCGACATCTCGTATGACTTCGAATCCNTTGTTCAGGTCCGGATCGAATCTCCATAATCCACCGCCGCGACCCGAGGCACACCAGATCGCCGANGCCGACCAGANGATCCCNNGCTGNAAACCGCNCACCGCNNGNTCGNTGGAGGGAACGACTTCANTNGCGGTCCAGCTCCGGGTCGNGACATCGAGNCGNTGAATNNCANGATCGGTCCGGATCGCCANNGACCGCCCGTCNGGAGACCAGGCNANNTGACCNGCNATCTCTCCCTCCGGCACCTTNACCGGGGTCTGACGAAGTTGCAGTCTTCTCAACGATCCATCCCGGCAACCGATCCAGACATGCCGTCCATCGTNTTCCATGGCGAGTGACCAGACGTATACNAGCGGNCCGGAACGACGCTCGAGGGTCTTGCCCGTCGCCAGGTCGAACACCCGGATCGACTCATCGAGACTCACGGTCACGATGCAATCGTTCTCNTCGTCGAATCGAGCATCCCAGACGTCCGCAAGATGATCGTCGAGACGCATGGCCGTCTCCAACGTGGCGGCATCGAGAATCTCGACCGCATTGTCGTGNGTGCAGACCGCGATCCGACTCTCGGATGCATCCNCTCTGATCCGNGGAATCATNCGGGCGAATTTCCGNGCCACCCTGACCTCGGACAANTGGGAATCGGTTTCCANCAGNGNNCCTCGACCNGTCCCNGCNAGAATCCGTCCNTCCNCNAGTTNCAGCATGCANGTGACACCCCCGAGATTCANNTCGGCCTNCTCGTGGATGCTCCCGTCNCGCAGATTCATTCGACTGAGCCGACCATCGTCACCGCCGAGAAGAACCCANTCGTCNNCCAGCGGCAGCATCGAACCGATCGGCCCCGGTGTTTCATGGGTTTGAAGCGTGGCTCCAGTGTCNAAGTCCAGAACCTTCAGGATCGGCCCGAGNCCGCAGACCAGCANCTGATCCTCGTCGGGCACCNTCNCATGCTTCCANGAACCGGTCGGCAGCTCCTCCAGTTCCCAGCGCAGCCGGCANTCCGGAAGTTCGTAGGCCCAGGTACCCCGATATCCGGTCGCCAGCAGGATCGANGGTCGNTCCGAAGTCNCCGGGAAGATGTCCACCGAGATCATGTCGCCTTCCTCGTGTTCGAGGACCAGATCTCCCTTGACCATCACGTTGGAGAGCCAGTCGTGCTCCCAACCACGTTCGGATTCCGAGACGGATTCGAGGTATCGATGGACGCCACCGAGATCACCCTGCCGNAGCGCACTCGACGCAGCCGCNAGGCCGGCGTTGGCCGCGGCNCGATCAGCGGATGCTCGAAGNCGTGACTCCCGAGCGAGCATGACCCCCATCACCACCGTCGCNCCNANGANGCCCANCACCACCATCGTGCCCAGCATGGTCGGAATCGGNTGCCGACGNGCGANCCGCCAGCTTCGAGCGATCCCCCCGAGCGGNCGAGCGGTGACNGGCCGNCCATCGANCCAGGCTTCCAGNTCGGCGTCCANTTCNTCCAGNCCCTGNAAACGNTCATCGGGATCCTTCTCCAGCATCTTCTGCACGATGCCGTCCAGATCNCGGTCCACCNTCGATTNGTANCGNCGCATCGANAGCGGNTCATGNGTTCGGATGCGNCGGGCGGCCTCGACGAAGCCGCAATCNCCGAGTTCGTACGGCATCCGCCCGGTCAGGAGCAGATACGNCACGANCCCGAGTGAGTAGATGTCNGCNCGNACATCGATCGAATCCNCATCGGCGTCGATCTGTTCCGGAGCCATGAACGGAACCGTTCCCAGCACCTGTCCGGGGATCGTCGCCAGAGTGTTGTGCCCGGTTCCGCCCGCATCCGAACGAGCGATGCCGAAGTCGATGATCCGCACCCGTGCATCCTCACCCACCAGGATGTTCGCCGGTTTGAGATCACGATGAATCACCCCCCGACGATGCGCCACTCGGAGAGCCGCGACCACCTCCCGGATCAGTCGAACGCGGGATCGAACGTCGAGATTCTCCTCCTGCGCGTGCCGGGTGATCGACCGGCCACCGGAAACGAATTCCATCGCAAGCCACGGCAGTTCCGCACCGTCGATCTCGATCGATCCGGAAGCGAGGACCTTGGCGATTCCCGGATGCTCGAGTCCGCCTGCGATCTCAACTTCCCGCTCGAAGCGTCGTCGAGCCCGTGGACCGGCGAATCCGGCTCGGAGCACCTTCACCGCCACCGTGCGATCCGGCTTCGACTGCAGGGCCTCGAAGACCACGCTGGTGCCACCGGTCCCGATCAGTCGAACCAGATGAAAGTCACCGACCCGGCAACCGAGGAGGTCCGAGGGCCTGCTCTCGTCTCTTCGTTCCTCCACGTCCACTCGAGTGGACTCGACGAAACGAAGGAGGCTTTCGACTTCATCCCGAACCTCTTCGGACACGTCGGCTTCGAGCAGGACCTTCAGTCGGTCCTCCTCCTCGGACGCGACCAGGAGATCGAAGAGTCTCCGAACCATCAGATGACGATCCGCATCCGGGTCGGCATCGACGTCGGATTGCCCGACCTGATCCGGATCGACGTCAAAGGTCATGTTCGAGCCTCATTCGGGATCATTCCGTGCTTTCCGAAAGACACCGCTGAAGAAAAGCCCGCGCAAATGTCCAGTCTCTTCGGACATCGGACGACGAGCGATCGAGGAGGGAGGCCGTCTGTTCGATGGTCATGCCCATCAACCACCGGAATCGAGTCACTTCGGCCGCACCCGGGTCCACGTCGGCAAGCTTCTCCAGGGCGCCGATGAGTCCCCGTGACTCGGCTTCCTCCGCGTGCACGAAACACGCGAGTTCGCCGGCAAGCACCGACAGGGAGATCGGGGATCGACCGGCGCCCCGCTTCAAGGCCTTTCTCTTCCGGGCATGGTCGATCAGGAACTGCTCCATGGCCCGTACCGCCGCCCCGAAGAAGTGCCGTCGATCATCCCAGTCCTGCGACGAATTCCGATCCAGTCGGATGAAGACTTCATGGACCACCTGGGTCGGCTGGAGACCGCTCTCGTTGGATTCCTGTTTGATGGCGCCGACGGCCATCAAGCGGAGATCCTCGTAGACCATTCCCCACATGTCGGCCGCAGCCGAGGCGCTGCCGCCCATCGCTGCGTTGATGATCGCCGTGAGCTCTGCTTCCTGCCGATCTGGTGTTGACAAGGAGACCCCCTTGGAACCGAAAAAAACGAATCGGTGAGAGTAGTGGACCGCCGCTTCTTTTTTCCGCCACAAACCGCCAAAGTCTGCAGGTAAGGGGCCTGACGAGCCTCTCTCCATGCGACACAATGCCCGGATGACTCGATCTCTTTGGACCTGGCAGGTGATTCGCGCCGGCACGCTCCGTCTCGACGGAGGCGGAATGTTCGGAATCATTCCCCAGGAGATGTGGTCTCGATGGACGCCGCCCGATGAGCGCAATCGAATCGACCTTCAGACCAACTGCATGCTGTTCGAACAGGACGGGCGGAAAGTCCTGGTCGAAAGCGGGTGCGGTGACAAGTGGACGTCGAAGGAACGCGAGATCTACGACCTCGAGCAACGCACGGTGGTCGATGCCCTGCGGGAGATCGAAGTCGAGCCAGAAGAGATCGACACGGTGATCGTCACTCATCTGCACTTCGACCATGCCGCGGGACTCACGACCTGGGACGGCCGACCGCCCCGGGAGATGATCGCGGATGGAATCTCGCCGCGGCCGGTCTTTCCCAACGCGGACATCGTCGTGCAAAGGAAGGAGTGGGAGGATGCGGTTGCGAATCGAAGCACCATGACCCGGACCTATCTTCGAACCCATCTGGATCCCATCGCGGATCGAATCCGATTGATCGACGGTCACGGAGAGGTCCTGCCGGGGATCACGGTGGAACCCGTCATCGGACACACGCCCGGACAGCAAGGCGTGCTGGTGAATGATTCCGACCGGACCATCGCCTTCCTCGGTGACCTGCTTCCCACCGTGCATCATGCCCATCCTTCCGCCGCCACCGCGTACGACATGGAGCCCTACGAGACGCTGCTGACCAAGGCGCGGATCCTGCAGCGGGCGGAAGACGAGGACTGGACGATCATTCTCGACCATGAATCCGGTGATCCCGTCGTGAGGGTGATCCGGGACGAACGTGGCCGACGGACCCTTGGTCCGCGGAACCCAGCGTGAATAATTCCCCTCAGAAGGGGGAACACGGCCTGTTCGGCGGACGAACAGGTTGTCGTTGAACTGCGCCGGGGACCGTTCGAAGCGGCGCAGAGCATTGTGGAACTCCGATTCCGATCGGAAGACCCGTCCTTTACAGGAAGCGCCTCGACATGTCCAAATCAGCATTCCGGCGATTCATCGCCGAAACCGTTGCGCCAGTCGCAACCGCCTCCATCCTCGTGGGAACGACCGCTTCGGTCTTCGGCCATGGCTCACTCTCGTCGCCACCGAGCAGGATCTATCTCGGCTGGCAAGGCGATATCCAGAACCCCGCCGAACCGGCGATTGCCGCCGCGATCGAAGTGGGTGGCACCCAGCCGTTCTACGACTGGAATGAAGTCGTCAACTTCCACCCCGGCGATGCGACCTATCAATCGACGATCGACTACACCCAGCGGATCCCCGACGGCCGTATCGCCTCGGCGGGCAACGACAAGTACGCCGGACTCGATCTGGTGCGCGATGACTGGCCGGCGGCCCCGATCGCCAGTGGTCCGTTCACCCTCGAATGGTTCGCCAGCACCCCGCACAATCCGAATGTATTCCGGGTCTGGATCACCACTCCGGACTGGAATCCGAACCAACCGCTCCGCTGGGGGCAGCTGGAGGAACTCGCCACTGGTGCTCCGACCCTGATCGAGGACACCTACGAGATTCCAACCACGATCCCTTCAAGAACCGGTCGCCACGCGATCGTGGTGATCTGGCAGCGTCTCGATCCCGCGGGTGAGGGTTTCTACGCGGTGAGTGACGTCGACTTCGGGAGCTGCGACGAGCGTTGCGACTGCCCGGGCGATCTCACCCTGGACGGACAGGTGAACGGTGCGGATCTCGGTCTGCTCCTGGGTTCCTGGGGCAACGCCGGCGGAGACGTCGATGCGGATGGCGACACCGATGGCGCGGACCTCGGATTGATGCTCGGGTCCTGGGGCGCCTGCGGTCCCGATTGCGACGGCGACGGGATCCCCGACGTCGAGGAGATCGCCGCCGGGGCGGCGGACTGCGATCACGACGGAATTCCCGACGAATGTTCCGACCTGCCCGATTGTGACGGGGACGGAATCCCGGATCCTTGCGCCATCGCCCAGGGACTGGTGGAGGACTGCGACACCAATCTCATTCCCGACGTCTGCGAAATGGAAGTCGGTGACGCGGACGGTGATGGACGTCTGGACGTCTGTGAACTCGATGGGTTCCTTCACCGATGGCGAGTGGTCGATCAGTGGTCGGGAGGGTTCATCGCGGAACTCGACATCGTCAACGACAGCGGCCAGTGTCTGAAGGGATGGGAGGTTCTCTTCTCGCCGGCCGACTTCGAGGTGACCGGGTCGTGGAACGGACGGCTCGCGCCGTCCGATCCCGGCCAGGTCCGCCTGGTGAACGAGACCTGGAACGCCGATCTCTGCTCCGGGAAGACCCTCACCATCGGTCTTCAATGTGAAGGTGAACCCTCGGAACCGCCCTCCTTCATCCTCAACGGGTCGGCCACGAGTCCCGCTCCCTGACGGAACGACTTTTTCCCGCCGGTTCCGGCCCGATCTCCTCCGTTCCGGCGGAGCCGACCCGAAGTCTCTTCAAATCCGGTCATCTTCCAGCAAGCAGGCCCGAAGGTCCCCTGGCCCCCGCCAGATGGTCCTTCGGGCCTTGCGGTTTGCCCGGAACGGTGGGATCCGGATACCGTTCGGATCATGCGTCGATTTTCAAACACCATTCTTCTCGCCGTGCTCGCCAGCCCCCTCGCCGCGACCACGGTCGCCCTGGCCCAGAACGCGCCCCGTGATCCCGACATCGGGACCCGGACCCAGGTCTGGCCGGGCTACATCATCGCCGGCGTCTTCGCCGCGATTCTCATCTCACTCACGCTTTTCCCGTCGAAGCGGCAGCCCGAGGACCTCTGACCCATCCGGTCGTTCGTGTCCTTCGCCCCGCCTCATCCGGAGACTCCCATGTCCCATCGAAACCTCAAAGGCCTGCTCGTGCTGAACGGCCTGCTGGTCGCCGTCCTGGCCGCAATCACCTTCGCGCCCTCGGCCGACGCCCAGAGCCAGCGATTCCGCGGCAAGTACACCATGGTGTCCGGCCGATCACAGGGCACCACGCCCTATCTCCTCTACATCCTCAATCAGAACTCCCGTGAACTCGTGGCCGTTCGATACAACGTGCAGCAGAACATGCTTGAAGGCATGGCCTACGCCGATCTGGCGAAGGACTCTGTGACGGTCCAGCAGAACTCCAAGTGACTCACGGAGAGAATCAAGTCATGAATCGCACCCGACGAAACAATCCCGCCGCCCCGGTCCTCTGGGCATCCGCCTTCGTGATCACCGCCCTCGCCGTGATGCAGGCCGGTCGACTGGCTCCGAACCCGGCCTATGGAAACATGGCCGTCTCGACCGACGAAGGATTCTCGATGGTGACCAGTTCCAGTGGCCAGGGTCCCAAGGAACGACCGTACGACCTGCTCTACGTCATCGATTCCAACGAGGAATCCCTGTTCATCTACTGGATTGAGAACGCCAACACCCCGTTGACCGCCCGACTCGAGCTCAAGGGCGGTTCCTACCTGCCCCGGCTCTTCAAGGCTGCTCGCTGAACCCGGCATTCCCGGAACCATCGCCACCAATCGCCACCAATTCCGGAGGCGCCGTCGAGACACGGCGTCTCCGTGTGCGCCCGGAGACCTCCGATGACCCGAATCCGAACCGTGGATCCGGTGATGGCCGCCCGGCGTGCCGCGGAGTTCACCAGTCGATCGATCAAGAAGGAATCGAAGATCGCCGCCCTGCGGCTCGCGATCTCGATGACCGATCTCACCACCCTCGAGGGCGCCGACACGCCGGAGCGGGTCCGGACCCTCTGTGACCGCGCCCGCCGCCCCGTTCCCGGCACCTTCGATCCACCGATCCCGACCGTCGCCGCGGTCTGCGTCTATCCATCGATGATCCAGGCCGCCCGCGAGCGGCTGGCGGGGTCCTCGATCCGAATCGCGAGCGTGGCGACCGCGTTTCCCAGCGGCCAGTCACCACTGGAGCTCCGTCTGGCGGAAGTGGCGGCGGCGGTGGAAGGCGGTGCGGATGAAATCGACATGGTCATCAATCGGGGAGCCTTCCTGGCCGGCCGGTACGACGAGGTCCAGGACGAGATCGCCGCCGTGAAGCGAACCTGCGGAGCCGCCCACCTGAAGGTCATCCTGGAAACCGGGGAACTGGGGACCCTGGATCGGGTTCGACTGGCTTCCGACCTGGCCCTGGAGGCCGCCCTCTCGGAGCCGGTGGATGGCGAGAAATGCGAACCGGGAGAGGTCTTCATCAAGACCTCCACCGGCAAAATCTCACCCGCGGCGACAATGCCCGTGGTCCTGGTGATGCTGGAAGCCATTCGAGATCGTTGGCTGGCAACTGGTGAATCAGCCGGTATGAAGCCCGCAGGAGGGATTCGTACCGCCAAGAGTGCCATCCATCATCTGGTGATGCTCCGCGAAACCCTCGGGGATTCCTGGTTGGATCCGGGCCTGTACCGGTTCGGCGCCTCGAGCCTCCTCGACGATCTCGGACGCCAGATTCTTCGTTACTCCAACGGGCGCTATGCCGGAGCCGGCGACGTACCTTCGTCCTGAGCTCATCCACAAGTTTTTTTCTAGCAACTTGTTGTCGGGCCAAGACGTGGAAATCATCGGCAGAATTCGTATAGTGCAGGGCCGGAAGGTTCGGCCGATCTCTCCTGACACAGGCATTTCGAGGTCATCGAATCACTTTTTCATGTCTCGGTCCTCTTCCGAAGGATCGATGTCGACCCCTGCGTGACCCCAGTTGTAACACCGTCCCGTGAAGCTTCCTGAACTCATCCATGGCTACCGAGTGCTCAAGCACATCGGCTCTGGCGCCGCAAGCGAGATTTTCTGCGTCTTCGATCCGAAGACCAGCGAGGTCTTTGCGCTCAAGCAGGTGATCCTGGACGAGAAGAAGGACAAGGACGATCGCTTTCTGGTCCAGGCGGAAAACGAAGTCAGGGTCTCCAAGAAGCTGTCGCACCCGGCGGTCCGGCGCATCCACAGCGTCGAGAAGGTCCGACCTCGCGGTTGGGCTCGAAACGAAGTCATCGTCCTCATGGAACTGGTCGACGGCCAGTCGCTCGACCAGCTGGTCGGCATCCCCATCGACGAGAAGATCAAGATCTTCCGGGAGGTCGCGGATGCGATGGCCCACATGAACGACAAGGGCTACGTTCACGCGGACATGAAGCCGACCAACGTGCTCATCACGGCGGAAGGTCGGATCAAGGTGATCGATCTCGGCCAGGCACACCCGATCGGGAAGCCCAAGGAACGCATCCAAGGCACGCCCGGTTTCATGGCCCCGGAACAGGCGGACGTCGAACCGTTGAGTGAACGCACCGACGTCTACAACTTCGGGGCGACGATGTACTGGATGCTGACCGGCCAGGAAGTTCCGACCGCCGGACCGGGCTCACGTGGCCAGGCTACGGTGCCTCCGCTGGCGAATCGCATCAATCCCGATATTCCGATCGAGCTTGCCGAGGTCGTGAATCTCTGCCTCGAACCCAACGCCCATGGACGTTGGAAGAACATGCACGCCGTCGTCCGACAGCTCGACAAGATCTCCGAGCATCACGGTGCGAAGACCCGGTCGGCCTGATCATCCCTGATCATCCCTGATATTGGCGGACTTGAGGTCCACGGAAAACCACGCTCAGGCTCCAGAAGGGTGCCAGATCGTCTTGGTCTCGGTGAACGGTTCGATGGTCCACGGGGAATGCCGGGCCTCATCGTCATGCCAGTCCGTGGTGGCCGCGTCGTCGAGTCGCACTCGCTTCAGGTTTTCCGCCGCTCCGAGTTCGAGCACCCGGCGTTCCTCCGCCGTCTCGAAGACTCCACCGATCGCATCGATGTCCCGATGCGTGGCGCACTCGGGAATCAGTTCCTCGCGGAGACCGGTCAGCATGTTGACCACGCCGCCGGGCACGTCGCTGGTGGCGAGAATTTCGGCGAGCGTCATCGCCGGCAGTGGATTTCGACCGCTCGCCAGCGCCACCACCACGTTGCCACCCGCCAGCATCGGTGCGATCACCGAAACCAATCCCAGCAGGGAGGGGAATTCCGGCGCCAGGGCGAGGCAGACTCCCGTGGGCTCGGGCATCGTGAAGTCGTGGTACGGACCACTGACCGGATTTCGAGATCCCACCACCTGCGGGTACTTGTCGCACCATCCGGCGAAACTCACCAGTCGATCCGTGGACCGCGCCACTTCCGCTCGAGCCTGGGCGGCGGTGGCCTTCCGCCCGGTTCGACCATCCGGCACGGCGCGAATCGCGTCCGCGAGTTCGGTCGCCCGGCTCTCCGCCATCTCGGCGATGCGATAGAGGATCTGTCCGCGGTTGTAGGCGTCACGGGCCCACCAGCCGGGTAGCGCCTTCCGAGCCGACTCGACCGCGTTTCGAAGGTCCTTCCGGCTCGCCCGGCAGCAGTGGGCGACCACTCGTTCCTGAGCATCGTGGATGATCATCGTCCGGCCACTCTCGGTCCGGGGAAAAGCGCCTCCGATGAAGAGCTTCCAGGTCTTGAGGACTTCGACTCGCGGCAAGGGAGAACTCCGGTGGTGGGCCTGATCCCCCATGCTATCCTCCAGCGCCGACCACTTCCCGACGAACCTGGAGCACTCGATGTCGAATCCGACCCTCGTCCCGTCCCTCGCCGTCGCCCCCGCCCTGATCGGTGTCGGCGTGGTGCTGGGGATCGTCGTCCTTCTCGGTCTGTTTCTGATCTCGGTCTACAACCGGATCGTCCGGCTTCGGGTGACCTGCAAGGAATCGTGGTCGGACATCGACACCGAGCTCCAGCGCAGGCACGATCTGATCCCGAACCTGATCTCCACCGTGAAGG
>NYSW01000020.1 GCA_002683195.1 Phycisphaerae bacterium
CGTCATACGTCGTGTCCAGCGGCGACGAAGCCTGGCCGGACAGCGTCATCTCGACCGTGATGGAATCGAGCTGGTAGGCATCGATCCCCTGATTCGGCGCCACGATGTCCGTGGTGTCGAACGCGATGATTATCTGGGCGTCGCGGTTGTCGAAGTCCGTATTTGCCGGGACCGCGACGAAGCCGAAGATCGATCCGCCGGGCCGGTATCCGGGGGTGGCGTTGAACGGGTACATCCAGCGGTCCGCCGAGGTGGGGAGGACGCCATCGAAGTCTTCCGCCTCAACGCTGTTTGCTGCCCCGAGAAGGCCGACTCCCAACGAACAGGTCATCAACGCGGTGGTGAAAAACGATCGATCGAGGAAATTTGAGAATCGCACTCTGGACTCCGGCAAGGAAATACTCTCATTGAGAATGAGTCTCAATACGGATCATGATAGCCTTGAAGTTCCGTTGTTGAGACTCATTCTCAGTAATTGAGTAGAATTTAGAGATCAACCAGCCCCTCCGCCAACCCGCGGAGAGCCTCCGCGTCCCGCAATGTATCGGCCGGTGGCTTTTCTTCGAAAGGAACGATCTGTGACCCCCGCCAGTGCCTCCGTACATTCGATCGGTGCCGTCTTCGGCCTGATGACCATCGCCTCCTCCGCCACCGCCCAGCACTTCAAGATGCCGGAGCAGGTGCAGAGGGACCGGAACATGCCGATCGCCACCCTTGACGCGACGACGCCTCGGGCCACCACGAGCTTCGGCGCGGCGACCACGGATGGCTGGGTGTACGTGCTCGGTGGTTACACCGGCCCTCCCCACGACTACTACATGGAGGAACAGCAACGAGACTTCTACCGAGTCAATCTCCATGATCGGTCGCACGTCGAGTACCTCCCCCACGACCAGCGGATTCAGAGCTGCTCGCTCGAAGCCCACGGCGACCGGATCTTCCGGATCGGAGGCATGGTCGCCCTGAACCAGCAGTTCGAGGATCAGCGACTCGATTCTCTGGACGAGGTGTGGGCCTTCGACACGAAGACCCGGAATTGGACGGCGATGCCGCCGCTTCCCTCGCCTCGTTCCTCGCACGACAGCACGGTGATCGGGTCACGCCTGGTGGTCGCGGGCGGATGGGGAATGGATGCCGAAACCGGTGAGTCCGACTGGCACGACGACGTCCTGTTCATGGACCTGGAAGATCCCGCCGGTGACTGGAAGTCCATCCCCGCGCCGTTCAAGCGACGGGCCCTGGCCACCACCAGCATCGGTGACGAGGTCGTCATGATCGGAGGCATCACCTCCAAGCGGGGCATGAGTAACGCGGTTGAAATCCTCAACCTGGAGACCGGCGTCTGGACGAAGGGCCCCGACTATCCGGGCATCGCCTTCGGCCTTGCCGCCGAAGCCGCCGGTGATCGAGTGATCGCATCCGGCGCCGACGGCGTGGTCTACGCCTGGACGCCGGGCGAAACCGAATGGACCCAGGTCGGAAGCCTGACCTTCCCCCGGTTCTTCCATCAGATCGCGGCCGCCTCGCCGGACGACCTGTTCTTCGTCGGTGGGATCTCTCGTGGCGTTCGCCCGACCCACCTCGAGCACCTCGACCTGACCCCCGAGACCGACGCCCCGAGCGTCGTCACCATGTCCATTCCGACTCCGATGAAAGCCAAGAATCGACAGGCCATGTTCGTGAATGATGGCTGGGTCTACCTCTTCGGCGGCAACAACAGCGTCGGCCAGCATGACTTCGATGCGGAGAACTTCCTTTCGACCGGCCAGCGATTCTCACTCGCCGGAATGCACTGGGAGGAGGCCGCGGACTTTCCGCACGCCCGCCAGACGATTCAGACCTGCATGGACACCGACGGCAATGCCTACGCGGTCGGCGGATTCGGACATGACGGCGAAGCCGCCAGGACGTGGACCGAGGGGTATCGCTACGACGTGAAGGATGGCACCTGGCACGACGATGCACCGAACCTCCCCATCTCCCGCAGCCAGTTCGGCCTCGTCGAACACGCGGGGAACATGTGGGTGTTCGGAGGCCTGGACTACGACCCTCGACGAGCGGACGGCGATCAATTCCGACACCTCATGGAGGTGGTCTCTGCACCGGTCGAAAAGAATGGTCCGGACTTCGCCTACGACGGAATCAACCTTCCGGAACCCCGTCGAGCCTTCGCGGGAGCGAAACTCGGAGATCGCTACTATCTGGTGGGCGGCATGCGTGAGGATTTCCAGCTGGTCGAGAACTGTCGCGCCTTCGATTTCGATTCCAAGGAATTCATGGAGATGCCCGCCCCCTCGCGGCCTCGCCTCTCCGCGGAGCTGGTCGCCCTCGACGGGCGGCTCTACCTCGCGGGCGGTTCCAGCCCCAAGGCCGAGGGCAGCGGCCTCGAGCCCAACCGCTCCATCGAGTGCTTCGATCCGGCGACCGAAACCTGGTCGATGGTGATGGAAGAGATTCCGATGAAGCCGCGTCACATGCGAATGATGCCGTACCGGGGTCGGCTTCTCCTCTTCTCCAGTCACGTCGAGGACGAGGACATGGTCAACCTGGTCTTCGTGGATCCGGGTCATCAGGTGATGACCACACGGATGGAATCCACGGCGACCATCTTCGAAGACGAGTGAGCGAAGCGGCTCCGACTCCAACCTCGATCCAGAGAAACGGGCCCCGCGGCAAGTCGCCGCGGGGCCCGTTCTTTTCATCCCGTGCCGGTCGTTCGCCGGGCCAGTGCCGGTCGCTGACGATCAACCGAAGCTGATGCCCTGGGCGAGAGGGAGATCCTCACCCCAGTTCAGGGTACAGGTCTGTCGTCGCATGTAGACCTTCCAGGCGTCGGACCCCGATTCGCGACCACCACCGGTGTCCTTCTCACCACCGAAGGCTCCGCCGATCTCGGCCCCACTGGTACCGATGTTGACGTTGGCGATACCGCAGTCACTGCCCGCATGGGAGAGGAATCGTTCGGCATTCCGAACGGAGTCGGTGAAGATCGCGGACGAAAGTCCCTGGTCGACGTCGTTGTGAATCGACATCGCCTCGTCGAGGCTGTCGATCTCGAAGACGTAGAGGATCGGGGCGAAGGTCTCGTCCTTGGTGATCGGCGGGACCGAGCCCTTCGGGACGCGGATGATCGTGGGCTCGACGAAGTTGCCCGAATCGGCCGCACGACGATCGATTCCTTCCACCCCCCCACACTCGACGGTGCAGCCTTCGGCCACCGCTCGCTCGATCGCGGCCCGCATCGCACCGACGGAATCAGCGGAGATCAGAGGCCCCATCAACGTGTCGGCCGAAAGCGGATCGCCGATCGGAATCGTCGCATAGGCGGTCTTGAGCTTCTCGATGACCTCGTCCGCCACGGAGGTGTGGCAGAGGAGCCGACGCGTGCTGGTGCACCGCTGACCGGCGGTGCCCACCGCACCGAAGACGACGCCTCGGATCGCGAGCTCCATGTCCGCGTCGGGCATCAGAACGATCGCGTTGTTGCCTCCGAGCTCGAGCAGGCAACGACCGAGTCGACCACCGACCACTTCACCCACCCGTCGTCCCATGCGAGAGGAGCCGGTGGCGGAGATCAGCGGAAGGTTCCGATCCGCGATCATGGGCTCCCCGACCGCCTGATCGCTCCCGATGATCAGACTGAACACATCGCACGGGTCGCCTTCGGCTGGAACGAAGACATCCTGGTCCCGCATCACCCGATGGGCGATTTCGGTCATGGCGATCGCCGTGATCGGCGTGACCAGGCTCGGCTTCCAGACCATCGCGTCACCACAGACGGCGGCGAGCATGGCGTTCCACGCCCAGACCGCGGCCGGGAAGTTGAAGGCGGTGATGATGCCGATGGTTCCCATCGGGTGCCACTGTTCGTACATCCGGTGCTCGGGCCGCTCGCTGTGCATGGTCAGTCCGTGCAGCTGGCGGGAGAGGCCGACGCCGAAGTCGGCGATGTCGACGCACTCCTGGATCTCGCCGATGCCTTCAGGCTTGATCTTCCCCATTTCGAGGGTGACCAGTTCACCGAGAGGTTCCAGGTGCTCGCGAAACGCGTTTCCGATGCGACGAACGAGTTCGCCTCGCTTGGGCGCCGGCAACATTCGCCAGGCCTTTTGAACCGCCATGGAACGGGCGACCGCGGCGTGATAGTCGTCGGTGGACTGAAGGGCGACCGCGGCGAGTGGCAGGCCGTCAGCAGGATTCATGCTGACCGCCACGTCACCACCGGCATCGGGCGGAAGGATGGCGGGGTGATCGGACATGCCAAGGCGATCGAGAATCCCGGTGAGGGACGAATGGAGGGTTGCAGTGCTCATGGGCGGAAATCTACCAGACGGAGCGGAAGGAACCAAGAAGACGCCGGCCCGCATCGGAAGACCGGGGCCGACGAAGAAATCCGATGATCGATCCGGTCGATGGCGCCGGGGCGACCAAATGGCGGCCGGAGCAACCCGAATCATCCGCCGCTCCGACGGATCGGCCGCGTGGATCGTAGAATTCGGCCCGAAACCCTCTCCGCCCGACCTCCTGATCCTGGATCGACCATGCCCCTCGACCGCGATGGCATCACCCGCAGAGCCGCTCTGGAACTTCAAGACGGCTTCTACGTCAACCTCGGCATCGGCATGCCCACCCTCGTGGCCAACCACGTGCCGGCGGACATGACGGTCTGGCTCCAATCGGAGAACGGCCTCCTCGGCATGGGTCGATTCCCGACCGACGCCGAGGTCGACGCGGACCTGATCAATGCGGGGAAGCAGACGGTGACCGGCGTTCCCGGCCACTCGTTCTTTTCGAGCGCCGAGAGCTTCGAAATGATTCGAGGCGGCCATGTCGACCTCGCCATCCTCGGGGCGATGGAAGTGAGTCAGGAAGGCGACATCGCCAACTGGATGATCCCCGGCAAGATGGTCAAGGGCATGGGCGGCGCGATGGACCTCGTCGCCGGCGTGCGAAGGGTCATCGTGACGATGGAGCACACCAATCGGAAGGGCGCACCGAAGATCATTCCCGAGTGCACGCTGCCACTCACCGGTCTTCGCTGCATCGACATGATCATCACTGATCTCTGCGTGATGGAGATGGATCCGGATCGAAGACGATTCCGAGTGACCGAACTCGCCCCCGACGTCACCCGCGACGACGTCGAGGCCAGGACGACCGCGGAGATCCTCTTCGCCGATCGACTGGAGACCATCGAGGCATGAAGCGAGCCACCATCATCCTGGCCCTGGCATCCAACGCTCTGGTCGGCTGCTGCACCCAGGAGCCCCAGGAACTCCGGGAATCCACGGGATTCCTCCCCCTCTTCAACGGAACCGACTTCGACGGCTGGAAGGTCGACGAGCTCGTGACCAAGCACTGGTCCGTGATCGACGGCACCCTCGACTTCGACGGCGTCAAGGGAGATCTCTGGTCCCTCGAGTCCTTCGAAGACTTCGAACTCCTCGTGAGCTGGAGATGGGAAGGCCCATCGCAGGGCCCGATCGAGCGTCCGATCATCGAATCCGACGGGTCGTATCGAACGGACGATGCCGGCGATACGGTGACGGTCCTGGTCGAGGAACGAGACAGCGGGATCTACCTCCGCGGGAACTCGAAGAGCCAGGTGAACATCTGGGAATGGCCGGCCGGAAGCGGCGAGGTCTACGGGTACCGCACGGACGGATCGATGCCGGCCGCCACCCGGGCCGCCGCCACCCCACTCGCCTGCGCCGACCGCCCGGTGGGCGAGTGGAACGCCTTCCGAATCTCGATGGTGGGCGAGACCCTGAACGTCCATCTCAACGGCCAACACGTGCTGGTGGACTGCGTGCTGCCGGGGGTCCCGGATTCCGGCCCCATCGGTCTCCAGGCCCATGGCTCGGGCATCCAGTTCACCGACATCCTCGTCCGACCGATCGTCGCCGACGATTGACCAGGACATCCCAAGGCACCACGAAGACGCCCCGCCGACCGGTTTGGTCGACGGGGCGTCCTCTTTTTTCAGGTTGAACGAATCGGCCGGCTTGCTCAGCGACGACGACGACGACTGACGAGGCCGAAGCCTCCGAGGGCCGCGATGCCGCCGACCCCCGGAACGACCGAGCCCTCGACCACGACGTTCATATACATCGTGTAAATCTCCTCGTAGCCCGCACTGTCGTTGCCCCAGACCCTCATCTGAATGTTGTAGGTGCCAAGCTCGTTGAAGTCATAGTCGAGACCGTTCCACAACCCGGGGACCGAAACCTGGGTTTCCGAATCCTCCTGCATGAAGCCGTAGGCCGTCGTCCAGACCTGCTGGTTGGCATAGGTCCCCGCTGTACCGGGGTAGCCAACGACTTCCGCTGCGATATCGGTGCTCAGGTAGCCCCAGCTGCCGCCGCTGGGTCCTTCGATCCGGAGCGCCATGAAAATATCGTTCGGGACGCTGCCGCCAGCACCCGTGATGCTCCACTTGAAACCCCATCGGCCGGAGCCCGGGAGGCCGCTGCCGGTCTGATCGGCACCAGCCTGCACATAGAAGGTGTCGTAGCCGTTGTTGGTCACCGGCTCATTGGCACCGCCGTAGTAGGCCTGCGTGCTCAGACCGATGGTGAGGCTCTCGAAATCGTCATCGTTGAACCACCCCCGGTTGTCGTACATGAAGTCCGTGTTCGAGTTGCCGCTACCGGCGTCGAAACTGACTTCATCGCCAAGATAGTCGGTGAGGGTGCCGAACGAATGACCGTCGCCCGCCATGGCGGACGAAGAAAAGCTGGTGGCTGCAACCGCGGCGATCAGAATTNGACGCATGATCTTTCTCCTATAAAAACAGNNTGTTCCNCACACCGGGGTGAACACATCTTGNGTGTGAAATGACATGGTTGGGAACTGGAATCGGGAACTGGGATCGGGAACTGGGATCGGCCAGCCAGCTGCCGCGAGGGTGACCAACCTAGCCGAACAAACCTTCGATTTCACCAAAAACCTGCGAAGCTTCAATGTCAAAGATCCAAATTGCTCTTCAATCATGGATCTGCATCGCTCCCTCCGCCTTCTCCCGCCATCGTCCAGCCGACGACTGACCACGACCTTCCAAGGCACCACCAAGGCAACATAAAAACGCCCCACCGACCGGTCTGGTCGGCGGGGCGTTCATGCAGATCGAGTGGTTCGCGTCGTCGCTCAGCGGCGGCGACGCCGACCGACGAGGCCCATACCGCCGAGGGCCGCGAGGCCACCGACGCCGGGAACGACGCTGCCTTCGACCACGACGTCCATGCTGAGGGTCCCGACGGTGTCCATGNTTCCAGAGGTGTTGTCCCAGATCGCGATCGAGATGGAGTAGGTTCCCAACTCGTCGAAATCGTAGCCGAGGCCGCTCCAGGCGCCCGGCGCTCCGCCCTGGCTGGCCGAGTCGACCTGCATGAAGTCGTAGGCCGGAACCCAGACATTCTGATTCGCGTAGTTGCTCGCGCCACCGGGGTAGCCGATCAGTTCATTCGAGTAGGCCTGGTCCAGGCTTCCCCAGCTGCCACCACTCGGTCCCTCGATGCGAAGCGCCATGAAGTAGTCCTCTGGCACGTTGATGTTGCCTTCTAAATCGCTGAAGGTGACGCTCCACTTGAAGCCCCAACGACCGGCGCCCGCGGTGGCGCTCGGGTTGCCGGACTGATCAGCGCCTGCCTGCGTGTAGAAGGTGTCGACACCGTCGTTGGTGACGGGACCATTGGCACTGCTGTAATAGAACTGGGTGCTGAGCCCCATGTTGAGGTACCCGTCCACCGTGGAATGATTCTGGTAGACGAAATCGGTGTTCGAATTACCGGAGCCGGCACCGAAGGAAATCTCCGACCCGTAGCCGTCGGTGAGGGTTCCGAACTCGTTGGCAACGCCTGCAAAGGCGGATCCGGCCGAAATAGCGATAGCCATCGCTCCAATGGAAACACATCGCATTTGAACTCTCCTGGATGAGCGGCCCCCGGGAAGGGTTCGCTCCATTATGTGGACTCTTTCGTAAGGCCACGGGGAACAAAGAAAAACACGGCACTCGGGCCAGCCATGTCTCGCGGGAGACAAGCCATGACCCGACCTACCTCGAAGATATCAAGGCCAGAACGATATTTCAAGATCTGGAACGGCGTTGCCGGGGTCGTTGAAGAACGAGCCCAGTCATGGAACGAGGGCCCTCGTTCCTGCAGGAACGAGGGCCCTCGGTGTTCTGACGATGATGGCAATGGCAGGCCCGCGGTGGAGCGGTCGAAGAAGGCGTGCCGACGGCCGATCAGAATTCCTTCTCGCGGTGCTGCATCTGGGCCTTCAGGCGGGCCAGAATCGAGGAGTGCATCTGGCTGACCCGGCTCTCGGAGAGATCCAGCGTGAGACCGATCTCCTTCATGGTCATCTCCTCGTAGTAGTAGAGGATGACGATCAGCCGTTCGGCCCGGGAAAGACCTTTGGTGAGCAGCGACTGGAGATCCTGTCGCTGGACGGCGGTCAGGGGGTTCTCCTGACGGGTGTCCTTGACCACGTCGATCTCGCGGACATCCTTGTTGCCATCGGTCTCGAACCACTTCCGGTTGAGGCTGACCTGGGTCACCGGTCGAGAGTCGCGCTTCAGCTTGCGATAGTCATCGGAAGAGAGCTGGAGACGGTCTGCGATGTCATCATCGCTCGCGGCCTGCCCGGTCTCCATCTCGATCTGCTTGCGAGTCGTCTCGAACTTCGCGGTTCGAGATCGGACCAGACGCGGGACCCAGTCCATGGCACGAAGCTCATCGAAGATCGCGCCTCGAATTCGCTGGGTGCAATAGGTCTCGAACTTCACGTTCCGGCCCGGGTCGTAGGCGTTGATCGCATCCATGAGCCCGAAGGAACCCGCGGACATCAGATCATTGGTGTCGACTTCCGAAGGAAGCCGCATCGCCATCCGTTCGGCGGTGAACCGAACCAGATCAAAATACTTCTCGACCAGGAAATTACGAACGTCGAGGGTGGCCTCTTCGCGGTACATCGACCAGATCTCTTCGATCGGAATGTCCGAGAGTGCCTTGTCCTTGGCCTTCGAACGAGACCCCTTGGTCCCGCTTCGACTGGCCGATCGCTCCCGACGCGGGGCCTTGGCCGGCGCATCGGTCGAGGCCTTGGACTTCGTCGACTTCTTGGTCGGCGACGCCAGTTCCTCGACGGTTTCTTCTTCCACTTCCAGCAGGGCGACGGTTGTCGCTGGCGCCGTGGCGCTCTTCTTGGTCGTCATCGGTCCGCTCCTTGACCTAGTGACCCGGATGCCGACCGACAATGCGATCGGCTCTGAGGAACGACGTCAACGCGACGCCGTTCGTTGTTGTTCACGCTTCTAAACGAGCCGAATCGTGAATCTCTTGGGCAAGCCGGAGCCTGCCCGAACAGCCATCGATCCTTGACAGCTGAAATCGAACCATACCATGATGTTTTCGGACCCGCCCGGCGCATCCGACGTCTACGACGTGTCCACCGATTACCAACATCACCCTGCAGAGCAGTGATCGTGACTGGCATCGTCATTTGAAAAGCTCCCGGGAGGTCAGGCTGCGGCCGACGCCGCATCGCCGTCGCCCACGAGACCTTCCGATTCGAGATCGGGTTCGTCGATGATTTCAACATCATCATCGGATTCTCCCGCTCGAACGCCGACCTGCGACATTTGCGCGGTCTCGGCATCTACCTGTTCCCGGAACAGCCGTTCCAGAACGAAACCGGCGGCGAGCCCGATCGGCCAGGCCACCAGCATCACCCACAAGGAACGCGCAAGAACCGCGCCTGCGGGATTCCCCACGGAAACGCCGACCAGCAACGACACCACGAACGCAATGACTCCAAAGGAGCAGGCGACGGGAATCGCGATCGAAATTCGCGGAGTTTGTTGAACCATGTGCAATGTTCATCGACCAGTCTCGCCATTGGACGCGAGTGCCGGCCGAAGAGGCGTCAGCCGCGTCCAAAGGTGTGAAGGAGTCCTGAAAGAAAACCTCGCCGGGGCGTTTCTCTCTCAACTCCAGTCGTTTCTTCCACCAATCCGGTGGCAATCCTGCGGATGGCGCGGGATGCGCGGGCGTCTGGAGACTGAAGAACCAGTGGGCGCCGTCGCTTCACCGCGTCGACCACCGCGAAATCAAACGGAATGATGCCCGCCAGGGGCATCGGTCGGCCCAGATGCCGCCTCGAGACCGCATCCATTCGCTTGTGAACCGCGTCGCCCTCTTCGCCGGACCCCGCCATGTTGACCACCAGTGAGAGTTCGAGGTCTCTCCTCGCAGCCAACATCGCCTTCCCGGCGGCATAGGCATCGGTCATCGCGGTCGGCTCGGGAGTGCAGGTCAGCAGTACCGAATCCGCGGCCGTCGCAAACGCGATGGCGTCCGCGGCGATACCCGCCCCCACATCGATGATGATGATGTCGACCACCTTCTCGAGGGCCGAAAGCTGGCTCACCAGGGAGGCTCGCTGGATTGAATTCAAGGCGGCCAGTTCGGCCACGCCACTGGCTCCCGGAACCAGACGAACCCCACCTCGACCTCGAGGCCCATGCCCGCCTCGAACTCCCGGCAGCGGGACCATGATCTCCGCCAGTCGTCGACGCCCGTGAACCACGTCCTCAAGGGTCGACCGGACGGACAGTCCGCAGAGCACATCGGCATTCGCACAACCAAGGTCGGCGTCGAACAACGCCACTCGATGTCCCGCTCGGGCCAACTCGATGGAGATGTTCAAGGAGATGTTCGACTTCCCCACCCCGCCCTTGCCACTCGCCACCGCCACCGCTCGGGCGAGCCGGACGTTGTCGGTCCGCGGCGCAGGCCGCGACGTCGAGGGAGCGAAGCTCACCCGGCCGCGTCGCTCCGAGGAAACGGCATCCGCAGGGGCCGGCCCCACACTGGCGCGGCGACCGGATTCGGGCGAGGGTCGATCGGTGACGAGATTGCGGAGAAATGATGCCTGATCCTTCACGACTTCACTGCTCCGCCGAGGACCATGCCTGCCAACCGAGTGCCCGTGGCCCGTTCCACATCGCTTGGTACTTCCTGACCCGTGGTGACCCAGCTGATCCGGCGACCGATCCGTCGAACCACGGACACCAGCATGCCGAAGGCGACGGCTTCATCGAGTTTGGTGAGCACCACCCGATCAGGCCCCAGAGCGGCGAAAGCCTCCGCTTCCCGGATCAACACACGCTCTGCGGCGGTGCCCGAGAGCACCAGATGGGTCTCATGCGGACGAGCGGCATCCATGATGGCTCTCAACTCGATCAGCGAGTCCGTGTCGTTCTGGCTTCGTCCGGGGGTGTCGATCAGAATCGCGTCAAGCCCATCGCATCGAGCCAGCGCTTCCCGCATGGAATCGGAATCGCCTGCGACTTCGAGCGGGACCTCGAGGATGTCCGCGTAGGTTCGAAGCTGATCGACGGCGGAAATCCGATAGGTGTCCGCGGTGACCATGCCGACCTTCAGGCCGTCTCGAAGCGTGAGTGTGGCCGCGATCTTGGCCAGCGTGGTCGTCTTGCCCACGCCGGTGGGCCCTACGAACGCGATGGTTCGAGGCCGACCGTCACGAGGTACGACCGCTTCGATCGATTCCTCCGTGGGAACCAGATCCGCGATCTCCGCGAGCATCGCCCGACGCACCACCCGAGGATCTCGTCGTTCGGCTTCATCAAGTGATGATTCAAGTGATGCAATGACCCGTCCGGCCAGATCCCTCGAGAATTCCTGAGCGATCAGGTTGGCATACGCCTCGGTGAGCGGATCCGGCCCGTCGTCGGGTTCCGTCGACGGATGAAATCCAGTCGTTCCGGGCTCGCGATCGAGCACTCGGCGAACCGTGGCCCCGATGGACTCCAACTCCTTCTCGGGACGGGAATCCCCGCCCGGCGAGGGGGGATCCGGGATGGGCGTTCGGACCGGGATTTCCACCGCGTCCCGAGGGGGATCGGAGGTGACCGTGGTGACGGACGTTCGATCCGGCATGTCGGCCCGAATCTCCGTCGGCGTCTCGGCCGGCATCTCGACTGGTGCAGACGCCGGTCGGCTGACCGTCGCGACCGGCAGCCCGGTGTCGGCCGCCGGCCGAGTGTCGGTCGGGTCCAGCGAAATCACCCGCGGTGCTTCGGACGGAACTTCCTCAAGAGTTGGCTTCTGGGTGTCGGCGGCCTGTCCCGCCGCTTCTTCGGCCAGCAGAACCCCGCCGGGACCGATGATGAAACTGGTCGGCTCGGCCACGGCGGTCTTCAACGGCGACTGAACCTTGGCGGGCGTCTTGACGGTGGCTGCGGCCTCTGCTGGACGCGGCGCGACCGCCGTTTCCTCGTTTCGAGTCTCGATGACATCGTCAGGGCTCGCGACCCCTGCGGCCTCTCGAGCGGCCCGTTGTCTCTCCAACCGAATTTCCATCGCCTTGGCCAATGCTCGCGTTCGATCCCGATCCACCTCCAGCGAGGTGCTTCGAGGCGGCGGATCCTCCGTCGGGGTCACCGCGGTATCCGAAGGATCGGATCCCGGGGTGCCGGCCGAGGCGTACGCCTGCCGGGCTCGGTTGACCGCCAGGGCCGGCCCTGACTCGAATGACGTCGACCCAGGCTCTTTGATCGCCGTTGCCGGGTTCTCATCCGCTTTTTCGCGGGTGACGGCGGGCAGGATGGTGGTTTCGGGATCCAGCTCGGACGCGATGACTTCCACGACTTCCTGAGCACCGATACCGAGGAATCCGCCACGGCGGAAGGTTCGGGTGTGCAGGATCGCCGCGTCAGCGCCCAGATCGGATCGAACCGCATCCAAGGCTTCGTCGAGGGTGAATGCTCTGAAGGTCTTGAGTCGCACGGATACGCCCTCCTGGCGAAATCTCCGAGAGATGAAAAGGACCGAATCCTCCGGTCCCGTGACGCTATCCGGCCGACCGGACTGACCGAGGTCGGCGACACACCGTCAACACCCGACAAGCACCGGCGAGGAGGGTCTCTTTCAGAGGTCCTCCCCCATTCACCCCGATGGACATGGCCATCGAAACGTGAAAGATCCGCCAGGCATTCTCAAACGGTCATCCTCAGGTGGCGGGAACCGGCTGGGAAGCCGATTCCAGACCCCGATTCTGGACCGCAGGAGCTGCCTTCGGCAACTGTACGAGGCCGACGGATTCGACATCGAAACCGTCGACCAGTTCGTTGTAGCCGAGAACCACCACCCCCGCAAGATGCGAATGCAGGATCTGTCGAAGTGGGGCTCGAACCGTCGGCGAAGTCACCACCACCATCGGACGTCCGGCATCTCCCAACGGGCGGGCTGCTTCCGCCACCGCCCGACTGATGTCGCCGGCAAGGCGAGGCGGAACCGACACCGTGGTCCCGGCCGCGCCGCGGTCGACGTGACCGTTGATTCGATCCTCGACTTCGGGATCCATGGTCACCACGTAGAGCCGCGGCCGTCCGGTCTCATCAAGTTCGGCGTGCAGGGTGCAGATCGAACGTCGAAGGGAATTGCGAACGTATTCGACCAGCACATCGGTGTCCCTCGTGTGCCCGATCCAATCGCCGAGGGTTTCGATGATCGTCTCGAGGTCGCGAATCGGAACGCCTTCTCGCAACAGGGACTGAAGGACCTTCTGGAGCTCTCCCGGCTTGACCAGCGTCGGCACGATTTCCTCCACGAGCCGCGGGGCCTTCTGCTTCAGTTGCTCGATGAGGTTCCCGACTTCCTCTCGGGTCAGCAATTCATCCGCATGCCGCCGCACGACCTCGCCGAGATGCGTCCCAAGGACCGAAGTGGGGTCCACGACCGTGTAGTTCAAGGCTTCCGCCCGATGCCGCAACGCGGGATCGATCCAGATCGCCTCGAGTCCGAAGGCCGGTTCCGTGCGACGAATGCCATCCAGATCGCCGGTCGCCAGCCCCGAATCCATGGCCATCAGGAGATCCGGCTGGACTTCACCCTCATCCACGACCGCCCCTCGAATCTTGATTCGATAGTGGTCGGGCTGCATCTGCATGTTGTCCCGGATCCGGACCGGAGGCATCACCATTCCCAATTCAACCGCCAGTTGCTGGCGAATGCCCGAAATCCGCTCGAGAAGATCACCCCCGTTCGCTCCGTCGACCAGACGAACCAACGAGTAACCCAGTTCGAGTTCGAGGACGTCGACTCCGATGAGTTCCTCCACCGGCTTGGCCTGCGTGCGTTCGGTCTCCGCTTCCTGTCGGGCCGCGGTCTCCCGTTGCCCTGCCTGGAACATGGTGTTTCGACGCATGCTCCATCCGATGCCCGCGATCACCAGGGCCGATCCCAGCAGCGGCACCGTCGGGAGCGGCGTGAGCGCGAGAAGGCCGAGAAATCCGCTGATCAGGAACAACGCCATCGGCTGGGATGCGAGTTGGGCCGGGATCTCCATCCCGATGTTCTCGCCGCTGCCCGCCCGGGACACGATGAGACCCGCCGCGATCGCCACGATGAACGCGGGGATCTGCGAGACCAGTCCGTCGCCGATCGAAAGCATCCCGAACACCTGCATGGCTTCGGCGCCCGTGTAGTCGTGCATGAGCATCGCGATGGCGAAGCCACCGAGGATGTTCACCGACGTGATGATGATGCCCGCGATCGCATCCCCACGAACGAATTTCGACGCACCGTCCATCGCACCATAGAAGTCGGCTTCCTGCGTCACTTCCTGCCGCCGGGCCCGGGCCTGCTCCTCACTGAGCAGCCCGGCGGAAAGGTCGGCGTCGATCGCCATCTGCTTGCCGGGCATCGCATCGAGGGTGAACCTCGCCGCGACCTCGGACATCCGGGTGGCACCCTTGGTGATGACCAGGAATTGAACCACGATCAGAATGATGAAGATGATCGCACCGATGACCGGATTGTTTCCGGCCACGAAGTTCCCGAAGGCCTCGATCACTTCACCCGCGGCGGTCGACGCCTCTCCCGGCCCGAGCTCACCGGCGGAGAGGATCAGCCGGGTCGACGCGACGTTGAGTACCAGTCGAAAAAGCGTGGTCGCCAGCAGCAGGGCGGGGAAGACGCTGAAATCCAGCGGACGATTCATGTAGATCGTGGTGAGCAGGACGATCGCCGCGAGGGCGATGTTTCCACTGATCAGGATGTCCATGGCGAACGGCGGCAGCGGCACCACCAGCACCCCGATGAGGGCGAGGAACCCCACCGGCACGATGAGGTGACGGTGGGACGCGATGCGGTGGAGGATGGCCGGCAGTTCGCCCTTGGCACTCATGAAAGGATCCGATTCATTCGGGAGGAGGAACACTTCACGCCGCACGTCCATTCATGCGATAGACGTAGGCGAGGACTTCCGCGACCGCGGCGTAGGCATCCGGCGGAATGGGTTCCCCCACCCGCACCGTGCGATGGAGCATTCGAGCCAGTGGTTTTCGTTCGACGATCGGGATCGAATGCTGGGCGGCGATCCGACGGATCCGCAAGGCGAGATGATCGACCCCGATCGCCACCACTTCCGGCGCTCTCATGGTCGCTTCGTCGTAGCGGATCGCGATCGAGATGTGCTCCGGATTGGTCACCACCACGTCCGCGGTCGGGACCGACTGGGCGATCCGCTGCATGGACATCTGGCGGGCCAGCTGCATTCGCTTGGCCTTGACCTTCGGGTCGCCCTCCATCTGCTTGTGTTCCTGTCGAACCTCATCCTTGGTCATCTTGTGATCACGGCGATGCTTCCACTGCTGGAAGATGTAGTCGAAGATCGCGAGAATCAGCAGGGCGATCACGATGACCGCGGCGAGTTCGAGCATCAAACGCCCGATGACCGAGAAACCCGCCAGCACCCCGTATTCGGGAAGCACCACGAGAATGTCGTGCATTCGCCACGAGACGATGCCGGCGACCCCGAGCGCGATCGTGGTCTTGCCGAGATCCATCCCACCCTTGACGAGGGTCTGGATTCCGATGATCCGCTTGAAGCCGCTGATCGGATTGAGCTTCTCGAGTGAGGGCTCGATCGGCTTCGACGCGACCAGGAAGCCGACCTGCCAGAGATGCGACAGGTAGGCCGCCGCCCAGGCCGCGACCACCAGCGGTCCGAGGACTCGAAGGCCGACCCAGGCCGACGCGGAGATGACGGATGCCGTTCCCGCGCCCATCGGAGTGGACGCATCCTCGATTCCGAACTTGACCAGACGCCCGAGCTGCCAGAGCGAGGATTCGGCGAAGAACCAGAGAATGAGCGTGACACTCGCCAGTTGGATCGCGGAAGCCAGATCCGTGCTCCGGGCGATCTTCCCTTCCTCGCGAGCCTTCTGAAGCTTGCGAGGGGTCGCGTCCTCCGTCTTTTCGCCCAGGTCCTCCGCCATCTCAGGCACCCCCCCCGGCGATCCGGTCGGGCGCGGTGGCCCAGGCGTGGATCATGTCGAGCACCTCGAGGGTGAAGTTCTCGTTGACCAGGGCGATCACTTCGATCGAGGCGATCACCACGACGAACCCCACCATGATCCGCACCGGAAAACCGAGACTCAGCACGTTGAGCTGAGGCACGGTCTTGGAGACGAAGCCCATCGCCACGGTCTCGAGAAAGACCACCCCGAGCAACGGGACGGCGACTCGAAGCCCGAGTTCGGTCGCGGCGAGCATCACTCCGATCACCAGTTCGAGCCCGCCTCCCTCCCCGACGAAGACCCCCGCGTCGACGTATTCGAAACTCCGGAGAACCGAAAGGAAGATGGCATCGAGTCCACCCATGACCAGGAACATCCCGATCGCGAGGAAGATCATCAACTGCTCCAGCACGTCACTTTCAGTGCCCGCGGCGGGGTTGTAGAAACGGGCGAAACCAAGCCCCATCTGCTGGCCCATCACCATGCCGCCGGTCTGCATCGCGAAGATCGGAAGAGACGCCAGGAAACCGATGAGACCACCGATCGCGATCTCTGCGGCCCCCAGCGGCACCATCGCCCACGGGTCGAGGAACGAAACCGCAGGAAAGGCGACCCCCCGAGCATCCAGCACCGCCCAGGCCCCGACTCCGGTGACCATCACGAGCAGCCCCTTGACCCGGCCGGGAATCGTGGTCATCGAGAGCAGCGGCGCATAGAGGAAGAGACCTCCAAGGCGCATCACGACGAGAACCGCCGGACCCATGCTGCGTTCGATGATCGCGATCGCTTCCACCGGGGACGAACTCCTCAACCTGTGAACATCAGCACGGCGAAGTCGACCAACTGGGTCGAAATCCAACCAAGGAGCCCCACCGCGACGAGAATCATCGCCGCGATCTTGGGCACGAAGGACAACGTCTGCTCCTGAACCTGGGTCACCGCCTGAGCGATCGAGACCACCAGACCGATCACGATCCCGGCGATCAGAATCGGGGCCGAGACCCACAACGCGATCAGCAGGCTCTGGCGAACGAGATCGAGTCCTTCAGACTCCATGCGGAGCTTCCTTTCGAGTCACTGATCCGGTCAGCCGACCGTGGCGGCCTGAACGCCGCTCATGAGATTGCTCGCGACCAGCAGCCAACCGTCGGCCACCACGAAGAGCAGGAGCTTGAACGGCAGCGAAACGAACACGGGCGGCAGCATCATCATTCCCATCGAGATGAGAAGGCTGGAGACCACCATGTCGATCACCAGAAACGGCAGGTAGATGCGGAAAGCGATGAGGAACGCGGTCTTGAGTTCGCTCAGAACGAAAGCCGGAACCAGTTGGTGAAGCTTCACCTCGTCGAGGACGAGCTCACCGTCGCGATCGGGATCCCAACCGGAGAACTCGGCCATCATCACCAGCGAAGCCTCGTTTCCGTCGACCACGATCTGATTGATCATGTACTGACGCAGGGGCTTCTTCATCCCGTCCCAGGCTGCCATCGAATCACGTTCCGCCACCGGGGTGTCCAGATAAGGCTGGAGTCCGTCGTCCCACATCGCCTCGAGGGTCGGGGCCATGGCCACGAAGGTGAGGAAGAGGCTGAGCCCGACGATCACCTGGCTCGGCGGCATGCCCTGAGTACCGATCGCCTGCCTCAGCAGGCCGAGCACCACCACGAACCGTGTGAAGGAGGTGCAGAGGATCAGGATCGAAGGCGCGACGGTCAGCAGCGTCAGCAACAGGATGATGGTGATCGGGGCCGAGGTCCCGGCCACGCCACCCGGCAGTGCGGACGCCGCGGATTCCACGAAGGCGACCGGATTGGCCATTGCCGCCGCGTCGGATCCGACGCCCGCCCCCCCGGCGGCCTGTGCAAGATGGAACATCGGGATCGGCATCAAGCGCTTCGAACTCCACCCCGGGGACGACGACGGGTGAGATCGACGGTTTCCATCGGCTCATCGATCGGAAGCCCTTCCGGGCCTCCGAATCCTTCGGGACGTCCCTGGCGGTCGTACCGCCCAAGATTGCGAATGAGGTCGGTGTGAAAACCATCCTCATTCGTTCTTTCCGCGGTACCCAGTCGGGTTCGCAGTTCGGCGATGTCGGCCCCCTCGCTGAATTCGGACACCGTGGTGACCGCACCACCTCGACCTCCATGCTGATGCATGAGGATGATCCGCGGTCCGCATTCGATCAAGACCAGCGATGCGCCTCGTCCGAAGGGGTATCGAGCCAGCACCGTCAGCACGCCGGCGGGGCGGGCCCCGCCGGGGAGAACCCCGCGTCCGGCGAAGCGTCGAGCGAAGAAGGCCGCACCACACAAGAGCGTGAGCAACCCGACCACCCGGGCTTCGGGCCCGCTCCACCAGGACTCACCGCCCGCGACCGCTTTGGTGTCCGCCAAAGGTTCGCCCGAAGCCGCAGTACCTTCGCGAAGACGAAGTCGATCATCCAGCGTGAGCGGCTTGGGGACGATTCCAGAGCCGGTGGCCACGGACCCAGCATCCGTTTCCACCAGCATGGGCTCCGATGATCCCGCATTCACCGGTCGGTCGACGCCGACATCGGCTTCACGCGAGGCGGATTCGACCCTCGCGGCCAGACGATCCGCCGCCTCCAACAGCGCGGATCGGGCGGGTTCCTTTTCCAGGGACACGCCACCCACACCGCTGTTGGACGGAACGACATCGTCACCGGACACGCCGGAGGTCGAGAGGAGAAACGACGCGACGAGCGCGACGCAGAACGTCTTGTTTTTCTGATCCATGGTCGCCTTCCCTGGCTTCCGATCGATCCTGGAGACACGGCCGGATCCTCCGGCCGTCACGAAATCGCCCTTCAGTCGGTTTCGGCCGCGGGCATGCGTCCGACGATCTCGCTGACCCGGACGCAGAAGTTCTCGTTGAGAACCAGCACTTCGCCTCGGGCGACATGCCGGCCATTCACGTAGATGTCGACGGGATCGCCGGCAGCCTTGTCGAGTTCAACCACGGATTCCGGGGAGAGACGGAGAACATCATCCACGAGCATTCGAGTCCGCCCCAACTCGATTCGAACGTCCAGATCGACGTCGCCGAGCATGCCGATGCCGGTGGGATCGCCCGGGCCGGCCGCGGAGGCGAAGTCCGGAAGCTCGACCGCTCGCGCTTCGGCGGCCGCCCCCGCTTCTCCCGCCAGGCGGTCCACCTGCACGGCGGCTTCCCGAATCGCCTCGGCGGTCGGGTCGGAGATCGGGGGTGACGAATCACCCTCCACAGTCCCATCGGGGACGGTGGAGGGTGGAGTGGTCTGGTTCTGAGGGACCGAGGATTGCTCGGAATCGGTCATGGTTCGGCTCCGCCGGGATTGGCCGCCCCCGTTGACCGTGGGGCGACATCGTGAACGCCGGCGTCCTGCCGGCGCGGTACCAAGGGATCATCGGACCCCTCGGCATCGGACCTGCAGAGAATGCCGATCAACGCGGTCTCATTCGCGTTGATCCTGCGCTTTTCCCGTTTCAGCGGTGAACGCGTCGACCAATTCCCATCACCACGATGACGTCGTGAACGATCGCCCGCTCCGGGTCGATCGCGACGAAGCCACCTGATTCAGAGCCCGATCCGTGACCATCGCTGGCAACGGAATCATGCCCGGCGGAGGGCATGACCGACGGGCGTCGGTCAAAGAGATTCTCCTGATCAAAGGATCGCTGAATGCGAGCCTCCATGGCCGCCAGGTCCGGAGATTCGAGTTCGCGACGAGCCGCAAGTTTCCAAATCTCAGAGAGTTGCGCGTGAATGGTGCCTGCGGATCGGGATGCTGCAGCCTCGATCCAGAGCCGATCTCGAGCGTCGACCTTGAGAAAAATCCGGGTCGGATAACGCAAGGCCACGCCGGTCACCTCGTTGCCAAGGGAGCCGTCGAAGATGACCACCTCCTCCAACGTGGCCTCGTGAACGGGCTCCTCCATCGCATGGGACATTCCCACCGCCTCGGTCTCGGCGGGGCTGGAGAACATCATGAAGCCACCACCGATGGCAGCCGCTTCGACCACGAGCAGCACGACGGTCAAAAGACCCACTCGTGCGCTCTTTTTGCGCGGGCCGTCGGTGGCCTCGGCGTTCTTTGTCTTGTCCGCATCATCAACAGCCATCGGAAACACTCCCTCCGAGTTCCTTGCGTTTTCCCCGGGGGAGCCCGATCCACGAGAGGACCGACACCGCCGGAGAGGTGAACGAATGGAACATCGGCGTCCGAGGCCACATCGGTCAAGCCTGAGGCCCGTTTGGACTTTCAGCGGGTTTCATCTGCGACGATCGTGACGGTCTCGGGCGGTTCTCGGCCCCGCCAGAGGGCTCAGGCCGGTTGGTATCCGGCCCGGGACAGCACTGGAAGGACGGCGGGCTCGATTTCAAAGGTGATCTCCGGGACCGGATCCGGATCATCCGGCGGGTCACCGTCGACCTGCCATCGATGGTTCCCATCGAATTCGAACCGAATCTGCCTTCCCGTGGCGTAGATCAGCCTTGGATCCCGAACGTGGCGACCAAGGCGAGCTCGAATCAGCCAACCCGGCAACTGCCAACGACTCTCGCAGGGCAGAATCACCAGATCGAGTTTTCCATCGTCCGGGCAGGCCTGCCGAGCCAGATCGAGTCTCCCCGCGTATTGCCGACTATTGGCCACCATCGCCAGGCCCCGCACCCCGTCCGCCACCCTTCGACCGTCCACCTCGACCTGCATCACCGGGGGAATGAAATCACGAAACTGCCGCAGGGAGGGCCGAAGGTAGGAAAGGTTGCTGACGGAACCGGTACGAACGGCGGACAGATCATGGACCACTTCCGCATCGAAGCCGAAGGATGCCATCAGCACCACGACTTCATCCGGACGCCCCGGCACCATCGCCCGGCCCAGATCGATCCGATGAACCTGTCCGTTGACCAGATTTTCCGCCACCGCCGCGGGCTCGGCGGTCATCCCGTAATCGCGGGCGAAGAGATTCTCGTTGCCCGCCGGGCAATGAACGAGCGGTACGTCGGCTCGAACGGCTTCGGGGGCGGCCAGTCGGACCGCTCCGTCCCCGCCCACCACGACGAGGGCATCTCGACCAGCGAGCGGCCCTCGAAGCCAGCTCTCCGGGATTTCCNGGCGGGTGGGCAGCAGGTCGATGTCGAGACCTCGGGACGCCGCGGCGGCCTGAACCCGCTCTGCGATCACGCGAGCTCGCCCAGCCCCCGAAATCGGATTGAAGATCACTAGAACCGACATCCTTTGATGATATGAGCCAACCCGGAAAAAGTCCCCCCCCTCCCTTTCATGCGAGCATGGCCCTCGCCGTCGTAGAATGCCGGGATGCTGTGTATCGGCCAGATGAATCATCGATTGCCCTTGGCATTTCTCATGATCGCCGCCGCGCTCCTGAGCGCCGGCTCCGCGGTCGCCCAGGAGGAGTTCACCCTCGGCCCCGACGATGCCTGGCAACGCGACGCCCCCGAGCCCGGAACGCCGGAAGCCCGCATCTTCCAGGCCCGCAAGGCACTGGCGCTGGGGGAACCCGAACGGGCCCGTGCCCTGGCGACCGCTTTTCTTGATCGTTTCCCCTCGGCCACCGGCCGGGCGGAGATGCTGCTGGTCCGGGGAGACGCGCTGGTCGAAATGGGCGACGAGTACAAGGCCCTCTTCGACTACGAGGCCATCACCCGGCAACATCCGGGCAGCATGGTCTTCGTGCAGGCGCTCGAACGCGAGTTCGACATTGCCAAGGCCTACGCGAACGGACTTCGTCGCAAGTTCTTCGGCACCGTTCGAATCCTCAACACCGCGGAAGATGCCCAGGAACTCTTGATTCGAATTCAGGAACGGCTCCCGGGAAGCCGCCTGGCCGAAGAAGCCGGCATCACCCTCGCGGACTTCTACTTCCGCCGCAGCGAGATGCGACTCGCCGCCGATGCCTATGACCTCTTCATCCAGAACTATCCGCGATCCGCTCGGATTCCCGAGGCGCGGGAGCGATTGATCCAGTCCTACATGGCCTCCTACCGCGGGCCCCGCCATGATGATGCCGGACTCCGGGATGCTCGACGACGGTTGGAGGCGATGAAGCAGATCCGCCCCGCCGCCGCACAGCGACTCGGGGCCGAAGCCCTNCTGGTCCGGATCAATGAATCCGAAGCCCGAAAGCTTCTGGTCACTGCACGGTGGTATCTCTCGATCGATGATCCGATCTCCGCCGAGCTCTACATCAGGCGAGTGGTCGAACGTCACCCCGAAACCGTTTCAGCGCTGGATGCGTTGCGAATCGCGCCTCGCATCCTTTCTCGGATGCCGGCCGCCATCGCGGCGGAGGCTCCGGACTACCGACTCCTCGCCGCCGCGATGCTGGGTGCCTCGGGTCCCGTTGAAGCCGGCGTCGAACCGGCCTCCAAGCCAGCCTTGCCCCGAGAGCGTGCTCTGGAACCGGAAAGGCCGGTGGAAGCCAGTACCACCCCGGAGAGTGGACGATGAATCCCCGCCACCGGCACCCGAAATCCAGATTCCGATTTCCGGCAACCGGAGTCGCCCTGCTCCTGATCGCCGTCACGGCAGGGTCGAGCCTCACCGGCTGCGCCACCGAACCGAGCGAAGGCTGGTCCATGAAATGGACCCACCCCGAGCAGTACCAGAGCATCTCGATACCGATCTTCACCAACCAGACCTATTTTCAGGGCCTGGAGCGGGAATTGGCACGAGCCATGGTCACGGAAGTCGAATCATCGACTCCATATAAGGTGACTGCCTCTGGGACGGCGGATACCCTTCTCCGGGGCTCGATCCGGGAAGCGGAACTGGTTCCGCTCTCCAACAGCCCCCTCACCGGGCTGCCCGCTGAAATGTTGTTCAAGGTCCGCATTGACTTCGAATGGATCGATCTTGCCACCGGGGAACCCATCGTCACCCGAAACGGATTCACCGCCTCGGCGATGTTCACCCCTTCACGGCCGGCGATGGAAACCATCGATCTCGCCAGGTTTGGTGTCGTACAACAACTCGCCACTGATTTGGTCGATGTCCTCCGAGATGACTGGTGACCTTGGAATCGGGTGAGCCATTCCGTGCGAATGGCTAGTGAACCGACGTACCTCTGAAAGACCAAAGCATGAAGCCTGATTCGGCCATCCTCATTCAGTCCTCCAAAGACTCCGGCGGCGACGGCAAGAAGCCCAGTTCCGGCGACGGAGGCTCCTCCAGCCCGCAGCCGACCCGGCCACCCCGGCCGTTCATGTCGCTGCTGGTCCTCTTCGCGGTCATCGCCCTGATCTGGGTGGTGATCACCGGAAACGGTCAGCGAGCAGATGTGATCTCACTGGATCAGTTCCGCAACCTGTACGAAAGTCGACTCATCGAGCCCGACTCCGTCCTGGTCAGCGAGAACCGCATCTCAGCCATGAAGAAGCCGGACCAGGACCTCAGCGGCGGTGGAGATTCCGCGACTCAGGCCCCCCAGCCGAAGCCCGTCGAGATCGTGATTGCGGCCGACGGCGGCGTCAATTGGACCCTGCAGCAACTCGAGGCCGATGGCATCCCCTTCCGAATGGAACGGGATGACAACACGTTCCTGATCATTCTCACGAGCTTCGGCCCGATTCTGTTGGTGATTCTCTTGCTCTGGTTCTTCGTGTTCCGTTCGATGCGGAATGCGGGTGGCGGTCCAGGCGGCATGCTGGGCAACTTCGGCAAGAGCAAGCACCGCGTCCAGACCAAGGATTCGGTCAACGTCACCTTCGCGGACGTGGCCGGCGTGCAGGAGGCGAAGGAAGAGGTTCAGGAGCTCGTCACGTTCCTCAAGGATCCGAAGCGTTTCCAACGTCTCGGTGGACGTATCCCCCGCGGCGTCCTGCTCGAGGGGCTTCCCGGTTGCGGAAAGACCCTGCTGGCCAAGGCCATCGCGGGCGAGGCGGACGTGCCGTTCTTCACGATCTCCGGTTCCGACTTCGTCGAGATGTTCGTCGGCGTCGGTGCGAGCCGGGTCCGCGACCTCTTCAAGCAGGCCAAGGAGAACTCCCCGTGCATCATCTTCCTCGACGAGATCGACGCGGTNGGTCGGCGACGAGGCGGCGGATTCACCACCGGCGGCCATGACGAACGCGAGCAGACGCTCAATGCGATCCTGGTCGAGATGGACGGCTTCGACGCGACCGATCAGGTCATCGTGATCGCGGCGACCAACCGGGCCGACGTGCTCGACCCCGCCCTCACCCGCCCCGGCCGCTTCGACCGCACGGTCAGCGTGCCGCTCCCCGACCTCGAAGGCCGGGCCCAGATCCTCGCCGTTCACGCCCGAAAAGTGAAGACGGGGCCGGATGTGGATCTCGCTCGTCTGGGTCGTGGCACCCCGATGTTCAGTGGTGCGGATCTCGCGGCGATGATCAACGAAGCAGCGATCATCGCAACGATGGCGGACAAGGAAAGCGTTGAGATGTCCGATCTCGAGGAAGCTCGGGACAAGGTCCGCTGGGGCCGGGCTCGACGAAGTCACAAGGTCGAGGAGGAGGACCGGGTCGCCACCGCGTATCACGAGGCCGGCCACGCGATCGTCCAGTCCCTGCTGCCCGACGCGGACCCATTGCACAAGGTGACCATCATTCCACGAGGTGCCGCCGGAGGTGCGACCTTCAGCCTTCCGGAAAAGGATCGACACGGTTACGGCCGGAAGTACATCGAGGCCACGCTCCGAGTGCTCTGTGGCGGTCGCATCGCGGAGGAAAAGAAGACCAGCGACACGTCGAGCGGTGCGAGCATGGACATCAAGATGGCCACGCAATACGCCCGCGCGATGGTGCTGGAATGGGGCATGAGCGACCGCGTGGGATTCGTCAACCACGCGGGCAGCGACCAGCGTGAGATGATGCTGCCCGAAAAGGACTATTCCGAACAGACGGCGAGAATCATCGACGAGGAGATCCGCAAGATCGTGGATGCCGCGTACGACGACTGCACTCGCCTGATCGACACGCACTGGGAGCAGTTGGTCGCGGTCGCGGAGGCTCTCCTGAAGTACGAGACCCTCAGCAGCGACGACGTGGACAGGTTGATGAAGGGTGAGCGGATCGAGAAGCCCACGGTCGCGGAACTTCTTTCGGCGGAAGCCTCGAAGTCGACCCTGCCGCCGCCGTCGGCCACACCGACCACGGAACCCGGCGACGATCTCCCCGGCATCATGCCCTCACCGGCATGATGGACGGGCCCGCAGTGGCCGACCAGTAAGAGACCACGCACGACGCCGGCCTTCGCCGGCGTCGTGTCGTTTCATGGATTCGTGTCGTCATCCTCGATGTCACGCCGAAGACCGGAAGATCCGAATGGTTCGTCGGACATGCCCTCGAGTTCGACCCATCGATGAGCCGCGAATTCCGCCTCCACCACGAAAACCACGAAGCAGGCCGGCAGGAGGAGCGTCCCCCAGCGTGACTCGACCCTCCCGCGGCCGAACGTACGATCACCCGACAACGAGCAGAACCGTCGCCACGGCGCCGCGCGAACCAAAAAAGGCTTTGAAGGTTCCCGCCCGCGGTTCCTTCACTGCTCCTGGCAATGATGCACCGCCTCCGCGTGATGCCGCGATAGAAGCAACCATGCGAGAGCCGGGATGGGACCGAATGCACGCCGAGTCCGAAGTCGGCTCCACCGGAAGGGTTGGACTGCGTCGCTTGATCGACCGTCACGCGGAGACCGAGATGCGTTCGGAACCAGGCTTCACTCCGGCCGCGGACACCGGAACCGGGCCCGCGGACTCACTTTCCGGAATCAGGCTTGGGAGCCTTCGGACGCTTGACGACCTTCAAGCGGGTCGACTTCGACACGCCTCGACCGTCATCCTCCCCGAGCATGGCTTTGGTTCTCAGCAGATGGTGGTAGTGCTGGGCGAATCGATGGGCCTCGTCGCGGATCGCCTGACACAGCTTGAGACCGAGGTTCTCCCGCCCGAGACGGATCGGCTCTCCCCGCTTTTGAACGTGGATCAGCTCTTCCTTCTTCGCCAGCGAAATCACCATCGGCGGTCTCAATTCGAGTTCTTCAAACGCTTCGAGCGCCGCATGGAGCTGCCCCAGGCCGCCATCGATCAGAATGACGTCCGGGTAGAGCTCGTTCCCATCACCGNCCTCCCGGTACCGCCGGGAGACCACCTCGCGGATCGCCATGTAGTCGTCGTTCCCGACGGATCGGATCTTGAAGCGGCGATAGCCGTCCTTGAACGGCCGCCCGTCGATGAAGCAGACCTTTGATCCGACCGTCTCGCCACCCGCGAGATGGGCGATGTCGATCGCCTCCATGCACCGAATCGGCTCTTCGATCCCCAGCGTCTTCTGCAGCGAGATCACACCCTTGCCGGGATCGTGGACGAACGACGTGACTTCAGGCTGCCAGTCGAAGGCCCCGTCTCCGTCCCGCCGTTGCTCACGTTCGTCCAGACGCTCGATCGACTTGATCTGATCCCGCAGGATCGCGGCCCGCTCGAATCGGAGCGCCACCGACGCCTCTTCCATCTCCTGCCGCATCTCCTTGAGCATCTGGCTTCGCTTGGAACCGAGAAAGCGAAGGAAGCGATCCATGTCCGCCCGATAGTTCTCGGGGGAGATTCGATTGGCGCAAGGGGCGGTGCACTGTCCGATCGAATGAAGCAGACAGGGACGAAACGACCGGTTCTTCGGGTCGTCGGACTTGATGTCCAGATCACAGGTTCGATATTTGAAGACCCGCTGAAGCAGCTGTACCGCCTGCCGAAGTGAATGAGCGCTGGTGAACGGGCCGAAGACCCGCCCTCCCTTGAATCGTTCGTCCCCCGGATTCCGGGTGACCTGCACCCCGGGGAATTCGTCCTTCAGCGTCACCACCAGGTATGGAAAGGTCTTGTCGTCGGTCAGCCTCGAGTTGAAGCGAGGCCGAATGTCCTTGATCAACCGACTCTCGACCAGCAAGGCCTCCCATTCCCCTTCGCATTCGACGGTGTCGAAGTCCTCGATCAGCGGCAACATCTGGTTCTTGCGAGGACCATGATCCGCCGAGGCTTGAAAATAGGATGAAACCCGGTTCGGAAGGACCGAGGCCTTCCCGACATAGAGGACCACGCCTGCGGCATCCTTCATCAAGTAGACGCCGGCGATTCTGGGGAGTCCGCGAGCCTTCTCGGAGAGACGACCAATTCGGTCGGGAATCCCGGATGCCGGGATCCGGGCATCACCCCCTTCGGGGGCCGTAAAATCGGGATTGGAAGGGTCGTTGCTCACCTGAGGTCCGAGAATTCGAAGAATATCGGCTTCGGGGTCCGTTCAATCCTGTTTCCCAGGGAAGGACTTCACTCGACGTCATTGCGTTCCGATGCCTTGCTGGCCTACCATAGGCGCTCCGGGACGAAAAGATGGGTCGCAACGTGCTCCCCATTGATTCCGCACTCCGTCCTTTCGATTCGATCTTCAGGAGTTGACGATGAAGACCATCATTACCGCTGCCACCCTCGCAGCTGCGTTCGCCCTCGCCGGTTGCAACAACAACAAGGCCCACGATCATGACGCCGCCCCCGGCGCCACCAGCGGCGAATGCTGCGGTACCGAAGGTAGCTGCTGCTCGGCCGCTCCCGGCGCCGTGTCCGGCGACGAAGGCTGCGCCTCCAGCTGCGCCTCCAGCTGCTCCGACAAGATGCCCGCCGCCCCCGGCGCCGTCTCCGGTGACGAAGGCTGTGCCTCCAGCTGCTCCGACAAGATGCCCGCCGCCCCCGGCGCCGTCTCGAGCGAGCCCGCCGGTTGCGCAAGCAGCTGCTCGGACGCCGCCATGAGCTGCCCGATGTCCACCAGCAACAAGGGCTGATCGCCCTTGCGACCGCCTCGTGCGGTCGTTGCGAACATGAAACGCCCGTCTCACTCCGGTGAGGCGGGCGTTTCTTCATACCCACCCCGTCCCGTCGTAGGATGTCCACACTTCTTCCAAGGACTCCATTCATGACTCACCGCCCATCACCTCGATCTTCGAACCTCCTGCTCGTCGGACTCCTCGTCGCCCTCTCCTGGGCCGGCGGTTGCTCCAGCACCAGTTCCGTCAATGGTTGGAACGAATACGGGAACGCGAGGCCGACTTCGAACTCGGTGGCCTTGACCGGTCGAATCGAAGAGGTCTGCATGGTCAAGGGATGCTGGATGAAGGTTCGAGAAGATGACGGCGAGGAAATCCTCGTTCGATTCCGTGACTACGGTTTCTTCGTGCCCATGAATGCCCGTGGGCGCATGATCGTGGCCGAAGGTGAAAGACAGGTCCGAACCTTCGACCAGTCGCAACGCCGACACCTCGCCTCGGACGCGGGCGCCACCGAAGCGGAACTCGATGCGATCACCGGTTCGACCACGGAGACGATCTTCATCGCCAACGGCACGTGGATCCANGGCGGCGGGCTCGATGCCCCCTACGCCCCCCCGGTGGTCGAAGAGTGCGTGCTGGACGATCCTCCGGCTCCGGAAACGGAAATGAACGAGGTTGAAACCTCGATGGAGGTCGAGGCTCCATGAGCAACTCCGATCGAATGCTGCTGTCCGGCGGACGGGTCATCGATCCGGCCTCCGGATTCGATGCGACCGCCGACGTGCTGATTGAGGATGGTCGGATCTCGGCCATCGAAACCGACCCCGGCAGACTCGGTGGTGGCGACGCCGCTCGTCACGATCTAGACGGTCTCATCGTCTGTCCCGGTCTCGTCGATCCCCATGTCCATCTGCGCGAACCCGGGCAGGGTGCCAAGGAGACGATCGCCACTGGAACCGCCTCCGCGGTCGCGGGTGGGTTCACCACCGTCTGTTGCATGCCCAACACCGCACCCACGTTGGACTCCGTCGACATGGTCGACTGGGTCTCCATGCGAACCCGTGAGACCGCCGTCTGCCGGGTCTTNGTCGCGGCCGCCGCCACCCTCGCCCGACAGGGCCAGGCCCTGGCTCCGATGCAGGCGATGCGAGACGCCGGCGCTGTGGCGTTCACCGATGATGGCGACGGAATCGCCGACCCCGACATGATGCGTCGGGTTCTCCAGACCTGCGCGTCCCTCGGGACCGCATTCATGCAACATTGCCAGGAACCGACGCTCACTCGCGGCGCGCAGATGCATGAGGGCGCGGTCTCCGCCAGACTCGGTCTCGTGGGCTGGCCCCGGGTGGCCGAGGAACTGATGCTCGAACGTGATCTCCGACTTGATCGCGCCGTCGGCGCTCGCTATCACGCCCAGCATCTCTCCAGTGGCGGTTCGGTCGAAATCCTCCGGCAGGCTCAGGCCGACGGAGTTCCAGCCACCGGCGAGGTCTCCCCCCACCACCTCCTGCTGACCGACGAGGCATGCGATGGNTTCGACACCCACGCCAAGATGAATCCGCCACTTCGCGAGGAATCCGATCGCCGGGCCCTGGTGCAGGGCGTGGCGGATGGCGTCATCACGGTCCTCGCCACCGATCACGCCCCGCATACCGAAGCCGAGAAAGCCAGCCCGTTCGAGGAAGCCCCCCTCGGCATCATCGGGGTCGAATGCGCCCTTCCGCTCTACGCNGAGGCGCTGGTCGCCAGCGGCGCCATCGATTGGGCGCGACTCGTGGCGTTGATGACCATCGAACCCGCCCGGCTGATCGGACTCGACCACGACGGCATCGGCCGACTCCACGTCGGCGGCCCCGCCGACGTCACGGTGATCGATCCGAATCACCAGTGGACGATCGATACCGGTGAGTTCGCGTCGAAGGCCCGCAACTGCCCGTTCCACGGACGAGCCGTCACCGGCCGTGCNGTGCTCACCATCGTGGAGGGCACGGTGCGTTGCGACCGCCTCGGCCACACCGCCGCCGTCCGCACCTGATCACGAGCCCCTCGAGGACGGGCTTCTCGTCGCTTTCGAGGATTCGACGTCCTGACCGTTCCNTGGCCGACNTTCTCCCGATTCGGAGCAGTTCAATGTTCGAAACCCTCCCCGGTGCAAGTCCAACCAGGTCGTCATCCCGCGAACCCCGGGGCAGACGCGAGGGCAAGACCTCGGGATCCGCCATCCGAATGGGCGTCCTCCTGCTGATCCTGATCGGCACTGCGGTCTTCGGGTGGTTCCAACGCCCGGATCTGTTTCGTCGATATCTGGCGATGGACGCACCGGCCCGGTCGGAGGTGCAATCCCTCGAATTCGCCAACGACGAACTCTTCGAACTCGCCACCAACCTCGCCAAGGCTCGGGTGGTTCTACGCGGCCAGGGCCAGGACACGCTGGCGGCGATGATCGAGAACGGCAATGCCGGATCCCTGCTCAGCGAGCAAGCCATGGAAGACACTCCGCAGATCGTGGCGGCCGGGATGACGAAGGACCTGGCCCGAATCCGACTCGATGTGGATCGATCCCTGGAACTTCTGCAGCCGAAGAGTTTCCGCTCCAATTCCGATCAGAACGTGCTCTGGAAGACGCTGGATCTGGCGATGCAGGTCGTGACTTCGATCAAATCGCTCGACGGAACCAGCCTCGGCGAGGCTCTGATGAGCGAGGACGCGCCGGCGAGCGGTGAAGCCGTGGTCGACACCCTGCGGGAAATCCAACGGAAGACCGCACCCCGTGCCCGCAACTCCGACGCCGATCCCACCGTGGACACCTCCGACTTCCCGACCGAACCCGGCTCCAACTGATCCCGACCTGGGGCCATCGCCGTGGTTCCGGTTCGCCGTTCCATTCGATTCAGTCCGGACATCCTTCGAAAAGACGACGCCTCTTCGGCTGGAAGCCGAGAGGCGTCATCTTTGATTCGAATTCGAGGACTCGGTTCAGCAACTGTTGCCGAAGGCTGAGAAGAAGAGACCGAGGTCGGCACCGTCCACGACTCCGTCCTCATTGAGGTCCGCGTCGCACGGTCCGGTGCAACCCCATTCACCAAGCAGCAGTCCGAGGTCGTTGCCATCGATGACGCCGTCGCCACTGAGGTCCGCCGGGCAGGGTGCCGTGACGTTGAAGTAGGACACGGCGTGATCCCAGGCCTGCGGCCCGATCTCCAGTCCCATCAAGCGGCCGGGGATGTCGTCCGCCGGCGGGTGGATGCCACCCCAGATGCGGCTGAGTGAACACTGGTCGCTCGCGTCCCGGTAGGAGGCCCACTGCAATCGAACCTCGACGCTGGGGCCATCTTCGAAGACGAGGAACTCATCGGCCGAGGCCACGAACTCACCCAGGCCGCCGGGGAACCAGGGCGAGCCGGTGAGGAGGGTCAGAAGTTCCGCCGCCGCCCGACTGAAGGTCGAATGTCCCGAGACGTAACCCGCGAAGTTCGGTGTCACGAAGGTCGGGCGTTGATATGGCCACCAGTTCTCCGCCAGGATCCAGTCGCAACCGGCGACATCGGTTTCAGGATCGACGATGAACTCCGGACCTCGCCAGCAGCGAACGGCGATCTTCCCGAGGTTCTGGTCGAATTCACCCCGAAGTCCCGCATGACGTTCACCCGGNGCGCTCGAGGTGATGGTCACGACCTCCACCAGATCTTGAACCAGGGCCAGGCCCTCGGGATTGAAACTACCGGCCAGCGGGTCGGTGCGTTGACCGTTTTCGGCCATCCACCGAATCGCGGAGATGGGTCGGGTGTAGTCGTACCAGCCCTTGCAGCTCCAGGCCGCGATCGCCGCATCGTGCATGCAGCCACCAAGGGCGAAGTAGGCCTTGACGTCGTATTCGAGAGCGCCGAGTTCCGATCCGGTCCCCCCGAGTCGTCGCTCGAAGAGCGGATGATCCATCACGCCGTTGAGAATCGTGAACCAGTGACCGGGAGGTGTCTCGGAATCGGGGCCATCGGCCCAGAACTCCGCCAGCACCCTGGCGTAGTCGGCCCGTGGGACCATCTGGGTCGGATACGGCTCCCCGGTGACCGGATTCACGGCGTAGCCGATGCCGACGTCTCCACCGTCGGCCAGGTTGTAGAACGCTGCGATGTCGTCGAGGTCTTCCGGCAGGGTCGCGTTGCCGATGGCGTTGGGGCTCGCGTCGAGCATCACGCCATCAGCCGGATCCAGATGGGCCGACCACCGAAGCACCTGCTCGAATCCTTCAAGGAAATCCGACTCGGCATCGGTGTCGAGCATGGGAGGCGTGCCGGGATCCAGATAGACCGGGTACGGGAAGCCTTCACGCTCCCGCAGGGTCTTCTGGTCCTCACGGAGCGAGAAGGGAATCACATTTCCCCACTCCGCACCGAGAAACTCGGGGTACCCCTCGATGTCGATGTTCCCGCTCTGATCCACGAAGTAGTCCAACGCGAGCGGCTGCCAGCGGTCGGGGATGGCCACCGCCTGGGTTCCCGGCTCCGGAGGAAGCAAGGGTTCGTTGAGCGGGTAGTACCACTGGTTCACGTGGTCGGCGATCTCGTTGGATCCNTCCGAAAGGCCGTAGACGACGTATCCCATCGCGATCCGGATCCCAACCGCCCGGGGATCGTTCCCCACTCCGGAAGAGAATGCAGGATCGAAACCGAGTTCGATCATCAAGGCGTCGTACTGGGGCGCGACCTCGGGATACCCCGGCGAACTCGAAAATCGAAACTTCAGGATGGTGAAGGCTGCGTAGGAGATGGCGGCTTCACGAGCGGCCTCCACGTCCCGGACCTTGATGGGTCCCTCGTCGACCAGCCAGGCGTTGGAAGCCGACCCATCGAAGACCCGCCAGGCATCCCACATCGCGGCGTGGATGTGACAGAGATTCCGGGCGTGAACCACGGGGCGAGCCCGATCCTTTCGGATCGACTCGAGCAGCATCTCGTTCCATCGCCGGGCCACCGAGACCTCTTCGACCCCGGTGGCGGCGGTGGCGGTTCCCGGAAAAGCGATCGAAGATCCGGCGAGAATCACGAAGACGATCTGTAGGAGGCGTCGCATCTTTGGNAATTCCAGGGGGAGGAAGGAAATGGCTGATCCAGCACCTTCCGCAGTCNCGAACCCAATCTTACGCGCGCCACCGACGAATTCCGNGATAATTCGGCGATCGGTGCCTACTTGATCGGACCTGGCTCATGCCAATGCTTCCCGGACCGCGATCGCGATCCGCCATTCTCGCCCGACTCATCCTCACCCACCCGAGATCACTCGTGCTGGTCGCGGTGCTGTTGAGCATGCTCGGAGCGGGATTGGCGGCAGCGAGGCTCCAGCTGGATGCCGACACCAATCACTTGATCGCCGAAGATCGACCGTTCATGCCCGAATTCCTCGGCTGGCTCGATGAATTCGGTGATCTGGAGTACCTCTACGTGGTGGTCGACCCTCTGGGGGACGAACCATCCGCGGCCGCCGCAGTCCGAATGCTGGTACCCCGCCTGCAGGCGATGGACGGAATTCCCGAGGTCCACGGCTGGATCACCAACGAAGAGCAATGGCGTCTCGCCCCCCGGGCCATGCCGCTGGAGGAACTCCAGCGACTGGCCGACGCCGGATCAGCCTTATCGGTCCTCGCAAGTGACGAATCGGCCGCCACCGTGCTTCGGGAAGGTCTCGCTCGGCTGAATCGACTTGGAGAACTCGACGCGGGGACTCTGAGTGAACCCGACCGCCGAGCGATCGGAACCGAAGGCGTCCTGCTGCTGGAATGGATCACGGCAACGCCGTCTTCCGACCCCAAACCCGTCGACGTCGAGGCTGGCAGTGGCCTCGGTATCCCGAGACCGACCGAATTCCTGGTGAATCCCGGAGGCCGGCTTCGATTCATCGAGGTCCTCCCCCGCAAGGATTTCGGTCGCCTCGATGCGATCGCCGCCCCGCTCGCGGCGATCCGATCCACGATTCAAGAAGTGCAGGCCCTTCATCCTTCGATCCAGATCGGGATCACTGGAAAGCCCGTGCTCCAAGCCGATGAACTGGCGACCAGCGACGCGGACATGACCCGCTGCGCGGCCGGCGCCTTCTTCCTCATCGCACTGATCTTCGTGAGGGTGTTCCGAGGAGTTCGACGACCACTGCTCATCGTCATCGCCTTCGCGTGCGCCTTCGGATGGACCTACGGTTTCGCGACCCTCGCGGTGGGTCGTCTCAATCTTCTTTCGATCGTCTTCATGCTGGTNCTGGTCGGTGTGGGGCTGGACTATGGAGTGCATGTCACCGCCCGCTGGGTGGACGCGCGACGACGAGGCCGGAGCGTCAAGGACGCGATCGACGAAACCATCGATACCGCGGGCGTCGGGAACTTCTACGGCGCAGCCACCAGCGCCGGCGTCTTCCTTCTAGGCCTCGTGACCGATTTCGGCGGCCTCCGGGAACTCGGACTGATCGCCGGTGCCGGCCTGCTGCTCTGCATGATCGCGATGGTCGTGGTGCTTCCCGCCCTGCTGGTGATCTTCGATTCGAAGCCTCCCGCTCCCGAATCGAATCTCGAAGCGGATGCCTCCCGCCAGCGTCCGCGCTCTCCCAGATCCATGGTCGCACTGGTGGCGCTGGCCACTCTGGCTTTCGGGGCCGTGGCTCTCGAGCGGGCGAGATTCGAGAACAACCTGCTCGAACTCCAGGCCGTAGGCCTCGAAAGCGTCCAGTGGGAACGGCGGGTTCTGGCAGACTCGACCAGCGCTTCATGGTTCGCGGCCTCGATTGCAGACTCGATCGAACAGGTCGAGGATCTGATCGCCGCCGCCTCCCTTCATCCGGAGATCGGCGTCACTCGCAGCGTGCTCGATCTGGTTGCGCCGCCGGACGAGAATCGTGCCACGGCCCGTCGCCGTCTCACCGCCGCGATCGACGCCGANGTCACCCTGACGGCCNCGGAGGATGAACGGAGACCGATCGCTGAAGACCTGCGTCAGGCCTCGATCACCACGAAGCGACTGGCCACCTTCGCCCGCGATCGAGATCCATCCGCGGCGGGTCGACTGGCCACGATCTCGATCCGAATGCTCGAGCTCGCCGAAGGGCTCGAAGGATCGAAGGCGGAAGCGNACGAGATCCACGCCCGCGTCGACCGATCACGAAACGCCGCCCGCATCGCGGTCGAAGCGATGTCCTCCGGTGCCCGCGGTGATCTTCGAAGCGCCCTTCCGGGCGCGGTCCGGAATCGACTCGTCGCGTCCAGCGGTCGATACATGGTGTCCTTCGTTCCCTCGGACGACATCTGGGATCCCGAACCGATGGCCCGTTTCGTGCGGGCCGTGCGAGCGATCGATCCGAAGGTCACGGGCGTGCCGATCACCCAGTACGAGTCCCTCCGGGACATGCGACGCTCGTTTCTGACCATGTCCACCCTCGCGGTGATTCTGGTCGTACTGCTGGTCTGGATCGATTTCCGTCGCCTCGGTCCGGTCGTGATCGCGGTGACCGTGCTCGGGGTTGGAATGATCTGGACCATCGGCCTGACCGCGGCGATCGGCGTCCACCTGAACGTCGCGAACTTCTTCGCGATCCCCATTCTCATCGGCATCGGCATCGACAGCGCGATCCACATGTTGCATCGGGCGGATGAATGCGGCGAGGGCCCGCTCGAGTTCCAAGGCACCCGGGGCGCCGTGACCCTCACGTCGATCACCACTGGAATCGGCTTCGGCTCGCTCCTCTTCGCCTCCCACCGAGGTCTTCAGAGTCTGGGTGCGGTGATGGCGATCGGCAGCATCTCATGCCTGATCTCGACCGTCGTGCTGTTGCCTGCCTTGCTTCGCCTCATGCGTTNCCGATCGGATCGGTGACCGTACGCCATCCGGTTCCGTCAAAGCGTGTCGAAACCACCGGGATGCTCGAGATCGTCGGAGGACTGGCTGGAATCCGACCATTCATCGAAAGCGTCGAAATCCTCGACCACGGTCTCCGGCGGTTCCAGGGGTTCGACTTCGACTCCATCGGGGAGCGCCGCCTGGAACATCCGACCGTAGCCCTTGGTGACGATTCGCGGATCCAGGACCACCACTCGACCGGTGTCCTCGCTCGAACGGATCAGACGACCGATCCCCTGCTTGAATCGGATCACCGCCCGGGGAACCTGATCCTCGAAGAAGGGCTTGCCGCCACGTTCCTCGATCATCTCATGCCGGGCCTGAACGATGGGACGGTCGGGTACGTCGAAGGGGAGACGGGTGATGATGACGTTGCGAAGACCCTGCCCTCGAACGTCAACCCCCTGCCAGAAGCTCGTCACGCCGAAGAGGACCGACCGATCATCATCGCGAAAACGCTGGAGCACCAACGAGCGGGCTCCGGTCTCGTTCTGGACGAGGACCTGATGGCCCGCCGCTTCGAGCCCGGGACGAGCCAGTTTCGCGGCCGCGGACATCGCCGCATTGCTGGTGAAGAGAACGAACGCGCCTCCGTCCGTGGCTCGAACCTGTTCGACGATCCGATCCGCCAATCGGTCCTGATACGCGGGGTCGCGGGGTTCGGGCATGTGAGGATCGACGAAGACCCGCATCTGTCGCACGAAATCGAAGGGTGACCCGACCTGCAGGGTGATGGGCGCCTCCGCCCCCAGCCGTTGGGTGACCAGGGAGAAATCGTCGGGACCCGTCGCCAGCGTGGCACTGGTGCAGATCACCGATCCTTCACGACCAAAAAGCTGTTCCCGGAGGATCGGACCGACGTCGACCGCGGCACAGGCCACGGTGACCGAGCCTCGGTCCCGGCGTCCTCGCCGAGCGGGCAGGGCATCGACCCAGTAGACGCATCCCTCGATCGCCTGCTCCATGAGCACCGAAGCGGATTCCGCGACCTCCGTCGCTCGGACCGCGAGGGATCCGAGTTCCATCTCCTCGGTCTCGTTGGTCGATTTCGCCCGCAGGAGTTTCAGGGTCGAAGCGAGTTCCTTCATCGCCGGGGTCAGCGGATTGTCGACCACTTCAGGTCCGACCATCCGTCCGGAAGCGTGCGCGGAAATCGAACGCCAGGCATGAAGATCATCGAAGAATGCGTTGGCCGCGGTCTCCGTTCGCTGTCGGGCCGAAAGTGCGTCGCGAAGGGCCGGATCGCCGTCGGCGGTGGTGGCCAGGCTGGCCAGCACGCCTCGATTGGTTCGCTCCGACAACAGCATTCGCAGCAGGTGGCGAACCCTTCCCTCGGAGACCCGGAGGCCGAAATGTTCGGCCGCGACGTCTTCGACCGTGTGGGCTTCGTCAAGAATCACGTGCCGATACGGAGGCAGGAATCCCGCCCCCCGCATTCGCAGGGCGAGATCGCTGAAGAACAAGGCGTGGTTGCACACCAGCACATCCGCGTTCTCCATTCGCCGTCGCGCAGACTGATAGAAACACTCGTCATGGGTCGGGCATCGCCGCCCCATGCAATTCCCGCTTTCACTCTGCACGTGATCCCAGACCGCCGGTCGCTTGAGCTGCGGAAGCGTCGCCAGGGTTCCGTCGTTGGTCGACGCGGCCCACTTCTCGATCTCCTGCAGGGANTGCCGTTCCGTGTCATCGGCCAGGAGTCGGGTCTCCCGCTCGATCGCGAGTCGCAATCGCCGCTTCGAAAGGTAGTTCGCACGCCCCTTCACCAGGACCGCGGTGAACTCGTCCGGCACCACGGCCCGCAGCAACGGAAGGTCCTTGTCCATCAACTGCTCCTGCAGGCTGATGGTGTGAGTGCAGATGACGATCTTCTCTTCCCGCCGTTCGAGCAGCCGGGCGATCGCAGGCAGCAGGTACGCGAAACTCTTGCCCGTTCCGGTTCCGGCCTCGACGAAGAGTCGTTCCCCACTTTTCAGGGCCTGCTCGACCGCGGTCGCCATCTCGATCTGTTGCGGCCGCGCCTCGAACCCGCTGAGGCGACGAGCGATCGGGCCGTCCGGGGCGAGCAGGTTGGCGACGGGAGGCAACATGGGACAGAAACGATTCCGAAGGGTTTCAGCTGAGGGGCTTGCGCTTTGGTTCGCCCACCGCACGAGGATACGCCCGCGGGACCTCTCGTTTCTTCGCCAGAACCACAATCCGCCCCGTCGGGGTCGGTCGAACCTCGACCACTTCGAGGTGCAGGTGATAAAGCGCCTGCTTCGCTTCGAGAATCTCCTCATCCGCCCTCGCACCCTTGGTCGCGAGAATCGTCCCATCCACGCGAACCAACGGGGCGAGATACTCCGCCAGCACGTTGAGCGGCCCCACCGCCCGGCTGGTCACCAGGTCGTAGGTCTCCCGATGCTCGGGATCCCGGCCAACCACTTCCGCCCGTTCGGCGAGCACCCGGACCGCTTTCAGATCGAGCGCCGCCGCGGTCTCTTCGAGAAATCGCGCCTTCTTGCCGGTGGACTCGACCAGCGTCATCTCCAGTTCCGGATTCACGCAGGCGAGGACGAGCCCGGGAAGGCCACCTCCGGAACCCACGTCCATGGCCCGCGGCTCCCGCCCCGCGGCCCGAACCGCATCTCCGACGGTGTGCACCCAGGGCACGAGGGTCAGACTGTCCAGAATGTGCCTGGACCAGGCTTCCGCCGGATCCCGGACGCCGGTCAGGTTCATCCTCGCATTGGCCTCGTAGAGGAGGTCGAGAAAGCGAGCGAGACGATCGAGGTCTCCGGAATCGAAGACGACTCCCAGGGCCTCGGCATCCGCGAGAAAAGCATCAGGTGCGGTGGTCATATCCGTCCATGGTCGCAGATGCGGCCCGATCCCGCCGGACTCAACCGGCGACTTCCCATCGCTCCATCCGGCGGGGTCTTCGAAGCCCCACGTTGAGCACCAGGCCGACCGTCATCCAGGCGGTCACCAGACTGGAACCCCCGGCACTCACGAAGGGAAGCGTCATTCCGGTGATCGGGAGCAGACCCACGGTCATTCCAGTGTTGATGACCATCTGCACCAGAAGCATGGTGACCAGACCCGCGGCGAGAAGACGACCGAAGACGTCGCGAGCGGCGGCGCTGGCGAGATATCCCCCGAGGGCCAACAGGCCGAACAGCACCCAGGTGGCCACCCCTCCGAGCATGCCCCACCGACAGGAGATGACCGCGAAGATCATGTCGTTGTGCTCTTCCGGCAGGTGATTGAAGCGGACCAGGGTCGCGGCTTCATCACGACCGACTCCGGTCAACCCTCCGGCACCCACGAGGGTCATCGCCTTGAAACCCTGATAGCCGATGTCCTGTCGATAGCGATCGTCCTGCTCGATCTGAGCGACCAACGCCTTGACTCGGTCCTGCTGATGCTGTTTGAGAAGGCCCTGAACCGCGGGAACGAACAGCACCGATCCAACCAGGACGGCCCCGACCGTGACCACCAGTCCCACATGCCAGAGTCGCGCCCCCGCCACCACCAGCAGCGCCAGAAGCGTCGGCACGAAGAGCAACGCGGTGCCGAGATCGGGTTCGAGCAGGATCAACACCACCGGAATGCCGGTGATGATGAACGGCAGGATGAAGCCTCGGATCGACCGCACGTTCCAACGCAGTCGGAACCAGGACGCCATCGCCAACATCCAGACCACCTTGGCGAACTCCGACGGCTGAAAATCCGTGAAGCCGAGATTGATCCAGCGACGGGCGCCCTTGCGGGGCCGGACGATCGCCTCGGGTACCCACGGGACCAGCACGAAGACCAGCAGACCGGCGGTGACCAGGCAGAGCAGTGGCACCCAGCGTCGGAATCTTCGGTAGTCGGGAACCGCCATGATCGCCGCCGCCAACAGGCCGATGGGTACGAACATCGCCTGCTTGCGAGCGAATCCGGGCTCGGTGGTGGAAATCGCGATGATCCCGACCACGTTGAGCAGCAATGCCGCCCCCACGCAGATCCAACCGAAGTTCCACCAACGAATACCGCCGATGTGGAGCTCTCGGGCATCCTCGTGCAATCCGCGAGCCGTGAACTGTTCCCGCTCCGGGCGGGCCGAATCGTTGGTCCGGGTGGCCGAAGTCGGCATGTCGGCCTGGCCGGGTATCTCGTTCATGAGCCGCCCTCGGGCTCGTCCGAGCCGACCCAGAAGGTCTCGATCGGATCGAGCCACTGCACTGGAANCGCCGCGACGTTCTCGCGTGCCTCTTCCCCGAGGTAACCCTCGGCCGCCATCGCCCGAATGAGCTGGCCGGCGATCGGTCCCGCCGCCGCGCCACCGGAATTGCCATGTTCGACGATCACCGCGAAGGCGTACCGGGGCTTTCGTTCACCCGAAGGCGCGACGAGACCGGCGTACCAGGCATGCGGAGCCTTTCCAGTCACCTGCGCCGTACCGGTCTTCGCCCAGACCGTGGGCGAACCTGCTCCAAGATCGGAGAAGTCGAGCAGTGGTTCGTAGGTTCCCGTCGCGGAGGTCCTTCGGAGTCGCGCCGCGGTGCCCTCAAGGGCGGAGGCCCGCATGCCGGCCAGCGCCACATCGACCGCGCTCCGCGACCAGGCTCCGGATTCCGTCGCGAGATCGTCCGAAGGTTCAAGCACCATGACCGGACGGACCGGTGCGCCACCGGAGGCCAGCCGCGCGTAGGCGGTCGCGGCGTGCAGCGGGGTCCAGGAGAAGGGCCCCTGGCCGATGCCGACGATCATCCGACCGATCTCGCCCATCGCCTCGGATTCCTCGAAGGTCCCGTCGAGNGCGGAACCGAATCCCGGCCCGAGCTCGTCTTCCAATCCGCATTCATCTCGATACCAACGTCCGAGTCGAACCGGNCCGAGACGATCGGCGATGGTGTAGAAGTAGACGTTGCAGCTCTTGGAGATCGCATCCACCGGATTCAAGTGGCCGTGGGTGAAGAACTCCTCCCGCTCCGGCCTCCAACCCCAGCAGCGAGGGCGAAGATTCTGGCCCTCGGTTCCACGGACGTACCCTCGGCATTCGATCTCTTCCTGCGTCCCCAGCCTTCCACCCTCGACGCCAGCCATGTAGACCAATGGTTTCACGATCGAGCCCGGGGCGTATTCGGTCGCGATCGCTCGGTTGCGAAACGGAGCCAGTTCGATCAATTCATCCCGACGCGTTCGGTCCGCGACGGGGAGGGAATCGATGCGTGTCTGATCTTCGACCGTTCGATCCGGCATCAGAAGCAGTTCATAGTCACGATCATCGAGGTTCAGGTCGGCCACGTTCGGCGTGGACACCAGGGCGAGCGTCTCACCGGTCTCGACGTCGATCACCACCACGGCGCCATGCAACGGAGTCCCTTCGGGCACCGTCATCTCGCGCAACTCGCCTCGTCGCCAGCCGTACTGCCACTTCTGGGAACGCATCAGACCGAATTCGGGATCGAGGATCGCCCTCACTCGAGCCTGCAGATCACCATCGATCGCGATCCGAACCGGATCTCCGGAAACCGGCTCGGTGTCGGCGAGAATCTCCCCGGTGGCGACGTTCTCCTCGCGGTAGCCGATCGAGCCATGCAGCCGACGATCGAATTCCAATTCGAGTCCGGATGATCCGACGAGGCTCGGATAGCGGGCGTCATATCCCGTCAGATCCGGCTCCTCGGTTCCCTCCGCGCTTCGGAACGGACGACGTCGTTCGTCTTCACGAGTGATCTCACTCCGGGTCGATCCGATCAGCGTGTCCCCGACCCCGTCGACTTCGATCACCATCGGTTCGGCACCGCGGAGCGGCGTTGGAAGGGTCGAACGATCAAGCGTGACCATCGCCCGGCGATAGCCACGATCACGCCGACTCACATCGCGGATCCTGAAAGCCGGATCCCGGGTGGGATCGAGACCGGCGTCCCGGACGCGGCGATCAAGATCGTCGATCGCCCGGATCAGNGGAAAGGCCCCATCGGCATCCAGTCCGTCCACGACGGCATGAAACCCTTTCTGCTCTGCGATCGGCTCCATCTTGAATCGCTCGGCCGGGTCGTCGTACTTCTCCGCCAGCCCTTCGAATCGACGCTGCCAGATGTGCTCCACCAGCCGTCCCGTCCGATTCCGGATGTCCTCCTTGCGCTCCTCGAGCGTGGCGGGATCGATCTTGCCGCGGGCGGCTTCCGCCCAGACCCGCTCCACCGCCTGTTCCCAGGGGGTGATCCGGGCCATCGTTTCACCATGCCGGTCGCTACCGGACAATTCGCTCCATTTGGATCCCAGTTCCTTCTTGGCATCCCGCTGGGCCTGACGAAACGCCCAGTCGCCGGTCAGAGTCTCGTAGTGAGCCTGGAACTCCCAGCTCGGACGCTCCACCGCGAGCGGCCGACCGTCACGATCAAGGATCGGGCCTCGGGTCGTCGGGCGATAACCGGATCGATACAGGGCCTTCTGGGCATCCACCCTCCAGCTCTCCTCGCCGGTGAGACGTCCCAACTGCCAGCCGAGGGCTGCGACCACGAGCACGATGAGTCCACCCAGCACCATCAACCGCACCTGGAAGGGCGTGACACCATGCTCGGTTTGTCCACTGGGAGGTCTCATGTGTTCATCGAACCATATCGACCGACCAGGCCTCGCGACCGTGATTCCCGCCCGGAATCAGGCTTCGGTCGTGCCGTCGACCTCGAGGATGCGAACCTCGACTCCGGTCGGGGCGAAGTGCGACGGATCCTGCTCGATCAGCGGCCAGGTGTTCCAGTGACAGGGAATCACCACCGGGGCGCCGATCATCTCGGCGGCACGGGTGGCGTCGGCGGGCCCCATGGTGAACCGATCCCCGATGGGAATGATCGCCACATCCGGCTTGTGAATCTCGCCGATCAGCCTCATGTCCCCGAAAAGTCCGGTGTCGCCGCAGTGATAGACGGTTCGGTCACCGATTCGAATCACCAGCCCGGCAGGCATTCCGGCGTAGCGGCCCTCGTAGCTGGAAGAGTGATACGCGAACGTGAGCGAGATTCGGCCGAATGGCATGTCGACCCCACCCCCGGGATTCGCCGGTTCAAGATTCTCCAGCCCCTTTTCACCGAGAAGATTGGCGAGTTCAAAGCCTGCGACGACCGTGGCTCCGGTCCGCTTTGCAATCGAAACCGTGTCCCCCACGTGATCCTCGTGGCCATGAGTGAGGGCGATGTGGGTCGCCCGGAGGGAGTCGGCGGTGATTCCCGCGGCTTCCGCCTGGGGATTCCCGGTGATGAAGGGATCGACCAGCACGGTGTGGGTGCCATCAGTGATCGAAAAAGCGGCGTGGCCGAGGAAGCGAATGCTGACGGGCATGAGGAATCGCCGGAAGAGGTTCGGAGTGGTGGAAAACCGCAGGATCTCGACCGGAGACCCAGCGGTCAACCCCGAAACCACGTTCTCACGAGATGCAAGGCGAGACAGCACCGTCTCCGAGTACCATCCTCGTCCCTTTTTCGCACGCCCCTCCCGCCAGGAACCCTGNCCATGGAATGTGGCATCGTCGGTCTGCCCAACGTCGGCAAGAGCACCCTCTTCAACGCCCTCACCGCCGCGGGCATCGAGGCCCAGAACTACCCGTTCTGCACCATCGAACCGAATGTCGGCGTGGTGAGCGTTCCGGATCCTCGTCTCGCGGTCATTCGCGAACACATCGAGAGCCAGAAGATCATCCCCGCGGTGATCCGCCTCGTGGACATCGCCGGTCTGGTCGAAGGCGCCAGCAAGGGTGAAGGACTCGGTAACAAGTTCCTCGCCAACATCCGCGAGGTCGATGCCCTGCTCCAGGTCACCCGCTGCTTCGAGGACGACGACATCGTGCACGTCTCGGGATCGATCGANCCGGTCCGCGACATCGAGATCATCGGGCTTGAACTCCTGCTCGCGGATGCAGAGCAGGTCGATGGGTCACTCGACAAGGCCCAACGCCAGGCGAGGTCCGGTGACAAGGACGCCAAGTTCCGACTCGAAGTGCTTGAAAAGTGCAAGGCCTGCCTCGACGACGAGCAGCCGCTNCGAACCCTCGACCTCGATCCGGAGCAGGCCAAGGCCGTCCGATCCTTCGGGTTCATCACCGCCAAGCCGATCCTCTACGTCGCCAACGTGGACGAGGATCACGCGGACGGTTCGGGACCGATGGTCGATGCGGTCAGAAAGTACGCGGAAGAGAACGGCGGNGGCGTGGTGGTGGTCTGCGCGAAGATCGAGAGCGAACTCGCCGAGCTCGACGACGAAGACAAGCTTGAGATGCTGCAGTCCCTCGGCATGGACGAACCCGCCCTCGCGGTCGTGGCCCGAGGCGCCTACGACCTTCTCGGTCTGCAGAGCTACTTCACCGCCGGNCCNAAGGAGATCCGGGCCTGGACCATCCACACCGGNTACACCGCNCCCAAGGCCGCAGGCGTGATCCACGGCGACTTCGAACGCGGCTTCATCCGGGCNGAGTGCTACCTCATCGACGATCTCGTCCAATACAAGAACGAGAAGTCCATCCGCGAGGCCGGCAGGCTTCGCAGTGAAGGCAAGGACTACGTCATGCAGGACGGCGACGTGGTCAACTTCCTGTTCAAACGTCTGATCCTCATCCCGTGATTCCGGTGCCACGGCGGCTAGGAGT
>NYSW01000021.1 GCA_002683195.1 Phycisphaerae bacterium
GTTCGAGACGGGAAGGATTTCGTCAGACAACCCTGGTTTCGCAAGTCTGTTTGCGGGCGACTGATCACCGTCCAGGCCTTCTCCCCACGTACGGCGTGTCTCAGTTGATCGGGGGACGGGTATGTCGAATAAACAGCAGCGCGGGTCATTAAATCGCGTCGGCTCCGAAATCCGGGGGGAGATTGGGCTGATGCCATCGTCTTTGCAATTCATTCAATTTCAATTCTTTCGGGAATCAAGAAGCGGCTGCGCGAGGAATGCAAGCCTTGCATCGACCGGGCTGACTCATGAGTGGATCGAACGTTCGGTTCTCGGCCTAGTGACGTGAAAGACTTTTTTCAAATGGTTACGTCGTCTTCAAATGACTGAGCACCCAGACAAAATCGCGGTAGTACTGTTGGTTGGGGGACCGAATCCGCTTTCGATCTCTCAAAGTATCGGGATCCAGATCTGGGAACTTCCAATAGAGCGAGAACTCGGGTTCGCTGAGGCCTGGGATCGAAAATTTGATGAGGTCGGTATTGAACCGATAAGTCAGGACGTCCTCGCATCCGTATCCGATCGTGATCTTCCAATTCCAGTTGCTTCCAATTCTCGCTGGAGGTTCCACGTGGAGGCGCGTGCACATCGGGGTACGGCGGGGACCATTGCGGACTGGTGTGTCGCCTCAAATCTTGAAGAGAAAGAAGTCGAATGGATTTTTCTCATCGAAGGATCCGCATCGCCCGCGGTGAATCTTTCCCGGCTCTTCAAGTCGATATCCGAGGAGTGTGAATACGACGTGATTCTTGGAATCAGCGAACTGGATCGGCATTGTGGCTGCATGCTGATTCGTCGTTCCGTCTTTGAGCATGTTCCAGATCTTGGTTTCTTCGATCTGAAGGAACAGTTGCTTCCGGTCATCCGCGAGACAGGTGGCCGAATCGGCGGTGAAGTCATCGCGACCCGTGCGCTGCGGATTTCGGACCAGACTTCCTGGCTGCAGATACTGGCCGCCTGGAATGCGAGGCAAAGTTCGAAGGATGGTTCGGGCCCGGGATCCGGAGAACGTCCGAAGCCGAGCCTGATCATGCCTGGGGCTCGCACCGAAGGAGCGGAGATCATCGGATCGATCATCTTGAATGGGGCGGTGGTGGAGCCCGGGGCGGTGGTGGCCCGCTCGGTGATCGCATCCGGAGTTCGGATTCCTGCAGGCACCGTTGTCACGGACATGCTGCTGGGCACGGATGGGGGATCCAGATTGCATCGCAAACGAGGCAGTTTCAATTCGGAAGGACCGAAGACATGAGGGATTCACCCTCGAAGAATCTGAGCCTCAGATTTCAAATGCCGGATGGTCTGCTCGCGGTCGCTTCTCTGGCGGTGTGGGTGCTTGCCTTCTGGGATCCACTCAGCGATATCTTCCGCCAGGCCTTTTCCCGGGTTGATCAGGGTTACATTCTTCTCGTCCCCCTCGTGACGGCCTACCTCGTGTTTCTTCGACGGTCCAGATGGCGAATGGTCGTGGGAGGCGGGAATTTCGTGGGGATCATCCTCGTGATCCTTGGAATCGGGACCTCCAACTACGGACTCGATCGGGACCACATCGTGCTCTGGCACGTCGGGCCATTGATCTCATTGCTCGGGATTCTGATCTGCCTGCTCGGTTATCGATTCGTTCTGGTGTTCTTCCCTGCGATACTCGCGGCCTTCGCGGTGGTTCCCGTCCCCGGCTTCATTCGGCAAAGGCTGTCTCAGCCGATGCAGAACATGGCGACGAATGTCACGAGCTCGATTCTGGATCTCTTCGGGGTGCCGGTGACTCGGATCGGCAACGTACTGCAGATTCAGGACCAGGCCGTGGCGGTGGGAGAGGCCTGCAACGGGATGAGACTCATGCTGCCGCTTGCATTGGTGATCTACGCCTTCGTGTTCGCCATTCCACTGAAAGGCTGGACGCGATTGTTCCTCGTTCTGGCCAGCGTCCCGGTGGCGATCCTCTGCAACACGTTGAGACTCGTTCCAACGGCGATTGCCTACGGCTATCTACCGTCGTGGGCGACGTTCGTCCATGATCTGGGGGGTTGGTTGATGATCCCGATGGCGATCTGGATTCTTCTTCTCCTCCTTCGCCTTGCAGTTTGGATCGATCTGCCCGTCGGTCGGTGGAGGCTTGTCGGTGCCTGATCGATTCATCGATAAATTCAGGCACCGCCGTCTCAGCATCATGGCATCCCTTGGGATCCTGATCCTGGCGAGCGGTTTTACCATCGAGGATTCTGATTCAGAATTGATCGAACAACGGCAGGCCCGCATCGTCGAGGCCTTCGAAATGCTGCCTCAGGATCTCGGTCTCAATCGAACCTGGTTGAAGTCCGCGGATGTGGAGATACCGACATCCCAGGAGCGGATGCTGGATTTGAACGCCCACGTCTCACGGCGATATCAGCTTCTCGGCTCCGCCCCTCCATCGAGATTCACACTCTTTTTCGCCCACTCGTCAGATGCCCGCTCGATGGCCGGGCACCACCCTCCCAATTGTTATCCGGCCAGTGGGTGGCTTCCGGGTGAAGTGGGAGTCGATGAATCTGTGGCCATTCTTGCCAATGGGCGTACCCTTCCATTCCGGGTCTATTCGTTTCAGCGCGGAGACCCTGGAAAAGAGATCTGGGTGGCGAACGGCTTCGTGCTGCCCGATGGGAGCGGAGTNGGAACCTTGGCCGAGGCGGGCGGGGTGATCGGCAACGCCGAGCAATCCCGGTTGGGCCTGGTTCAGTATCAGTTCGTATTTGACGGTGATATCGATCTTCAGGAGGTCATCGAATTCACCGATGACGTTCTGTTGAGCATTCCTAACGCACTCTTTGATGCACTTGGTGCCCCGGCACCATTGACTTCGAATGGAGTCAGTAATGACTGATCAGGCAGGTCGCATGGACGATAATCTCTTGGACGCTCGCCGCGAATCCTCGCCTCAGGATTGGATGGCGGCGGAAGGCGGAGAAGAATCGGCCCCCAATCCCGTGAAGTTGATCCTTGATTTCATGCATGGGCGCTGGTTGTGGGCTCTTCTGCTCGGGCTCGTTCTTGCCCCAGCCTTCGCGTTGGCCGGCTATTTCTTCGGGCCCTTGAAGTACGACGCGACAGCCGTGCTCACAGTCGAGTCTCGAATCGAGGCCTTGGTCGAGGAGACGCCGGAAACGCAGGAGATCAAGGTGGAGCAGGAGGTGGCTGAACAGGCGATGCTGGTTCAGAACCAGGCCGTGCTGATCCAGGCGTTCGATGACCCGGCGTTGGCCGCCTATGAGCAGTCACGTCCTAACTGCATGCTGGACATCGTCGAAAATCTGAAGGTGCAGGTACCGAAACGCTCCGCGCTCATTCTGGTTTCGATGACCGACCGCGACCCGATTTTCGCCATGGTCGCGGTGAACACCGTCGTTCGCACCTACATGGAACTCTTCACCGAAGACCCCATCGTCAAGCATCAGGCGAAGATCGCCAAGGTACAGACGATGATCGATGATTCGCGGGTTCGAATTCGGAANCTGAAGCAACAGAAGATCGAGCTCACGCGAACTGGTAGCAAGTTCGGAATCCATGGAGTCGACAGTCTCAAGAGCGCCAATGTCGAGCGAATTCAGCGNCTGCTGGACGAGGAAATGACCGTCGTCAATCAGATTCGCGCCATCCGGTCACTCGAGACCGGGAAGGCCAGGCAAGAAGCGTTGGCGCGAGGAGAGGAATTCGACCCGGCATCTCAGGCACCTCCGGAACCTGATGCCCGCGTCAGCCCGTCGATGGAAGAGTTGAGTTTCATCGATCCGGAGTATCCGGGCCTGAAGACCCAGGTCGCTCGGACACGAATTCAGTATTCCCTGATGAAGGAGCGGTTCGGCGTCGAGCACCAGGAGTATCGACGAGTCAGGGCCGAGCTGGGAGCACAAGAATCAAGTCTCGAGAATCGGGAGATCGCAGTCATGGCGGCCTGGGAAGCCGGACCCGGAAAGGAACTCAACTGGTCGTCACTGANCCTTCGACAGGATGANATCTCNGAAGAGATTCAGGAGTTGAAGAATCGGAACGCCGAGCTCGAGGCTGACCAGATCATGGCGGANGACATCGAAACCTCGATTGNATCCGAGCAGGGTGAACTNATTCTGCTGCAGGATCGTCGACAGGACCTGGANCGGGAAGCGAACTCGATTCGTCAGGGTCGGGTCGAGGTGAAAGCGGANGCGGTTCCCGCGGTGGCTGCTTCCANGNACAAGAAATTGATNTTCGCGGTGGGNGGTGCGTTCGGCGGANTCGGTNTNTCANTTTTCGTCTTCTGCCTCGTGGGNGCGGTCAACCAGAAGACTTTNGGNGTNCGNCAGCTCGAAGACCCGACCAATCGTCTCCGTGTTCTCGGTGTGATGCCCAACATGGACGATGTGGAGGAGGATTCGTCGATGGTCAATCTGGCCACCGACTGCATTCATCGAGTTCGGGGCANGATCGAATCTCGNCGCGCTCCCGAGCACGGNTANGCGATGATGGTCTCAAGCCCTTTTCAGGGCGACGGGAAAACCACNCTTGCCGTGAGTCTCGGTTGGTCCTACGCGGAGAGCGGCTACAAGACCCTCNTNNTGGACGCCGANTTCATCGGGCGGGCGATGACGCATCAGTTCGGGCATCTCAAGGATCCGGGNNTGCGAGANATCNTTCGAAACGGAGCGGTGAGCGACGAGATACANGAACTCGGTCATTCGAANCTCTGCTTGCTGGGAGTCGGCTCGGACCGNCGNATCTCCGCTGCNAACCTGAGTCCTCGACTCTTCGGNCGGGTGCTTGAAGCGGTCCGTGATCGTTTCGACGTGATCATCGTGGACAGTGGCCCGATCACCGCCAGCATCGAGGCGTTGCCGATCGCNTCCGCGGTCGANGGAGTCGTCCTNGCGNTGCGNCGAGGTCGATCACGAGCTCGTCTCACCGAATGCATCAAGGATGTGAGGTCAGCTGGTGCCGACTACCTCGGCGTGGTGTTGAACTACGCGGATCGGACTGACTGCCTGCGTCATGGCTCGACGTCGCGGATGAGCGTGAGCGTCCAGAATGCACTCGACGGTCTGGAGGGTGAGAGTCTTCCGAATCCTCGTAATCCGATGCTGGGCGCCAACATCACCGACAAGACGATCTGATTCAGGAATTCACTGGACCTCCGGCAGGCAACTCCGTGATGCAGACCGAAACGTGCCCGAAAATCTGGGGTCTGGACGCCAATGGTGTCCATGACGCGTGGTGGAAGTCGCGTGGCGTCCAGTGCGTCGGTCGCGGGGGGGTGTTCCAACCTGATCCCGGCGCTGAGTTGTTCCTGCTGATGGAACCGGATCAGCTGGTCGCCTTCGACCTTTCCGAGATTGCGGAAGCAATGGTCTGGAACGAAGCCCGGGCCACTGGAATTCGAGTCATCGAACGCAGTGAGGAAGGCTACAAGGAGCGGGTCGTTCGAAGTGGATCGGGTGAGATTCTGGGTATTCGCCGCAGTTACGTCCANGATGAGAAGATCGGGTACCGGCTCATCATGACTCCGCACGCGAACATTGCCAGCCGATGGGCGGCTTCATCGAACCGGCGGGCAGGGTGGCTCGGAGTCAGGGATGAATGCCGGGGGAGATTCGACCACCAGAAGGTGTACGGCCATTGCTACGATTTCAAACTCATCGAAAATCAGCGGGACTTCTTCAGCTGGGTGATCGCCACCTGGGATGATCCAAGCCGTGTGATCGAAGGTGTCAATGAGGTCGCCCCCGGCATTTTTGCGGTGGTCGAAAACCTGGACGANTCNAAAGGCNCCTGCATCGCCCCAGCCTGGATCGGATTCCGAAGCCTCGGCATCAATTCNGCGCCACTTGTGGGGCCTGATTTCCTNGAAGATTCAAGTGTGATGGCGGACCAATCGNAACAGATTCGGGTGCTGCCGATCAACGAGATCATGCTTCCCCGGGGTCGGGCCAAGGAACGGCTGCTTCCTCGCCGGAGTTTNTACGGCATCGGCAAGCGGATCTTCGACATCAGTTGGGCACTGGCAGTCCTGATCTTCATGAGTCCGATCTTTCTGCTGGTCGCGATNCTGGTCTCGATCGACGATGGNTTTCCATTGCTCTTCGGGCATGTTCGCCAGAAGCGAGGTGGACGAACCTTCAGATGCTGGAAGTTTCGCACCATGCGTCGCGACGCTGAATCCATGGTGAAGGAACTGCAAGCCATGAACAAGGCGGATGGTCCGCAGGTCTTCATCGAGTCAGACCCGCGGGTGACCCGGGTCGGCAAGTATCTTCGGAAANTNCAATTGGACGAATTGCCGCAGTTCTGGAATGTCCTCGTCGGTGACATGAGCATCGTGGGCCCGCGTCCGAGTCCTGACAAGGAAAATNAGTTCTGNCCGGCCTGGAGAGAGATGAGGCTTTCAGTTCGACCAGGAATAACCGGCCTCTGGCAGGTGAAGCGGACCCGCGCCACTGGCGAAGATTTTCAAGAGTGGATCAAGTACGACATCGAGTACACACGAACAGCCTCGTTCTGGCTGGATCTGACCATCTGTGTCAGGACCGCATGGAACATCATCTCACGGAAATGATCGATTTCGTGTCAGCGAGCATGGTGAGCGAAACCAATGGGTTTGGAANTGAATCGAGGACAACATGGCATTGACTAGGCGAGCACGAAGACGACTGGTACTTCTGGGCGGTCTTGCCGTTCTTCTGGTGGCGAGTGCCGGGGGACTCTGGGCTGTTCAGAAGTCCCTNAAAGACAGCCGGGCGGCGGCTGCGCGGATCCAGGGCATGGCTGATGCCGCCAATGGCAACTGGCGTGATGCCTTGCCGAATCTCAGCATCGTCGTTTCCAGAAACAAGAACGACTTCGACGCGCTTCTGGCTTTCGCAGAGACTCGAAGCCAGATTCCAGCCCCGAATGGCCGTCATATTCAATCGGCACTGAACCTGTACGTGAGAGCCGTGGGACTCGGCCGGGGAACCGGTGTTCCGAATGAGAAGCTTCTTGAAGCGTTGGTCGGCAAAGCGAAGATGGAGTTCGCTCTGGGCAACGTCAAGATTCTGCAGAAGACCGCTTTTGAAATCCTCGCGTTGGAACCGACCAACAGCGACGCGCTCGCCTTCCTGTACGAGATCCAATCAGTCCGCGGTGATTTTCTGCCCAGTGACTGGCGGCTGTTCGTTCGCGGCCAGTGGGAGAGTGATGAAGCATGGCTGCAAGCCAATCGAGACGCTGGTCCCGGAGATCCTCCAGCATTGCGATGGGCCTTGGAAAGGATGATGCAGGAGGAGCAATCCCTGANGCGTCGTGAAGACGTCCTCGCATCGATTCGATCCGGTGGTTCGCTTGATNTGCAGCGGCTGCAATTGGTGCCGATAGAAGATCGTGAATCGACGATTGACATCACACGGATCTGGGCCGAGGCGGCTGCGGAGGACCAGGTGATGTTCCACCTGCTCCTGGCCCGAGAGGCGCTGAGGACCGACGATCGGGCGANAGCGAGGCAGGCCATGAAGGTCGTTCTGGAACGTCTCGNGGACGAAACTGAAATGATCGTTCAATCCGCTGAGATCCTTGCCGTCCTTGGCGAGCGCGAAGAACTCGCGGAAGCTGAGGTTCTCCTGGCGAGGGCTCGGAAGCTCGCGGCGGATGACTGCGATGCCGCCACGGCCCTGACTCTTCGCGCCTGGCACAAGGGCCGCCGGGCGGACCTTTCCGAAATGCTCCGGCTCGAGGTATCGGGAGAAGAGGAAGAGATACTCGGTTNCCGGTTGGCTGCAGCGCTGGTCAGCAGCCTTGATGGCAGTGAAGACGCGCTCGNGCGAATTGAAGANCTCAAGCAGATGGTCACATCTTCGAATCAGATCAAACCCTGGTTCCTGTCCGTCAATCTGCTCGTCCGCCTGCTTGAAATCTTGAATGAGGTTACGCCGGAAGGGGGCGAGACGATTGACGATGGTCTCGATGCCGTGACGGCGATCGCCGCACGATTTTCCAACGATGCACTGATTCAGACGGTCGCCGGCGACATCCTCGAACGGTCGGGCCGGTCCGGACCGGCACTCGAAGCGTGGAGCCGCGGACTGATGCTGCAGCAGTACGATTCCGCACCCATCTCCCGTCGGCTGATCAATGGGCTGCTCAATGACGGTTCGCCTCACCGCGCCTTCAAGGAGGCGGTCGAGGTTACCGCGAGAATGCAGACGATCGAAAGTGGAATTCTCCTTTGCAGGGCGTGGTTGGCCCTTGAAGCGGCAGGAATTCCATCCCAATCAGTGGTTCCTGGCTTCGACCTGGCTGCTTCGCCCTTTGAATTCGCCGAGACGATCATTGAAGCGATCGAACTCGGCGGTGGTGACACCGGGCGATACCTGCCCCTCATGGTTGAAGCTGCGGTCCGATCCGGCCGCCAGGGCGTGGCCAACGAGTTTGTTGACCGTGCGCTTGCCGATGATCTGGAAATCTCCGTGCTCCTTCCCCTTGGCCAGGTCAGCCTTCGCGGAAACCTCGGCCGCGAGACCGAGTTGCTGGAGGCCATCGTCGAGGCGGATACCGAAAACGAATTCGTGGACGAGATCGTGATTCTCCGGGCCTCGATTCTTCGACGGGAAGGAAAGGCAGCCGAGGCTTTCGCCCTGTCCGAGGGGCATTTCGGCCAACGCACCGATGCCCGATCGAAGAAACTCCGACAAGCGGAAATGCTCGACAGCTACATCGCGGGCGGAGTTCCGGCGGAAGAAGCCACATCCCTGATTCTCGGGATTGAGTCTGCCGATCTGGACAAGAAGGTTCTCTCGAGATTGCTGTCTGCTCTGCTGGACGAAGGGAATCGAGAACTGTCCGAACTGATTTTGGAGAGATTGGTTCTCGAGTACGGGGAGGAGTCTGAAGGCTCGCCTGACGTGGCGTTGGCGCTCGCCCGATTCACCCTGGCGTTTGACCGGGAATTGCCCGAGGCGGTCAATGCCGCGATCCTTCGTCTGGATCCGCTGGTTTCGGCCGGGATCGCACGGGTTGATCACGAATTGGTCATGGTGGAACTCCTCGGACTACAGACCCCGCCGAAGATCACACGAGCGATCGAGGTGCTCAGGGAGAGTGTCCGAAAGCGGCCCGGTCGTTTCGATACCACTCTTCGCCTGATCAGTTTTCTCCAGAAGTCCGGACGATTTCAGGAGGCTGATGAGCTGCTCGAAGGCGTCTGGCGTCGACGTGAGGCAGCGCCACCTGCGGTCCGGCGGTTGATTCCACGACTCATGTCGGGACAGGGGGACGTTGACGAAATCATGGCCTCCCAGTGCGAACTGGCGGAAGAGACGGGGGATCCGGTCGACCTTCTCGCGTGCATCAGGGCCAGATATCAGGCCGGTGCCATCGAGGAGGCAGACAAGGGGCTGGATGAGTTGATGCTGCTTGAGGTCCGGCCGGTGGCGGTCGACTTGGAAGCCGCCGGCCGATCCGTCCGGCGAGGTGATGTGGATGGGGCGATTGAAATACTCGAAATGGCTCTCGGTTTCGAGACGGAGTTGGACAAAACACGGGCCATCGGAAGCCTGCTCCTCCGAACGAATCGACTGGCCGAACTCGATTCCCTGATCGAGAATCTGGGCGAGTCGGTTGGAAGGTCGGCGGATATTCAAATCCTCGTCTGCCTCCGAGCATTACGGTCCGATCCTCCCGAAGTCGAGAAAGCGAAGGCCGCGATCGGTGGGGCGTTGGAAGTCGGAAGTGATCGCCCTGAAATCCTCCAGCGGATCCTGACCATCCGGGTTGAGAATCCGGAACTGCGGGTCGACTCCGATCCGGCGGTCGATCTTCTGAGGCGTACGAACCCCGAGGAAGCGATGCTTCTGGGGCTCGCGATGAGGGTCCCACTGGTCGATGGTGAGTTCAATCCCTCGGTCGCTCAGATCGCGGAGGCGATGGCGATCATCGAGAGCCAGGCGGACTCTCGGGCGGCCTGGCTCCTCGGCGTGAATCTCCACCTTGCCGTGTTCGAAAAAGCGCTCGCGGGTGAATGGCCCACCGAGTCCGACCGGCCGGAAGGCGCGAGACTCGTTGGCGGGGAATCCTCGGAGTCCCAACGCCTTCCCATAGCCCTCGTCGATCTGCTGGTGGCGGCTTCATCGAGATTTCCGGGGGACATGTTGTTCCCGGTGCAGCTGAGCGAGGTCTATCTCAGGCTTGGACGAGGAGAAGAAGCACTTTCCTCCGCTCGTGAAGGTCTGAGACGCGCTGGTGGCGGACGAAAACTTGGAAATGCCCTCCCGGTGGCGATCATCGAACGCCGTTTGAATCGCCCGGATCTCGCGGTCAGGACTTTGGAGTCATTCCGGGCTGCGGTGGAGGAAGATCCGGCGTCACGTCCTCGTGCATGGCGGATTCTGGTGGAAAGCCTGCTTCTCGACGGACAAGTCGAAGAGGGTTGGGCGCTTTTCCGCGCCATCGGCCCGAAATTGGACCCGCGTCTGCTGTCGTCGGTCTGGTTGGAAACCGCATCGACGGCATCACCGGAAATCGCTTCCAAGGCGATTGAGTTGGCGAGGAGAGCCTTGCCGCCGGGGTTGGCACGATTGAGACTTGCGGGTGCGGGGCTTGCGGCGTTCCGGCGAACCGGCGACGCGAGCCTTGAAGCTCTCACGGAAGAGATTCTTACGGAAATCATTGCAAGCGATTCTTCGGCCGTCGCGACGCTGCAGGTCGAGCTCGTTCGGATCGGTCTGATCGAAGCCGGGGCGAAGCTGGAAGCCATTCAGCGATATGACAAGATGCTCGTGGGCATTCCTCCGGCCATCATGCAGGATCTGCTCGTATTCTCATCCTTGAGCGATGAACGGAGAGCCGCCGCAGCCCCGTATGTGAACAGCACGTTGATGGCGATGAACAACCTGGCGGCGATCATTGCGTCGATGGCGATCGATGGGCTTCTGCCACTCGAGGAAGCTCCGAAATGGCTGGACCGAGCGGCGGAGATCTCGGTACAGATGGCCGCGATCGCACCGGACTCGCAGGAAATGACCGATACCCGGTCGATGGTGGCCATGGCGACGGGTGATTATTCCCGAGCAGTGGATCTGGCGCGTGAAGCCGTGTCCATGAATCCAGAACGGACGGCGTTCAGATGGACGCTGGTTCAGGCCTTGCAGGCGAACGGTGACACTGAAGACGCCTACACGGAGGCAGGCAAAGCAGATCGAGTTCTGCGCCGAAGCCTGGAGAGAGACGAAGAGTTGTCGTTGAAGTTGGCAGCATTCCTGAATGGAAGCTGATCGGCTGAGAGAATCTGGTGGAACTGTACGATTGGGAACACTGATGAACAGCAGGCGCGGCATTATTCTGGCTGGTGGATCGGGCACTCGCCTGCATCCAATCACCCGTGGAGTGAGCAAGCAACTCCTCCCGGTCTATGACAAGCCGATGATTTATCACCCGCTTTCCGTGCTGATGATCGCAGGCATGAGAGAGGTCATGATCATCACCACGCCGCATGAGCAGGCGATGTTTCAGAATCTGATGGGTGATGGCTCGCAGTGGGGCATGGAGATTCATTGGGCGGTGCAGCCGTCTCCCGATGGCCTGGCGCAGGCGTTTCTGATCGGCGAGGAATTCGTTCGGAACCGCCCCAGTGCGTTGGTCCTTGGCGACAACATCTTCTACGGGGCGGACCTCCAGAAGAGATTGAGGTTGATTTCCGGCGAAGAAGACGGCGCAACCGTGTTCGCCTACCGCGTGAAGGACCCCGAGCGTTACGGAGTGGTTGAATTCGATGAGAATTTCAAGGCGCTCAGCATTGAAGAAAAGCCGGAAAATCCGCGTAGCAACTTCGCGGTGACGGGGCTCTACTTCTACGACTCGCAAGTCGTCGATATCGCGAGGTCGATCAAGCCGTCCGCTCGAGGTGAGCTTGAAATCACGACCGTCAACGATGTGTATCTCCAACAGGGTCAACTGGCGGTGGAGCGATTGGGACGAGGTTCTGCCTGGCTCGATACCGGAACCTTCGAGAGCCTTCTGCAGGCAGGGCAATTCGTTCAGACGCTCGAGGACAGACAGGGATTGAAGATCGCCTGCCCGGAGGAGATCGCCTGGAGTCAGGGCTGGATCGATGATGCCCGACTCGAGGAACTGGGTGAACAGATGTCGAAGAACAGTTACGGCTCGTACCTCCTTGATCTCTTGAGAGCACGTTGAATATCTCCTCCCTCTCGATTCCGGACGTGCGATTGATCGAGCCGCGAGTCTTTGGAGACTCACGCGGCTTCTTTCTCGAGACCTGGTCGGCCCGTGAATTCCAGAGTTCCGGTCTCGACATCGATTTCGTGCAGGACAATTGGAGTCGATCCACTCGCGGCGTTCTTCGCGGACTGCATTATCAATTGCAGCATCCGCAAGGAAAGCTCGTGCGCTGTGTTGCGGGTGAGGTCTTTGACGTGGCCGTCGACCTGCGCCGTTCGAGCCTGACCTTCGGGAAGTGGGTCGGTTGCATTCTGAGCGAGGAGAACAAGCGGGCGATGTGGATTCCGCCCGGTTTCGCCCATGGGTTCGTCACTTTGAGCGATTCCGCCGACTTCCAGTACAAGTGCAGCGACATCTACCATCCAGAGAGTGAGCGTACGCTCCGATGGAACGACCCTGAGGTAGGCATCGAATGGCCCGACTTCGGAGAAGTCACCCCCGAACTTTCCACGAAGGATCTGACGACGGCGTGTTCCCTGGCGGAAGCCGAGGTCTTCGAATGAAGGTTCTGGTGACCGGGGGCGGAGGCCAGCTATCCACCTCGCTATCGCGACTTCACGGTCAGCCCCTTGAAAGCGGGAATCGAGTGGAGGTGGTGTCGCTTGGTGTCAATGAGCTGGACATCACCGTCCCCGATGATGTCACGAGAGCATTCGGCATCCACCGACCTGACGTGGTGGTGAACGCTGCGGCATACACCGCGGTGGACAAGGCCGAATCCGAAGAAGACGTGGCCATGAGGATCAACGTCGATGGCCCTCGAAATCTGGCCTCCGCGTGTCGAGTGAATGGTGTTCGATTCGTCCAGGTATCGACCGACTTCGTCTTTCCCGGTACCGGCCATTTCCCGATCACCATCGACGCGGAGGTCGGAGCGATCTCCGTCTACGGTCGATCGAAGGAAAAAGGCGAGGACGCGACGAGGGAGATTCTCGGGCAGGATGCACTGATCGTCCGAACGGCCTGGGTCTATGCCGCGGGTCATTCGAATTTCGTCGCGAGCATGCTGCGTTTGATGGGAACCCGCGATGAAGTCGGAGTGGTGGCGGATCAGATCGGAACCCCGACCTGGGTGACGACCCTGGCCTCCGGGCTCCTTGAACTGATCGACCTCGAGGCGGCTGGAACCCACCATCTGACCGATGCAGGGGTGGCCAGTTGGTATGACTTCGCCGTCGCCATCGGCGAGATCGGCAGAGAACGTGGCCTCCTGAAGAACGAGTGTCGAATTCATCCGATCCGCACCATCGACTACCCGACGCCTGCGCAGCGGCCCGCCTATTGCGTGCTCGACAAGACTCCCACCTTCAAAGTTCTCGGCCGGCCTTCTCCGCATTGGCGTGAGAGTCTGACGAGTTGCCTTTCAAACTGGTCGGATCCGACCTAAGTTCGATTCCTGCGAACCAACCGGGCTCCGCCCGGTCGAGGAGAGTGTTGCTTTGGATTCCATGCTCGTAACCGGAGGCGCCGGATTCATCGGCGTCAACTTCGTCCGCCATCTACTCAAGACCACCGATCGGCGAATCGTCATGCTTGACGCGCTGACGTATGCGGGGAACGGTCAGAGCATCGAAGGTCTGGATCCGGACCGTGCCATATTCGTTCACGGCGACATCCGTGACACGGAGCTCGCAGAGCGTCTGCTTCGCGAGCATGAAGTCGGCACCATCGTCCACTTCGCAGCGGAGAGTCACGTCGATCGATCGATCGAGGGTCCGGATGCATTCGTTTCAACCAATGTGGACGGAACCCATGCCCTGCTGAAGGCGGCACGGGCGGTATGGCTGGCAGGCTCTGGTATCGATCACCGATTTCATCACGTCTCGACCGACGAGGTCTACGGATCTCTGGCGGCGGGTGATGCGGCGTTCTCGGAGGAACATCAGTACCAACCAAACTCGCCGTATTCGGCCAGCAAGGCGGCGAGTGATCATCTCGTCCGGGCGTACCACCACACGTTCGGTCTGGACGTCACGACGACCAACTGCTCGAACAACTACGGTCCCTACCAGTTTCCGGAGAAGTTGATTCCCCTGATGATCGTGAAGATCCTGCATGGCGAGGAACTTCCGGTCTACGGCGACGGAATGCAGATTCGAGACTGGCTGTACGTGGACGATCATTGCCGTGCGATCGAACGCTGCCTCGCGAAGGGTCGCCCCGGAGAGGTCTACAACATCGGCGGTGACAACGAGCGGCCGAACATCGAGATCGTGCATCGACTCTGTGATCTGGTCGAGCGGCGATTTTCCGAGGATGATTCATTGGCGGAGCGNTTCCCGAAATGTCCGGCGGCGAAGGGCGTGGAGAATCGTTCGCTCATCACTCACGTGACGGATCGTCCCGGGCANGATCGCCGCTACGCGATCGACTATCGAAAAGCGGCGGAGGAACTTGCTTACGAGCCCGCGGAGACATTTGAAACCGGATTCGGCAAGACGTTGGACTGGTACCTGCAGAACGAGAAATGGTGGCGGACGGTCATGGACGGATCGTATCGAACCTGGTTGGATACCAATTACGGCACTCGATCCTCTTGATTCTTCGTGATTGGAAACAAAGTCAATGAGTCTTGTAGTCACATTCAATGGTGCCGGGCCCACTACCTCGAACATGGGAGTTTCNGCGCTCTACGCNACCATGGTTTCAGGAGTTCATCGAAGGCTCCCCGAGGCGAAATTGCATGTCTTGGACACCCTTCTCGGGTGTCGTGTGGCATCACACCGCCTCGACGCTGGCTCGCCAATCGAAGTTAATTTTCTGGGCGTGAGAATCGGTCGGCGATATCACCGGTGGGAAAATCTGAAGCAGATGAAACTCGCCTCCCGTCTCGGCAGGCTCGGAAGTCGATTGAATCCCGGGGTCAAGGTCCTCGGGGAGTCGGCATGTCTTCTGGACGTCTCGGGTGGCGATAGTTTCACGGACATGTATCCGGATGACCGAATCTCGCTTGTTTCCGGGGTCAAGGAACTTTCGTTGGCCATCGGGACTCCTCTGGTGATGCTGCCGCAGACCTATGGGCCATTCGCAGAGAGCCGGGATCGGGCAGCCAGGATCGTCCGGGCATCTCGTGCCTGCTGGGCCCGCGACGAGCGGAGTTTCGAAGTCCTGAAGGGGCTTCTAGGTTCCGAATTCGATCCGGACAGACATCGGTCCGGGGTGGATATGGCCTTCGGGCTGGTTCCCCGGGAGCCGTGTGCNGAGACCGTGTCGGAATTCGAGCAGTTTCGCGGTTCGGACTCACAGTTGGTGGTTGGTCTGAACGTGAGTGGGCTGATGTACAACAACCCGGAAGTGACCCGTGCGAAGTACGGGTTCGTCGCGGACTACCGGGAGACGATCGACCGATTCGTCGACTGGGTGATGACCGAGACCGACGCCAAGATTCTTCTCGTNCCGCATGTGATGTCCACGACCGAGTCTCAAGAGTCCGATCCCGCAGCCTGCCAGGCGGTGATGAGTCGGGTCGCCGACGATGTTCAGGAACGGTTCATGATCTCGCCGGTCGACGTCGACCAATGCGAGGTCAAGTGGTTGATATCTCGATCCGACTGGTTCTGTGGCACTCGGATGCACGCCACGATCGCCGGGCTGTCGACNTGCACTCCGACCGCGACGGTTTCCTATTCGGACAAGGCCCTGGGTGTCTTTGAAACCTGCGGTCAGGGTGGCGAGGTCTTCGACCCTCGCAAACTCGACACGGACACCGTGGTGGCGNCGATGATCGATTCCTATCGACGACGGGCGGAACTGAAGAAGAGTCTGGAAGTCCATGTTCCAGTCGTGAAGGTGGCTGCGGAATCGCAGATGGACGACATCGTCTCGGTGATCCGCCAGTGCGCCGATGAGCGAAGTCGTACCGGATGACCATCAGGCATTCAAGGAGAGCATCCCGATGAGCGTTGCGGTGCAGATTGGCGTGGTGGGTCTCGGATTCATGGGGCGGACTCATGTCTCGGCGTTTCAACGCGCTGAAGGATGTGAACTGGTGGCGGTGGCGGATCGTGATTCGAGCCGCCTCACCGGCGAACCGGCGACGGGCGGGAATTTCGATACCGGGGGGGAAGCGGCGTTGTTCGATCCGGCCGAGGTATCCACTTGCGAGGATGCGATGGAGCTCATCGAGCATCCGGACGTCGAACTCGTCAGTGTGACGACTCCGACCCACACCCATCGTGCCCTGGCGCGGACGGTGATCGCGTCCGGTCGTCATCTGCTGGTGGAGAAGCCCGTGGATCTTGACCCCGGGGTGCTTCGCGAACTCGCGGCCGAGGCTCGAGATCTCGGTGTGCTTGCGATGCCGGCTCATTGCATGCGATTCTGGCCGGCGTGGGTCTGGATGAAGGCCCGCCTCGATGATTCAACCTACGGACGATGCCATCGGGCATCGTTCCTTCGGTGCGGCGCCGCCCCAGCCTGGAATCAGGAGTTCTACCTCGACGAAACGAAGAGTGGTGGCGCGATCGTCGATCTGCACATCCACGACACCGACTTCATTCTCCATTGCTTCGGCACGCCGGTCGCCGTGAGTTCCGAAGGATCTCGTCGATACGTGTCCACCCGGTATGAATACGCGGACGGTCCGGCTGAAGTGGTCGCTGAAGGTGGTTGGCTGGAAGAAGCCGACGCGGAATTCAGCATGCGGGCGAGATTCGAATGTGATCACGGCACGATGACGTTCGACATCGGACGTGATCCGGAGATCGTGATCGAACTGCCGGATGGGACGANGGAGCCCCGACCCGAAGCCAGCGAAGGTGGCACCGGCTACGACGGCCAGGTCCGGGCGTTGATCGATGCGATCAACGCGGGAGACTCCGAGCCGCCGGTCACGCTCGACCATGCCGCGGAGACCGCACGGGTTCTGGAGGCTGAGATCACGTCGGTCGAGGCGGATGGAGTTCGGGTCGTACTCTGACGGCACGGCCACGAATCATCGAATCATTCGAACATTGAAACGGCCCNGCTCCTGAAGGAGCCGGGCCGTTTCTTCGTATCCGGGGTCTTCAGCGTCAGGCTGCGCGGCGAACCTGGTCTTCGATTTCGATTTCGGCGAGCGAACCNTCGCCGGTATCGACGAATCGTTCGACTTCCTCGATCGCGGCGATCCGATGTCGGTGTTCCGAAGCGGAAGAGGGATCCGTGGTGACGTGCAAGTCGTTCTTCCAGGCCTGTTCGACCGAGGCGCGGACGGTGGTCTTCACATCGGAGGGGGAGACGCCGGCCTGATGTGCGAGGCGGTCGGCGTATTCCTGTTCGATGGCAAGGAAGATCTGATTGCGTTCCACCTGGTCTCGCCACTTGTCGAGGGTGAAGACCACGGTCTTCTGGAGTCGGTCGTTGGTACGACGGAGCCGCTTGATTCCCTGCACCGTCTTGGAGCGTTCGCGGAACCACCAGGCTCCCACCGCAGCCCAGCCACTGAATCCTGCCACGAGGGTGGCGATCATGAAAATGAGGTGTGACTGGGTCATGGCACGATCCGTGAGGGTTTGATTCAGGCGGCGAGTGTGATGGGTCGGACCTTGGTTCCGAAGATCGGCCCTGACGGATCGTCCTCGTTCCTGACCGCGTCGCCACCGGAGCGGATGGCTTCGTGGTTCATCGTTTCGATCATGGTCTCTTCGGCCCGNTACTTCAGGTCGCGGATGCCCGAGGGCGTGGTGACCTTGGAGATGAGGTGGATGTCACCACCCCGTCGTTCGATCACCACGTTTCGGGCGAGGCTTTTCTTGGACACCGGTTTTCCGCCTTCAACTTCGGCGAGCCTGGTCGCGAGCTCGTGTTCGATCTCGTAGTAGATTTCGGCCTGCTCCAACTGTCTCATGAGTTGGCGGTGAGCGTTCTGGTACTGGGCCTGCATCTTCTTGATGCCGTTCGCCCGCTTCTCGAGCTTCTGTTCCAGATAGGCGATGTTCTTCGACTGTCGCGCTCGGAGAAGGCGGATCTGGTTGAACACGAGAACGCATCCGGCGACCGCGGTGATGGTGGCGAGAATCTGCGGAATGAGAAGCATGGTGAGGGTCCCAGGTGAGCGGAGACCGGGCATGAGGAGCCGGGCCATGCTTCAGCCATCGACCTCCGGGGGGACCATCTGAAGGGGCAGGTCCGAAAAACAGCCAAAAAGGAGCCGGCGGAATGGTTCATCGCTCGAGGCCTAGACCACGGCCACGAACCGCTCATTCTCGATCTCATCCTCCCCGTCGAATCGATAGGCCACCATGGGCCCGCCACGAGCCACGGACCAGTCGAGACACGCGACGTTGTTGGCGAGCCGGGAAGGCTGTCGCCCCTGCATCCAGTAGTGCCCCACGAAGATCGGGCGTTCTTCNCGGCCGTACGGGACGAAGTCGGTGGGAATCGCTTCGGCCGGGATGATGGTTTCCGGGAATCGGGGATCACCGGTCATGGCGTAGTCGCGGTAGGAACGGCCGGCTGGATCTTCGAACCATCGAGCTCGGATGTGCTGGCGTGGGGAACCCTCTGGATCGTTGAGAATCAAATCCTGCGGCAGGGAGATCTCTTCGCCTTTGAGAAGTTGCTCGAGCGCGCGAGAGGGGCGGGATCCCGGCTTGCAGGTGGCCTGCATCGCGGATTCGATCAGCACGCCGCCCGAGGGGGCGACCAATTCGCCGAGGAGTCCGACTGCATGATCATTCCAGCAGGCATGCACCGCCCGGATTCGGTCGCTCTGCATCCACATCGGGAGGCCCCGCATCCACTCGATCCACTCGGGCGTNNTCTCCCCGAGGGAATCGAGGGTCGGAGCGATGAGTCGCCGCCGAATCGGGGTGTGACGACGACATGACACGTTCGGTTGATCCGGACGGGGGGTGAACCATGCGATCGCGTTGTACTCATGGTTCCCCATCAGGGCGATGGCGTCGCCACGATCGACCATGCCCCGAACCAGCTCCACGGTTCGTCTGACCGACGGGCCTCGATCGATGTAATCGCCGAGGAACACCGCGGTTCGATGTCGATGGCGAGGGATGCCGTCGATCAACTCGTAGTCCATGGCCGCAAGCATCCTGATCAGGGTTTCGGCGTGCCCGTGGATATCACCGATGAGATCCAGTCCGCCGCCGGGATCGATCGCTCCCATGTCCTCGGCGCGGGCCGGATGGTCGTGGTTCTGGTGGGTGGTATCGAGGGGCAAGGGCGGTCTCATGGGTGGATTGCAGTGGGTGAGCGTTCAAGAAAGCGCACCTCCCCGGAATTCGGGGGGGGAGGATCCGACAGTCTCCCCTATATTGGTGAACGTGCGGGCCATGCCTGCGAGGAGTGCCATGAGAAGATTCGCCATCGCCGTCCGCTGGATGTCCTCGACCACCATCTTCGTGGCGGCGGTCGCCATGGGCGGAGGGACCGACGAGGATGTTCCAGGGCTGGAATCGATCGATTCCCGCGGCCTCGAGCACTTCGAATCCCGGATTCGTCCGATTCTCGTGGAGCACTGCCTCGAGTGCCATGGCGACGATCCGGAATCACTCAAGGGTGGGCTCGATCTTTCGTCCGCGGCCGGAATTCAACGTGGCGGAGAATCGGGGCTGGTCCTTCGACCTGGGAATCCCGGTGACAGCCCGCTGCATCTCGCGGTGACCTACGCCGATCAGGAGTTCGCCATGCCGCCACGCGGCCGGCTCTCCGATCAGGAAATCGACGCGATCCGGATTTGGATAGAGATGGGAGCCCCTGATCCACGTCTGGGCGAAGTCGCGGAGATCGACGCCGGAGACGCCCGAGATCCATGGCGTGATCCCCATGGCCAGGGCCGGGAACACTGGGCTTACCGACCGATGTCGGAAAGCGAACCGCCCAGCGGTTCGGGTGACGACTGGTCTCGAAACGACATCGACCGATTCATCTTCGCCGGGTTGCAGGAGGCGGGAATCGATCCCGCTCCCGATGCCGCCCCTCGAACCCTGGCCCGGCGGGCCTTCTTCGATCTCGTGGGTCTGCCACCGACGCCGGAGGAGATGCGGATCTTTCTCGAAGATCACGCCCAGGATGCCGAAGGTGCCTGGACTCGGCTCGTCGATCGTCTGCTCGAGTCGCCTCACCATGGAGAGCGTTGGGGCCGGCATTGGCTCGATGTGGCGCGATACGCCGACTCGAACGGACTCGATGAAAACACCGCCTTCGGCAACGCGTGGCGATATCGGGACTGGGTGGTTCGGTCTTTCAACGANGACCTGCCGTACGACCAGTTCGTCCGGATGCAACTGGCTGGAGATCTGCTTCCAGAACCGTCCGAGGCCGATGCCGCGATCGACAACCTGATCGCCACCGGGTTCCTGTCTCTGGGACCGAAGGTTCTGGCGGAGCCCGACAAGGAGAAGATGCTGGTCGACATCGTCGATGAGCAGGTGGACGTGCTCACCAAGGCCTTCCTGGCTCAGACCGTCGGATGCGCCCGATGCCACGATCACAAGTTCGATCCGGTCACCCATGCCGACTACTACGCCATGGCGGGGATTCTGATCTCCACCCGGACGATGGAGAATCTGAACACCGTGGCCAAGGTGCGGGAACGCCCGCTCGCACGACAGGAAGAGATCGAGAATGCTCGGGCTCACGCAGAGGCGCTGCGTCTCAATCAGTCCGAGGCCAAGGCCGCCAACGAAGAAGGTTCGAGGCGTCTGGGAGAGAGGTGGGCCGATCGAACCGCGGACGCGATGCTCGCCACCCTCGAGATCGAATCGGTGCCACCGGTGCGGGAGGCCGAGGATTTCGACGCCTCGAATCTTGGTGTGAACCTCGACCAATGGGGATCGGGCGTCGGGGTCCTCCACACCATTCGACCGAATGTCCTTCAGTTCGTCGAGTACGAAATCGATGCCGCGGATGGTGGCCGGTGGCATGTTCTCGCGCGATACGCATCCGGAGAGAGCCGTCCGATTCGGATCCTCGCTTCGGACGAGGTGCTGGCGGAGGAATTCTGCGGTGAGACGACCGGTTCCTTCGAGGTCGAGACGCTCCGGTGGACGTCGGCGGTCGTCGACCTGCCAGCCGGAACCGAACGACTCCGATTCGAACGATCCGGCAGCTTTCCGCATCTCGATCGACTGGTTCTGGTGAGCGAGGCCGATCTGGCGGCGTTCGAGTATCAAGTGGATGAGGTCGCCGCGAGGCACCAGCTTGATCCACCGTTGCTCCGTCGTTGGGCCGACGCCCTCGCACGGGAATCCATCTTCGATTCCTGGCGGCGATATGCCGGTATTTCGTCGGCGTCCTGGTCGGAAGACGTGACCGCCGTCACGAACGAACTTCAAGACCGATACGCCGCGGAGGCCAGGTCAGGTGATGGAACCGACGTCTCAAGCGGGGTGACGCCGGCCGAGACGCCGTTCGTCCGATCGATCGTCGCGGGGCCGGCACCGCGAAGCATCGAGGCGATCGCGGACCGATGGCAGGCCGCCAGCAGTCTGGTGCTCGATACCTGGGAGCGGCATCGGACGTCGGTCGAAGGCGAAGCGGGGTCGGCCCTTCCTGACGCCGCTCAGGAACGCTTTCGACTCGCACTCCTCGGGCCGACCGGGGTGTTGCGTCTGGGTGAGGACATCGCGGATCACTACCCCGAGGAGTTGCGATCGAGAATCGCGGAACTCTCCGGCGAATCANAGCGACTGATCGCGTCCGCGCCGCCGATGATTCCGTCCGGCATCGTGGTCGAAGAAGCGGAGATTCGGGNCCTGCCGATCTTCGTTCGGGGTGATCATCGAAATCAGCAGAAAGAGAAGGTTCCTCGCGGATACCTCACGGTGCTGAAGGGAAGGGCGGTGGCGCCGTCGATCCCCGAGACTTCGAGTGGTCGTCTTGAACTCGCGGAATGGATGACGGACGCCGAACACCCCCTGACGGCGCGGGCGATCGTGAATCGGGTGTGGGCCTGGCACTTCGGCGACGGCATCGTCGCGACCCCGAGCAACTTCGGACTCCGTGGTGGCCGACCGACCCATCCTGAACTGCTCGACTGGCTTGCTCGTCGCTTCGTCGCCGAAGGGTGGTCGATCAAGGATCTCCATCGTTGGATCATGGGCTCACGGTCGTACCGACTCTCGGGATCGGCGGATCCCCAGGCGATGAAGATCGACCCTGGAAACGACCTTCGATGGCGTCGAACTCCACGCCGCATCGAGGCGGAACTTGTTCGCGATGCGATTCTCGCAGTCGGCGGTTCGCTGGATCGAACCGTTGGCGGNAGCCTGCTCCGGACGGGGAACTTCGGATACGTGACCAATGATCAGTCTCGAAGCAACGANCGCTATGACGCGTCTCGTCGCGCTCTTTACATGCCGGTGATCCGGAACGACATGTACGAGCTCTTCGCGACCTTCGACTACACCGATCCGAGCGTCTCCTTCGGCCGCCGCCCCAGCACGGTGGTCGCCCAGCAGTCGCTCTTCATGATGAACAGTCCGCTGGTGGCGTCTCAGGCGGAGCGGCTCGCCCGCCGCGTGCTCGAGCGTCCGGATCTGCAGACCGACGAAGAGAGAATCGAACTGGCCTATGAGATCTGTTTCGCTCGCCCGGCGAGCCGGGTGGAGATCGGACGTGCGGTCGATTTCATCGCCCAGCTGCAGGGAAAGGCGGGAGAGACGCCGAGCGTTCCCTGGCCACCAACCGATTCCATGGGTGGCGATCCCGAGATGATCACGCCGCGTCTTCATGCGTGGCGGAGTCTCTGCAAGGTGTTGATCGCCTCCAACGAGTTCATCTACGTTCGATGATCGAACGTTTGAACCATGCGTGATCGGGGTATGACGGAACTTCGATCAGGTCGTGGCGGAATACCCGAGCGTCTTGAGTTCGTGGCCCCACTTCTCCTCGAAGCCCCGGATCACGTCGTCAGGCAGCTCTTCCTGCCACGAGTCGGGGTTTCCCCGGCGGTAGTGGGGGTTGCCCTGGTGCAGTTTCGCGAACGAGAATTCGTCGGCCAGTGATTCGACGTCGTCGGTCGAGACTCCGATCCCGCGAAGAATGCGTTCGATGGCATTTCCGGGATCAGTGGAGATGTCGCGAAAATCGATGCGATCGACGGGGCATCCGACCTCTTCGAGCCGGATCATGGACTCGATCGCGAGCGCCAGCAAGGTCGATTTTTCGAGGAGCAGGCGATATCCGTCGGCGTCGTCCAGGTTCTGGAGCAGGGGACGATTCCTCGCCATTTCGCCGAGCGTGTCGTACCGGGGGCCCAAGGGATGAGTCTCTCGTTGGGATTTGAGCATCGAAGCGAGGATCCCTCGCGGGTCTCGGGTGACGTGCACCAGGGTCGTCCTGGCGAGCATTTCGGGCGAGGCGTTCGGTGGATGGTGATCCATGATCATCACGACCCGGCAGGCACGCAGATGCCATGCTCCACGCTTCGAATAATTCATGATTCGACGAGCGGGTATCTCCTGACGTCGACATGCCTTTTGAACCACGTTCCAGGTCCAGACCGAGGCGCATTTGTAATGGGAAGCGACGTAGGCGGGCGGTCCCGACGGGTGCACCAACTCCCGTGCGTGCTGGGAAATCACTCGTAGCTTCGAATAAATGCGGTGGTTGGCAAGAGACATGCTCAATCTCCTCGTATGTCGCTGGTCGATCGGCGGTTCGATGATACTTTGTCCCCATGGACTCTCTTTGCGGAATCAGGCCGAATCGGTCCCGGCGGGACATGCTCAAGCAGTGCTGTTCCGGTTTCGGTGCAGTCGCGATGGCGGGTCTCCTGGCCGACGAGGCGAAGGCGCAGGAGGTCATGCGGCGGCCGGGTCGCATCGATCCGATGATGCGCGGTCCGCTCGCGATCCGGCGTCCGCATTTCGCCCCGAAAGCGAAGCGGGTCATCTTCCTCTTCATGCACGGCGGACCGTCCCAGGTCGACACCTTCGACTACAAGCCGAAGCTGCAGGCGGATTCCGGGAAGCCACTCCCGTTCGACAAGCCGCGGGTCCAGTTCGCCCAGACCGGCAATCTGATGGCGAGTCCGTACAAGTGGAAGCAGCACGGAGAGTGTGGTCAGTGGGTGAGCGAGATCTTCCCCGAGACCGCGAGCGTGGTCGACGACCTGTGCTTCATCAAGAGTCTGCACGGTTCGAACCCCGCTCATGGCGCCGCACTTCTCAAGATCCACACCGGCAGCGAGAACTTCGTCCGACCCTCCATGGGTTCCTGGATCACCTACGGGCTGGGGTCGGAGAATCAGAACCTCCCNGGCTTCGTCACGATCTGTCCGACCCTCGGACATGGTGGCGTCAACAACTACTCATCGGCCTTCCTGCCCGCGGCCTATCACGGAACGTCGATCGGTCATGCGGGCGTCAAGGCTTCGCAGGCCCGATTCGAACACATGACGGCGATGGGAGATGCCGGCATCCAGCGGGCCGAGCTCGATCTGCTCAAGGAATTGAACCAGCTCGANCTGGCCGAGAACGGGATCGATCCGGCGCTCGAGGGTCGCATCGAATCCTTCGAACTCGCCTTCCGCATGCAGGGCATCGCACCCGAGGTGATGGATCTCGGAAAAGAGCGGAAGGCGACCAAGCAGATGTACGGTCTGGATGACTCGATCACCGAGAACTTCGGCCGCCAGTGTCTTCTGGCTCGACGGTTCAGTGAGCGTGGCGTTCGATTCGTCCAGTGCACGCACTCCTACAAGTGGGACCAGCACGGCAACCTGGAAGAGGCCCATCGAAACAATGCCCGAGAGGTCGATACCGGCATCGCCGCGTTGATCAAGGATCTCAAGAATCGCGGAATGCTGGACGAGACCCTGGTCCTCTGGGGCGGCGAGTTCGGCCGTACGCCCGTGGCTCAGGACGGCAACGGTCGTGATCACAACCCGCATGGTTTCACCATGTGGATGGCGGGCGGTGGCGTGAAGCCTGGGTTCTCGTTCGGCCAGACCGATGAATACGGTTTCTACGCGGTCGAAGACAAGGTTCACGTGCACGATCTGCACGCCACCATGCTCGCCCTGTTGGGCATCGACCACGAGCGACTCACCTACCGCGATGCCGGTCGGGACTTCCGACTCACCGATGTCGAAGGCCGCGTGGTCACTGAAATCTTCGCTTGATTCACACCTGGGTTCCATGGTCTATCAAAGAGAGTTGTCTTGGGATTTCGAGAGCAAATGACAGCGCTGCCGGCCCGGCTCCGAATCGCAGCGGGGGTGCTGACGAGGTGGCGATGCGTTCCGTGGGGCCTGTACCCGTGGCTCGACGCCCGGGCCCTGCTCGTTGCCAGAGGCACTTCCCTTGATTCGCGATGCGTGGTGTTCGACGTCGGAGCGAATCGAGGACAGACCGCCAAGGAGATCCATCGCTGGCTTCCCGGGGTCGATCTGCACTGCTTCGAGCCGTCGCCGAAGACCTTCCAGCGTCTTCGGGCGAATGTGAAGGACGCATCGCTCCATCCCCATGGACTTGGTGCTCAAGTCGGTACACATCGAATGAATCCGACGGATAACGACCTCACCGCGAGGATCCAAGACGAATCCGAAGGCGATATCGACCGCGGATCCCTCATTGACGTCGAGCTGAGCACCGTCGATGCCGAGATGAAGAATCACGGCCTCGAACGCATCGATGTTTTGAAGATCGATGTGGAAGGACACGAGATGTCGGTGCTCGAAGGGGCCGATCAGGCCCTGAGCGATGGTCGGGTCGACGTGATTCTCGTGGAAACCCGCTTCGGTTCGACCGGAGGGGACTGGCAGACGCCTTTCCAGGACATCCTGGAGCATCTCGAAGCACGTGGCTTCCGCATGGTGGCGTCGTACACCCATGCCATCTGGCTGGATCGTGGCATCAACGATGCAGACGTGCTGTTTGCGCGAGTGGAGGGCCTGCCGCGGGACTTTTCGCGAAGCCCCCTTGCCAGAGGCACTTGAACAATCGGCCTGCTTCGGGATTCAGGGGACCTTGACCGCGGGTGTTCGCACGACGATGCCGCCAGGGGCGTCCACCCAACGGCCGTCGATGCGGAGTGGCTCGCCGGTGGCGCTTTCGACGATGCCGCCAGCAGCTCGGACCACGGCGCATCCTCCGGCGTGATCCCAGCTCTTTTCGCGATAGCCCTCTCGGGCGAGTCGCAGGTAGAGATCCGCCCGGCCGCTCCCGACCATGGCGTACTTGCATTGGCTGTCGATTCGGATCGGCGTGGTCGATGCTCCGGTGGCCTCGAGGGCGGCACTGGTGCGGTCCTGGTCGCCATGGGCCTTTTCATAGGAGAGGCAGACCCGGATCCTTCCTTCCGGGGGGGCGGCGGAGACGCTGATCGGTGCCAGGTCGGCTCTGCCGGCGGCGGTCGAATCGCCGGCGAAGGCACCCTCGCCCATCACGCCGAGATAGATGCTGCCAAGGGGGTCCGCGGCGCCATAGTCGTCGCTGGAAGCCAGGGGAAGATGAGGGCAGCCGAGCAGCCCCACGATGGGGTCGGGCCCTTCGACCAGTCCGAGGGCGATGGCGAACTGCTGGCCGCGGAGGAATCCCTTGGTGCCGTCGATCGGGTCGAGGCACCAGAAGGTCGATCGACCTTCTGCCACCGGATCGAGGCCGGCGGCATCTAGAAGCTCTCGTAACGCGGCTTCATTCGTCGGTGCGGCGTCGGCCAGGCCGGCGGCCGTGAGGGCATCTCCAGAGAGGCGAAGCAGTTGATCGATCATGATCGTCCCGCCGGCGTCGAGGGAATCAGCGCCCTCTTCACCGACGATGCGATCCGCGTACGGAACACCCGCGGCCCGAAGGGCGGCGGTGATCGCGACCTGCACGGCCAGATCGGCGACGGTGACCGGGCTGCGGTCGTCCTTCAGGAGATCCGCGAGATCCGCTCGTTCGGCGGCGGCCCGGTGGGCGACACGGCTGGCGGCGGAAACGGCACGAATGACGGGATCAAGGTCGGGGAGTGACATGGAAAGCCTGGCTCAAGGGGATTCGAAGCGGATCAGAGCCGCGGTGTTGTCTCGACTGTCTTCATCGGCGAGATTCTCTCACCAGCGCGAAGATATCGAGGTTCAGGGCTTATTCGAAGGTCCGGCTCCGGATGGATCCGTTCTCGTTCTCAGTCCTGTCTGGGCGTCGATACCGGAGAGACGACCGGCTTGGGGCTGTCGCTGGGATCGCCGGGACCCAGGATGACTGCGATCCACTGGAGGTCTTCGGTCGCTTCCAGAAGGATCTTCATGATCATGGTCAGGGGGACGGACAGGAACATGCCGACCGGGCCGAGGATGAAGCCCCAGAACACGAGGGAGAGAAAGACCACCAGGGGTGAGAGTCCCATGCGGCGTCCCATGATCCGGGGTTCGGTGAGGCTGCCGATGCCGATGTTGATCGAGAGATAGAGCACGGTCACGCCGATCGCGGTGCCTGCGCCTTCCAGAACCAGGGCCACGAGGATCGCCGGAATGGCCGCGATGATCGAGCCGAGGGAGGGGACGTAGTTCAGGACGAATGCGATGAGCCCGAAGACCACGGCGTAGGGAAGTCCGAACAGCCAGCAACCGACGCCGGCGATCAGTCCGGTCGCGGCACTGGTGAAGGTCTTCACGACCAGGTATGCCTGAAGATCACGGAGCACGTGTCGCCAGCGGTCGATGGCTTCATCGCCACCCCCCTTGCTGGCGATCATCCTGATCTTGGTCGGGATCGCGGTGACCTCCATCAGGATGAAGACCACGGTCAGCAATACGAAGACGGTGTCCTGAAGAAGACCGACCAGCGTGTTGAGCGTGCGCTGCAGATATGGGAAGAGGAGGTCGAGGTCGAAGATGTCCTCGACCCTCGCGGCGTCCACCACGGGGGCGGCGGTCTGGCCGGCGGAAGCGGCACCGGCCAGTGCCGGCGTCGAATCGCCGCCGAATTTCAGGCCTCGTTCCTGAAGCCAGGCGAATCCGGCGTCGATCTTCGCCTGCAGGAGTTCCTGATACTGAGGGATCTCCGACGCGAACTGCGTGGCCGTGGTGGCGATGATCGCTGCGGCCGCGAGGCCGAAGAGCATCACCACGAAGAAGACGGTGAGGGTCGCCAGCCATCGGCGAATGCCAAGTCTCACGAGCGCGGCCGTGGGCGGAAGGCTGACCACCGCGACGAAGATCGCGGCGAGAATCGGCACCACGATCGTGGCGGCTGCCTTCATGCCGGCGACCACGACGACGAAAGATGCGAGCAGGATGACGCTGCGTCCACCAGTCGACTTTTCGGCGGCCAGATCAGGCATGTCGAAAGTGTACCGGCCCGGAACGTGGACTTCGGAACCGGATTGAGGTCACAATGACGGCATGACCCACGATTCGGCATCCGATCGACTGACCTTCCCCGACGGTATCCCGCAGGGATTCACCACCCTGATCACCGATGATCCGGCCCGTTCCGGGAGGTTCTACAAAGCGCTTGGCTTCCTTCCCCACGCTCGGAGCGGGCAGGGCATGAATTGGTACGAACGCCGGGATCGGGGGGTCGTGGTGGTCGCCGAACGGTCGGTTCTGGAGTCATTTCTGGGTTTCGATACCGGACGAGCAGGGGCGGTGATGCTGTCGCTGGATCTGGATTCGAGGATCGAGGTGGACGGTGTCTTCGCCGCTGGATCCGCGGCGGGGGGACTGGCCAAGCGAATGCCTGATCAAACGCCATGGGGCGCCTATGCTGGATGGCTGGCCGACCCGGACGGACACGTCTGGGAGATCGGCCATTCTGTCAGGTCGCCGTTCGATCAGGACGGTCGCCTGCGGGTCCCTTCGGATGCCGGGACCTGAATCGATCAACCGCCTTTTCCGACCTTCGAGACGAGAACCACATGCCACTGCCTTTCCTGCCGTTCGTGACCGCCTGCCTCGTGGCGGTGAGCGTTGTCTCCACTTCGGCCACCGCCGGGACCGTCGACGATTCGGTCAGCCAGAAGATTCCTCGGATGCGTCCGGCTCAGGTCTTCAAGGACGTCAAGCTCAAGCGGCCGGTTCAGATCCTCTTCCGGACGGATGAACCGGATCTTCTCTACGTTCTGGAGCAGCCCGGGCGGGTGGTGACTCTCGACCGGACCCGGACCGATGTGACGGAGCCCGGAGTCTTCCTCGACATCCGTCCCGAGGTCCGGATGAAGAACAACGAGGAGGGCCTGCTTTCGATGGCGTTCTCCCCGAACGTGGCCGAGGACGGCCGGTTCTACCTCTACTACTCCGCCAGTTCACCTCGCCGTTCCATGCTCTCGGAGTTCTCGATCGGCGACAACGGCAAGGCCGATCCTGATTCGGAGAAGGTCCTGCTCGAGATCCCGCAGCCGTTCGGCAATCACAACGGAGGCACCGTGACCTTCGGTCCTGACGGCATGCTCTACCTCTCGGTCGGCGACGGTGGTGCTGCGAATGATCCGATGAACCACGGTCAGAACCTCGGGACGCTTCTGGGAACCGTGCTTCGGATCGATCCCTCCAAGCCCGAAGGTGATCTGCCCTATTCGATTCCCGCCGACAATCCATTCGTCGATCGGGAAGGGGCGCGAGCTGAAATCTGGGCGTATGGTCTTCGCAACATCTGGCGGATGGCTTTCGACTCCAAGACCGGTGAACTCTGGGCCGGAGACGTCGGGCAGAACAAGTACGAGGAAGTCGACATCGTTCGTTCGGGTGGAAACTACGGCTGGCGGATCCGTGAAGGTCGTCACGCCTTTCGAGCGGACGAGTCGGCACCCGAAGGAGTCGAGCTGATCGATCCGGTGGTGGAGTACCCCCGGGGTGACGGAATCAGCATCACCGGTGGACACGTCTATCGAGGTACCGCCCGGCCGGAGGCGGTGGGTACGTACCTCTACGCGGACTACCGAAGTGGCCGGATCTGGGGCGTTCGGGTCGACGACGACAAGTTGGTGGCGGGACCGACCCAGGTGGCTCGACTTCGTAATTCCTTGATCGCCAGTTTCGGGGAGGATGCGGCGGGCGAGATCTGGATCTGTACCTTCGAGGGCGACGAGATCCCCGGTCACGGCGCCATCTGGCGATTCACCGGTCCGATGTCATCGGCCGATGCCAATCGACCTGCGGAAGCGGGGATCTCCACCGCTTCAGCCCGCGCAGAATCAAGGTGATTTCCAGTGAGGCAGGGTTGCTCGAGACCGAAGGGTGCACCGCCTGCGGAGGCGCGTTTCGAGTGGCTGCGGACTGGCACGACGACCGTGACGTACGAGTGCGATGTCCGCACTGCGGACATGCCGCCGCCGGTCCGATCGATCTGGTTCGGATGAGGCAGCGGACCGCGGCTTTCGCCCTGTCCGCGTTGCTGCTGTTCACTCCGGCGGTCCTGCTGCCCATCATGCGGATCGACCGACTTGGTCACGCCCGGGAGACCGGCGTGCTCGATGGGGTTGCCGCCCTGGCCGCGGACGACCACGTCTGGCTCGCGAGTCTCGTTTTCATCTGCTCGGTCGTGATTCCGCTTTCCAAGCTGCTGGGCCTCTTCGTGCTTTCGACCACGCGGATCGGCCTGGGCAGCAGAGGACGGCGTCGGGCCTGGCGGTGTCTGGAAGTCATCGGACGGTGGGGAATGCTCGACGTACTGCTCGTGGCCGCCCTCGTCGCACTGGTCAAACTTGGTGATCTGGTTCGGATCGAACCGGGGATCGGCGTGGCGTTCTTCTCGTCCATGGTCATCTTCTCCCTGCTCGCTTCGGCCTCCTTCGACCCGCGTGCGATTCGATCGGAAACCAATCCATGAACCCGGACGAGCCCATCAACGATGTCCCCGAAGGTCTGGTGGAGTCACGACGAAGCCCAGGTCTCTCGGCCAACGGTGCCATCTGGTTGATTCCGCTGGTGATCGCGTTGTTGGTGGGACTCATCGGTTGGAAGGCCTGGCGGGACCGTGGAGTGGAAGTGACGGTGGGCTTCGCCGTCGCTCACGGCCTTCGGGTGGGTGATCCGGTTCGCGCCCTGGGGGTTGAAATCGGCATGGTGAGCGGGCTTCGCCTCGTGGAACGGAACGAAGGTCCGGGTGCGTCGCCGTCCGGTGGGGTCGAGGTGATCCTTTCCATCGACCGAGAGGCTCGAGGAATGCTTCGAACCGACAGCAGGGTCTGGATCGAGCGGCCTCGAGTCGGTTTCGGCGGTGTCGGGGGTCTCGACACTCTTGCTGGCCCGAGGTACGTGGGGGTTGATCCGGGCACCGGGGTCACCAGCATCGGTCCCTTCATCGGCCTTCTGGAACCGCCGCCGCTTCTGGGGGTGGACGACGATGATCTGAAGATCATGCTTGAGGCCCGAGCGAGGATGGGACTCCGAATCGGGGGGATCGTCCACTACCGAGGGGTTGCCGTCGGGCGGGTGGTGAAGGTCGAGCTTGCGGCCGATGCTCGCCGAGTGGAGGCGGAAGTCGTGATCAATGCCGCCCATGCGGCCCTCGTTCGAGTGAACAGCCGCTTTTTCTCGACCAGTGGGATCGGGCTCGAGCTTGGATTGCAGGGGCTGCGAGCGGACATCGAGTCCTTGGAGACGGTGATCGCCGGAGGGGTGGGTCTGGCCACGCCCACGGAGCCTGGCGCTCCGGTCGAAAATGGCGCTCGCTTCGAACTGTCGCCTCAGGCGGAGGACGCGTGGCTCGACTGGGAACCACGGATTCCAATCGGTCCGACGAAGATCGTCGGGCCGCCTCGGACCACGGCTTCGCTGCAATATCGATCTGGCTTCTTCGGCCGAACCACGGAGATCCCGGGCTGGGCGGTTCTGGCCCCTGACGGCCGGCTCGCACTCCCTGCGTCCTTGCTGAGAGCACCGGAAGAGGCAGTCAATGCGATTCTCACGGTCGGATCGCAGTCGCACTCGATTGGAGACCTCCAGCCACTCTGGCCCGATGAGCAAGCGTCCGCTCCGGTGGGCTTCCTCGCTCGTTGGGGTGACCAGTCCCTGGACGAACTGGGCCTCGGGGACGGTCAATCGGCGAATGCGGAGTTCATGGGCGGGATGAATCTCGTCGGCGACGAAACGTTGCTGGTTCTGGGCTTCGAGGGCCAGACGCCGCTCCCGATTCCAGGTTCATTCTGGGAGCATGGAATTGACGGAATCATGGTCGATCCGAGGTTGGGTCTGGTCGATATCCCTCTCGGTGGTGCCGTGGTGGAATCGTCAAGCGGCCGGGCCGTGGGTGTCCTGACGGTTGATACGGGCAGGATCGGGGTCTGGCAATTCAATCGCGGTATCGGTCACGTGCGTTTTTGAATCACTCGAAGAAGGTCCTTCGTTCATGCGGCTTCCAGTCCTGACCATCGAAGAAGTATGCGAGCGACAGCTCTGCACCGGCTGCGGGGCCTGCGCCTCCCTCGAGCCGGGACGGTTCGAGATGGATGAGGAATTCGACCTGGGACGCCGACCATTCGTGCGCGACGGTGCGAATCCGACGACGGGCGAAGGACTGGCTTGCTGTCCCGGGGCCGGACTTTCTCACGAAGACACCGCCCGCGAAGGAACCGACCCGGGAATGTTCGACGCCTGGGGACCCGTGCTCGAGGTCTGGGAAGGCTGGGCTGCGGATGATGCCATCCGGTTGGCCGGCAGCAGTGGGGGTGCGGCCACGGCCCTGGCTCTCCATTGCATCGAGGCTGGCGGCATGGAACGGGTTCTGCACACCGCGGCCCGGAAAGACGTCCCCTATCTCAATGAGTCCGTCTTCTCCGTCGATCGTGATGAATTGCTGAGTCGAACCGGGAGTCGTTACGCACCGGCGAGCCCCTGCGATCGAATCGGTGAGATCGCCGGGCTTTCAGGCGAGACCGTCTTCATCGGAAAGCCGTGCGATGCGGCGGCAGTCCGAAGTGCGAGGAAGGGGCGGCCGGACCTTGATGCGAAACTCGGATGCGTCATCGCCTTCTTCTGCGCGGGCGCACCATCCACCAAGGGAACGCTCGCGATTCTCAAGGACGCCGGGATCGATGATCCGGCCCGAGTGAAGAGCCTTCGATATCGCGGTAACGGCTGGCCGGGGATGTGGCGGGTCGAATACGAAGATGAACAGGGTGTGCAACGCACGGATGAACGCACCTATGCTGAAAGTTGGGGCTTCGTGCAGCGATACCGCCAGTGGCGGTGTTACATCTGTCCCGACCACACGGGCGAGTTCGCCGATCTTGCCGTGGGTGACCCTTGGTATCGCGAGGTTCAACCGGGGGAACCCGGAAGCTCGCTCATCGTGGTTCGATCCGAACGAGGGCGGCGCATTCTGCAGGCAGCGGTCGCATCCGGGCACATCGTGCTCAAGCAGCGTGATGAATCGCTGCTTCCACGATCCCAGCCCAACCTTCTCCAGACTCGGGCCGGACTCTGGGCTCGATTGCTCACGATGCGGGTTTTGGGGGCGAAGCCTCCGCGTTTCATCGGTTTCCCGATGTTCCGCTTCTGGATGACGGAGTTGAGTCTGAAGAAGAAGATCAGTTCCTTCACCGGCACCTGGAAGCGGGTCTTCCGCAAGAAACTCCGCGAACGGATTCCGCTCAAGCGATGGACGCCGCCGTCCGCCTGAACCGGGACTCGCGGTTCAGAACTTCCAACTCATGAAAGCGGCGACGAACGGTGCGGGATCAAGATCCGTTTCCGCGAGTTGATTTCCGTTTGAATCGTCGAGTCGGTACGTGTTGAAGAGCGATACGCCGCCTACCAGGTCGAGGCGAATCCCGTTTTCAAGACGCCAGGTCGCTCTCGCCCAGAGCGGAAATCCCGTGTCTTCACCCACCCCGTTCTTTCGAGCGAGGGGACCATCATCGTCGAGTCTGAATCGTCTCGATTCGTAACGACCACCGATCGCGAGTTCGCGGGTGGCGTCCGGACGCCACGCGGCTTCGATCCCGGCACCGGTCGGATAGACCTCCGGCCCGAGCACGTTGGAGACCAGGACCGTATCGGTCACCTGCCAGTAGACGACCAGGGCGGGAATGACCAGGATCGAGTCCTCGATCTGGGTCGAGACCAGGGCTCCGGCTCCGAGTGAGAAACGCCGATTGAACGCGTAACTCACGGCTGCGATGCCGCCGAAGGTCAAGGAGTCTCCAGCCCTGGCGCGGTGTTCTCCCGCGGCTCGGAGGTCGAGTCCGATGGTGGCGGACCACCGAGCATCGGCGAGTCCGAAGATGCCTTTGGAGGTGACGCGGCCGTTGAGGGAGATGGCCTGGACGTCGGACCAGGGGGCGGTGTCGGGGGCCGGCGAAAGTTCCGAGGTTCCGTCGAAGTCGTACCAGTCACCACCCCAGGCGAACCCGAAACTACCGGTCAGGTCGCTTCCGACCTCGAATCCCGCCTTGAATGCCGCGAAGCCGCGATTGACCGACACCGAACCGCCACCGGAGAAATTGGCGCCGAATTCATGGACGAAGCCGCCGGATGGTTTCCATTCGGTCAATCGAAAACCCGTGTTCGCGGGCGTCTCGCTCCGGAGCGGTTCGCCTTCCGCGGGCGCGGATGTTTCCTGAAGGAGCAGAAGAGCATCACCGTCGGCGATCCCGGTCGTTGCGAGGGCGACGACGAGCATCGTCGCGCCGGAGAACCGGGAATGAAGTCGTCGGAGGTTTGGGAGCGGATTGGTCACGCGGAGGTTTCCAGAGAGACGTTCGTGGGAAGCGTCTCGACGATGCCGGTGATGACTTCGTCGGTCGTCTTGCCTTCGGCTTCGGCCTCGAAATTCAGGAGGCAACGGTGACGCAAGGCGGGAAGGGTGTTGCGTCGAACGTCTTCGATGGAGACGCTGGTCCGGCCATCGAGAAGAGCCGCGACCTTTCCGGCGAGCACCAGGGTCTGGGCCGCACGTGGACTCGCTCCGAATCTGAAGTACCGGTTGACGTCCGGAGTGGCGAACTGCCCTTCCGGATGGGTCGCGAGAACCAATCGCACGGCGTAGTCCTGCACTTCGGGGGTGACGCCCACCCGTCGGACGAGCTTCTGGTGCTCGACGATCGCGGGCGCGTCGAGCACCCGGGCGATGGTCGCTTCGTGCCCGGTGGTCGTTCGGTTGAGAATCTCCGAGAGTTCCTCCCGGGTGGAGTAGCCGACCACGAGCTTGAAGAAGAACCGGTCGAGCTGCGCCTCGGGAAGGGGATAGGTTCCTTCCTGTTCCACCGGGTTCTGGGTCGCCATCACGAAGAACGGCTTGTCGAGGATGTGGGTCTCGCCGCCCACGGTGACCGACTTCTCCTGCATCGCTTCGAGCAATGAGGACTGGGTCTTCGGCGTGGCGCGATTGATCTCGTCCGCGAGGACGATCTGGGCGAAGATCGGTCCCTTGCGGAACGCGAAGTCTCGACCGCCGTCACCTTCCACCACGATGGTGGTGCCAGTCACATCCGCGGGCATCAGGTCAGGGGTGAACTGGATGCGGCTGAACTGAAGGTGGAGCGCTTCGCTGAGCGAGCGGATCAGCAGCGTCTTTCCGAGACCGGGCACGCCTTCAAGCAGCGCATGGCCGCCGGCGAAGAGGCAGGTCAGAACGCCATCCACGATTTCCGCATGGCCGACGACGGCTTTGCCGATCTCCTCGCGGACCCGGTGGTAGTCCTCGGCGAACCGCTTGATGGCAGCGGCATCGTTTCCATCGGATTGACGGTCAGCGGTTACGTCGGGCATGGATCTAGATCTCGCTGGAAAGGGTCCTGTGGCTTTCATCGGGAGATCGAGTGAGCTCCCGACGTACGAGCATATGGCCTTGAGAGCGGTCGGTCCGAATTCAAGGAGTCGGTAACGACCAGGATTCGATCAGATCCGTGGCGGCACACGAAAAACCGCCGCCGGCAAGGCCGGCGGCGGTCGATCATTCTTTCAAACGTCCGGCGAAATTCAGTCGGCGGCGGGCTTGGAGCCGCTGGTCGGCAGGTGTTCGAGGACTTCGTCGCACAGTCCGTACTCGAGCATCTCGTCGGCGGTGAGCCAGAGGTTTCGCTCGCAGTCGGCGGAGATCTTCTCCACCGTCTTGCCGGTCTGCTGGTGATAGATCCGGTAGATCTGATCCCGCATCCGGAGGATGTGGCGGGCTTCGATCTCCAGGTCGGTCGCCTGGCCCTCCAGCACGCCGTTGAGCAGCGGCTGGTGCATGAGGTTCTCGCTGTTGGGCAGGCAGTACCGCTTGCCCTTGGCGCCCGAACATGCGATCACCGAGCCCATGGAGGCGGCTTGCCCCATGACGTAGGTGCACACGTCGTTCGGGATGAACCGCATGGTGTCGACGATGGCGAGACCGGAGGTCACGCTTCCGCCGGGGCTGTTCACGTAGAGCGAAATGTCCGCCTCGGGGTCTTCGTTGGCGAGGAACAGCAGCTGGGCAACGACGAGGTTCGCCATTGAATCAGCCACGGCTCCGCCGCAGAAGATGATGCGGTCGTTGAGCAACCGCGAGTAGATGTCGTAGGCGCGCTCTCCGCGGCCGGTCTTTTCGATGACGATCGGAACGAGGGTCATGTTCGTTCATCTCCTGCCCGTTTTGGGCGGCGCGGTTCAGTTACCGGATTTCTCGGGGGATTCACCGCTGCCACCCTTGGCGGCGGGGAACGAGGCGACTTCGTCGACGAGCCCGTATTCCAACGCCTCTTCGGCGGAGAAGAAACGGTCGCGCTCGCCATCTGCGGCCACCTTGTCGACATCCTGTCCGGTGTGCCGGGCGAGGATTTCGTTGAGTGTCCGCTTGGCCTTGATGATCTCTTCGGCCTGGATTTGAATATCCGAGGTCTGGCCGGTCACACCGCCATAGGGCTGGTGGACCATGACCTTGGCATGGGGCAGGATGTGTCGCTTGCCCTTCTGCCCGGCACACAAGAGCACCGAACCGCCGGAATAGGCTCGTCCGATGCAGAAGGTGGCCACCTCGCTCGAGATGAACTGCATCGTGTCGTAGATGGCGAGCGTGTCATCGACCGCGCCGCCGGGACTGTTGATGTAGAGCTGGATGTCCTGGCCGCGCTTCTGGTTTTCCAGATACAGCATCTGCATCATCACCCTTGCCGCGGAGGCCTGGTTGATTTCGCCGATGAGGAAGACGACTCGATTCTCGAGCAGAAGCTCGTCGATGGTCATCTCGCGGGTTCGTTGATAGTTCACCGCGGCACGCGGTTCGATACCAGGATGATGAGCCGCCGCGGCTCGAACGAGGTCGAGTGCGGGGTGACTGTCGTGATGATTCGGCTGGTCGTGCATGAGGGGTCCGTGCGGAACCGAGGAGGGATGTCCGTATCCGAGGTCGAGGATCATACGAGCCTCGTGGCGTCGGCGCGGAAAGAACGTGCTTAGGTTTCGAATCGGATACCTAGCTCACCATCTTGAATCGGGTTTGGACCTCTGGTGTCAGAAGCATCGGAATCTCCATCCCAGGAGGTTGGAAGGACGACCCGAAACATCGCACCTCCAAGGCCGTCATCCTTCAGAAGTTCGAGGGAGCCGCCGTGCTGCAGGACGAGTTTCTTCGCCACCGCCAATCCGAGACCCGTTCCTCGCTGACCCTTGGTTGAATAAAAGGGCTCGAAGATCCGTTCCTGGCGATCGATCGGCACGCCGGGGCCGTCATCCGCCACCTCGAGCACGATTTCATCCTTTTCGGGCTGGTATCGGGTCCGGACTTGCACTCGTCCGCCGGTTTCGACGGCCTCCACCGCATTTCCGAGCAGGTTCAGAATGACCTGATGAATGGCGTCAGGATCGATCGGAACCGGGGGCTCGGTGCCCGAATCCCGGTATTCCACTTCTACATTTCGCCGTTCCGCGGCGGGTTGAATCGCCTCGATCGCTTCCGTCGCGAGTGAGCCGAGGACGGTGGGCATCGGATCAAGGCTTCGATCCTTGGAGTACGCCAGCATGTTGAGCGACAAGGCGAGGATCCGATCCAGATTTCGAGCGAGGATCGACCATCCTTTTCTCGCCAGATCCGCTCGATCCCGCGCCAGGGCGAGTTCGATCGCATCCGCGCCACCTCGCATGCCTTGAAGAATGTTCTTGATCGAATGGCTCAGGGCGGCGGTCGCTTCGCCCATGGCGGCAAGCCGTTCCAGTCTGGCGGCATCAGAAACGCCATCTTTGAGCATCAGCCGGAGTCCAACCAGTCTCGCTGCATGGGTCAGCTGGAGCAGGTCATCCGAGGTCCACGGCCGTTGGTGGGGGCGAACCGCGGCGATGAGGTACCGGTGGCGGTCGACGCCGACGGAAATGGCGGCGACCGCCTCGATTTCGTCCAGAATGGCGATTTGAGGCCTGCCTTCAGCCATGCTGACGGTGGCAGAGATGAGCTCTCGGGGGAGATTGAATGAGCCGTTGGGAGGTTCGCCGGCTTCATTTCTGATTTCTGCAAGGCCTCGCAAACCGCCTCTGCCATCAATTGGAAGGATCGCGACCGCGTCCGCCCGAAGGCCTTGGGATAAGACCGTGGCCATGAGAGACAATGATGGAAAGTCTTTTCCTGAAAGCACTTCCATCCCGGTTGTGGCCGGTTGGGAATCAAGATTCAACAGTCGAACCGAGTGGGTGGCCGGATCCGGGGCCCGAAGTCGCCCATGGATGTCGGCTTCATCCAAGTGCGCGAAGACCAGCACCGTGTCGCCGCAGCGGATGCGATCTCCGGGGTCGAGGGCCGTTCGATCGAGGGTGGGAATGTCGTTGATGAACGTGCCGTTGGTGCTGTCGAGGTCTCTCAACCACCATCGGCCCTCGTCAGGGGTCAATTCGGCGTGTCGTCGGCTGACCGAATCATCACGCAATGGGATCGCTTCGGTCGAGCGGCCGATGAGTTGCGGCTCTCGATCCGGCAGGGGGTGACGGGCTCCGGAATCCGGGCCCTCGACGACGACCAAGGCATACACAGCCGAAGTCTACGGGGCCGGACCGGATGGAGTCAGCCTCGAGGGTCGGTAGCATGGGGCCGTGGCCAAAGCACGCGCCAAACCCTTCCGATTCGACCCCGCGATGCGGATGCTCCTCTTCAAGGGAGCCGAGCCGTACCTGCAGTCGCAGTACCTGCGGATGGTGAGTGAGGGATTGGAGGCTGCGCACGGCGAATCCGCGAGCCGATTTGATTTCGACGGCCAGTCCGCCACCCTGGCGGCGGTCCTCGACGAACTCCGAAGTTACGGGTTGATGCAGTCCCACAAGCTGGTGGTGGTGGATGCTGCAGAGCAGTTCGTGCGGAAAGAGTCGAATCGCCGTGGACTCGAGGCCTATGCGGGAAGTCCGATGGAAGAGGCCACGCTGGTACTGCGGACGACGGGCGACTGGCGGGCGCCGAAGCTCGAGAAGGCGATTGCAGGCGTGGGTGGGGTGGCCGTCTGCGAGTCGCCTGATCCCTCCACGGCGGCCGCGTGGTGTGTCGGACGGGCGGAAAAGGCTCATCAGGCGACGTTGAACCGGGATGCCGCCACACGATTGATCGAACGAATCGGAACCGGACTGGCGAGGCTCGACGGTGAACTGGCGAAGCTCTCGGTCGCGGCCACGAGTGACCCGCCGGTGATCGATGTCGATCTGGTCGAGATGCTGGTGCCGCCAAGCCGCGAGGAGCAGGGGTGGATCATCCAGTCCGTGGTGCTCGGAGGCGATTCTGGTCATGCCCTGCGGACCCTTCGAGAGCTGAAGGACATCTCTCGGGTTCCGGATCAGGTGCTCTCCTGGGCGTTGGTCGATCTTGGCCGGAAACTTCACGAAGCCGCTCGTCAGCTCGAGGCTGGCGTTGGTGAATCCGCGGTCGGCAAGTCCCTGCGTCTCTGGGGGGCGGATACTCGGCCGGTGCTCGAGACGGCGAGGCGTCTCGGGGGTCGGAGGGCCGCTGGGTTGCTGGAGACCGCCTTGGAGACCGATTTGGCGCTCAAGACGGGCCGATCAGGGAATGCCACTCGGACTCTTGAAGGTTTGGCGGTGGTTCTGGCCGATACCTGTGGAACCAGATCATCCTCCAGAGGTCGTTGAGGCCGATTGGAAGAGGATCTGGAAAGAACTGGCTCCTCTCAGACTTGTGGAGGAGTTCGGCTGAACGTCGTTTCGCAGGCATGGAGGCCTTCGTGACGTTCCAGTTGAAGAGGATCAAGCCATCGGTAGGAGGCCGAGCGTGACCCATATGGACATGTCAGTCATTCGCAGAATTCAGTCACAGGCCCGTCGAGGCCTGACTGGTCGGTCATTGGGTGCCCTGCTGGTCGGACTCCTGGTCTGCGGCCCTGGCTGCGCGACGAATACCACCGCGGCCACCGCGGCCGAAAAGCCGTCCCTCATCGGGTCAGAGCCCTTTGCAGGTGCCACCCACGGCGATTTCTCCGGCAGCGCGATCATGGGCGATGGCGAAGCGGTCACGCCCGGTCCCGGCGGACCGGCGCCGAGTGAACTCGCACGGAATCTGAGTTCCGAAGAAGTGGCCCTTGAGGTTCTTCCCGGGGCATCGACTGAGGTCGAGATGGCGGCCGCAGAGGAAGAAGATGCCATCGGCATCGACCTCGCCAGTCTTCAGCCTGCCGACGGAACCGGGATCTCGATTCGATTCGAGGATCTCGATCGGGAACTCCTGGTTCTCGCGGCCGAGGCCGATGATCCCATGCCATATGAACTGGTCAGGGCGATGTTGGCGATGATCATGGTGGAAGGTCTCGAAGGTGGTGACCTCGAGGCGTACAGCCCACGAAGCACCGGTCTCCTGATCGAGGAGACCGAGACTCTGGACGCGGTGGGGCAGTTTGCGAAGGCGATTCAGACTCGCCTGGGCAGCGGCGAAGAAGCCATGCAGCCGGTTCTGGTGGAGGAGCTTGAGAGCTTGCTGAACCGCCTTCGAAACGAAGATGGGTTCAACCTCGGCGCGGTTGAAATGTGTTCCTCCATTCAATCCTACGGGGACGTGGTGATTCTTCCTCGACGGCTGTCCACCGGGCGTGATCGAGAACTGCTCGTCTATGCGGAATTGGACGGTCTTCTCTGGTCGCCCGCCGACCAGTCTCGAAAGGTCGGATGGGAGATCGAATATCGGCTTGAGCTTCATCAACTGGCAGACGACCTGGTCATCGATCCCGGGGTTCTGACTCGGCAAGGCCATGCCCTTGACGAGCCGGTTGATGACAACTTCTTCTGGATCAGGTACACGCTGCCAGCCGCGGATCTCAAGGCCGGAAAATACGCCTTGAAGCTCTGGGTTCGGGAGCCGGCCACGAGCCGGGAGGTGGAGAAGTCGATCCCGATCGAACTTCTTCCCGAAAGAATGCTGGTCCGGGCCGCCGCCAATCTCACGGACTGAGTTCTGGCCACGCTGATACCGGGGTTCGAGCCGCGTCATGCAGTCCGAGGATGACCTTCGGCTGGGACGGTAGGATTCGGCCCATGAGCACCCCCGGATCGCTTCTCGGCCTTCGTGACTTCGGCCGGGAACACATCACCGCGATTCTCGACCGAGCGGAGGCGCTCCTGCCTCTGGTTGATGGCCAGGGCGGCTTCGAGGCCGCGGCGTCATCTCCGGCGGTGGTCGGCCTTCTGTTCATGGAGGATTCGACCCGGACCCGAGGAAGCTTCGAGACGGCCGTGCACCGACTCGGCCACCGACCGGTCACCCTGACTGGAGGGGGATCCAGTGCGAGCAAGGGAGAATCCCTGCTCGATACGGCGAAGAACATGGTGGCGATGGGTTCGCAGGCGATCGTGGTTCGAACATCCCGGTCCGGTGGAGCGAGCCATCTCGATGCGGGTCTTGATGTTCCAATCATCAATGCCGGTGATGGCCGTCATGAGCACCCCACTCAAGCCCTGCTTGATGCCTCGACCCTGCGATCGCGGCTTGGCTCTTTGGAGGGGAGACGAATCGCGATCGTCGGTGATGTCCTGAACAGTCGGGTCGCCCGGTCGAATATCTACGCGCTCCACGCCCTCGGAGCGCAAGTATTGCTGGTGGGGCCGCCATCACTGGTGCCGTGGAGACTGGCCGACATGCTCCCCGGCGGGGAACGACCGATTCGGGTCGCCCATGACTTTGATGCAATTCTCGATTCGGTTGACGCGGTGATGATGCTTCGGATTCAGCGAGAACGTGATGCGGGGCGAGCCATTTCGGCGGATTACCGCCATGGCTTCGGCATGACGGTTGATCGTGCCGCTCGCCTGCACCCAGAAGTGCCGATTCTGCACCCGGGACCGGTGAACCGTGGGGTCGAATTGGATGATGCCGTCCTTGATCATTTTGACCGCAGCCTGGTCTTGGAACAGGTCCGCCGCGGTACTGCGGTTCGAATGTCGGTCCTTGCGCGAGCCCTGACAGAATCTGTCGGTATCTGACGGAGGTCGAGAATCCCACTCTGTTTCCTCAACGAGGTAGGCCCGAGCGACCGATGAAAATCACGCTCCGGGTCGTTTCCGTACTGTTCGGCCGGAGTTTGCTTCACCCCGTCAGGGGGCTTGGCCCGGAGACTGGCGTGCGCTCGCGACACCTGAGAAACATTGGAATCCGAAACATGGGTTCGGTCCTTCGCTCGATCACTTCGCTGATTTTCGCCGCCCTGTCGATCCTCGTGGTCGGTGGCTGCGAGGTCGACTCGTTCTTCAACCCAGGTGTGACGGGTTACTACGAGCACACTCCGACTTCGATGCCGATTCTCAGCAGAATCGACATCATCGAACGTGAGGTGGGTTTTCAGCCAGACATCACCAAGCCGACGGCCGAGGATCTCGTTCCCAACGAGCTCCAGTATCGGTTGGCTCCCGGTGATGTGGTCCGGGTGGAGATCTACGAACTCGTGGCTGCCAAGCAGACGGATGTTTCGGTCCGGGTCATCGATCAGTCTGGAATGATCCGTCTTCCGACCCTGGGCGATGTTCAAACCGCTGGACGAACCATCCAGGAGCTCCAGGAGCAGATCATCAACATGCTCAAGGGCTTGATCACCGATCCGTTGGTGACCGTGGTCCTTGAGGACGGCCGGAGTTTTCAATTCACGATCTACGGTGCGGTCGCCGGAACGGGCATCTACGCACTGAATCGCCCTGATTTCCGAATCATGGATGCACTCGCGCTCGCCGGTGGAACGGCCTCGACCACCAAGAAAATCATGGTGATCCGAGAAGTCGCTCTCGATGAGTCGGTGAAGCCCACGTACGAACGAAGCGGCAGATCATCCTCGGAAGGCAAGCCTGGAACACCTGATGTCCGGGACATCGACGCCCTCATCGAGGCACTCGACGGTGCTGGAGCAAGCCCGGCGGCGATGCACTCGACGCAGGATGACCCCTTGGTCGACATCGATGATGTCGGGGATCCGGTGGAGATCGTCCTCGAGGCGATGCCCCCGTCGCAGGCTCCGGCCGGCGACACCTTCATCTTCGACAAGGAACGCCAGGAGTGGATTCGTCTGCTTCCGGAAGAGGCGATGGCTCGGGGATTGCGTCCCAACACGGGAAGGCAGTCGGTCTCAGCGGAGCCCGCACCTCGTATCTCTCCGTACGCCACCCGGGTCATCGAGGTCGATTACCAGGCCCTCGCTCGTGGTGACAGCAATCTCAACATCGTGATTCGCCCCGGTGACCGCGTCTATGTCGACACGCCCGAAATCGGTGTGGTCTACATCGACGGCGAAATCGCTCGACCGGGCGTCTATCAGTTGCCCATCGCAGGTCGCCTGACCTTGAGCAGGCTGGTGGCGGCGGCAGGTGGCCTGAATGCCATCGCGATTCCGGAGCGAGTCGACTTCACACGGAAGCTGGGTGATGATCGTGAAGCCACCCTTCGGGTCAATCTGGCGGCGATCCGCAATCGCGGCGAGCCTGACATTTTCATTCGTCGCGATGACCATATCCACATCGGAACCAACTTCTTCGCAGCGCCGCTGGCGGTGATCCGGAACGGATTCCGCTTCACGTATGGCTTTGGATTTCTGCTGGATAGGAATTTCGGGAACGACGTATTCGGCGCGCCGCCGTCCAATGTCGGTAACTTCTGATCCGTAGATATCGTCAATGGCCTGGCTGGGATGTCCCGTAAGTCATTTCAGGCCAGACACTTAAGGCCCGCAAGGCGGCTATCGCCCAGATCCGTCAATCCGTTACCACGGGTCAGGAACGAGGTCGTCACCGGTCAATCTCCCGGGGACGCACTCGTTTGTGTTTTTGTCCAGAATGACGAACTCACCTTTACCCATCGAACGTAGTGCTTCAACAGGAGGTACTCGCCCGACAGGTCATCTGATGACCGGTCGGGCTGGATCGACGTCCGCTTCTGGCCGATGGAGATGTTCGTGACTGTTCCTGTTTCCAAGATTGGTTCGACCACGCTCGCCCCCGACCGGGGAGAGAAGTCCTACGCCTCGAAGACATGTCTTCTGGCTGGCGGGCTTCTCCTGACCGTGATGATCGTCGTTTTCTGGAATCTGTTCCTCGCCCAGGCGAAGTTCGCCATCCGATACCCCTCGGATTGGGGGCACACCTTGCTGGTGCCGGCCCTCGTGGGTTGGCTGATCATGCGGGACAAGGATCAGCTGCTCAAGATGCAGCCTTTCCAGCCGGCTTGGACGGGTCTGGTGGGAGTGGTCCTCGGGCTCTCGTTCTACCTGGTCTCGGTGATGGGGCCCAGTTGGTTCACGGTCCATCACAACGCCCGGCAGGTTGGATTCGCGCTCACGCTCTTTGGTACGGCGGTGATGCTCTTCGGCTGGCGGCCCATGCGAATACTCGCCTTCCCGCTCGCCTACGGCGTCATCTTCGGTTTCACCTACACCGATCGGATCATCGGGTACTTCACCCAGCAATTGCAGGACATCAGTGCCGATGGCGGCTACCTGCTGCTGGTGGTGATGGGTCAGGACGTTGAGATCGCGGGTAACACGATCACCGTGTGGTCCGACGGGAAGCCCAATGCCTTGAACATCGCCGAGGCCTGCTCCGGGATGCGCATGCTCGTGGCCTTCATGGCACTTGGAACCCTCATGGCTTACGTGGGCCTCAAGGATTGGTGGCAGCGGGTTCTCCTGATCGGACTGGGAGTGCCGGTCGCGGTCTTCGTGAACATGCTCCGGGTCGCGACTCTCGGAATTCTCAGTCTCTGGGATGTCGGATTCGCCGGAGGCCAGTTCCATAGTTTCGTCGGTTTCGTCTGGCTGATGCCTGCCTTCCTCGTCTTTCTCGGAATCATGGCGATCATCAGGAAACTCGTCATCGAAGTGGATGACGAGGATGGGGCGAAGGGACTCACATGATCTTCAGATCCGATGTCAAGTACGCCTATGGTTCGATCCTGTTGATTCTTCTGGTCGGCGTGATCTCGATTCCGGTCATGATCGCGCGGCTGGAGATCTATCTTCAGAAGGAGCCCGTCGAACTGGCCGAGAATCTGTCCACGATTTCTGTGCCGATCGGATCCTGGAGCCGTGCCCGCGGCTCCGACGGGGAACCCGTCGCCGACACGGCTTTCGGAGCGGAGATGATCGAAGGGCTCGGCACCGACACCTATCTGGACCGCACGTATCAATCCGGCAGCCGCCAGATCCATGTCCATGTCGCGTACTACACGGATCAGATCGACGACGTCCCGCACGTTCCCGAACGCTGCTGGGATGCCGCGGGCCTCGACCAATCGATGCCTGCGACCACGTTCGATCTCGATCTGAACTTCAACGAGGCCATCCTCGACGAGTCTTCATTCGTGAATGGAGCCACGGGTCGACCATATCGCCGCCTGGAAAGAACCAACGCGATCGGTGATCCGATGATCATCCATCTGCCGATCGGCGAGGCACAGATGACCATCACGGAATTCCAGACCAACCCCAAGAACCCTCGGGTCCGACAGGTGGGCGGTTATTTCTTCCTCGCCAATGGCCGACTCGCGCCGAGTGCGAAGGATGTGAGGTTGCTGGCGTTCGACCCGAGAGAGAAATACGCCTACTACTGCAAGGTGCAGTTGACCTATCGCGGCACGGTTCAGAGCGGTGAGGCTGATGATGCCGTGGTTTCCGAATTCGTCGAGATCGCTGAAGACATCCTTCCGGATTTGATTCCCGAGGTCATGCGATGCCTGCCCGACTGGCCGACGATCGAGAAGTCCGTGACGTCAGCTGCCGCGGTCAGCGAGGCCGCGACCGAAAACGATGTCCTGAACGAAATGAAGTCGCGGTCGTACGACGGCCGCGTTCCCAAATCCTGAATCCAGTCCAGAGCCCTGCAATCGCAAGGATCAATTCCAGATGGCCAAGAAGAAGCTCAACGTCAAGTTCCTCGCCCTTGTTCTCGGGTTGTTGGCGATCGGTGGTGCGGTGATCGGTGGATTCGTTCTGGTCCAGTACCGAAACGACCCGGTCAAGCACATCAGGCGTGGTGATCAACTGCTGGCAGACGGCAGGCCTGAAGAGGCCATGAAGCAGTACGGGCGTGGTATCGGCAAGGCGCAGTACGAGATGCCTTACTACGACAAGGCGATCGAGGCGGTGGAGACGATCACTCCGCAGTCAGAGAGCAAGGCGAAGGAGATGTACCGACAGCTCCTGCTGCTCATGGCGGCGAAGGCCGAAAAAGCCAGCGATCATTCCGTGAGTGGTCAGACCGCAAAAGAGGTTCGAGACGAAACCATCAGGGTGATTCTGGATGAAATCCAGGTCTACACGTTTCAGGTGTCGCGCGGCGATCTGCAGGCCAAGGGAAATGCATACGGAACCGCTGCGAGACTCGTGGAATCACTCAATCAATCGCTGGTGACTCTCGGGCCGGACGAAGTGGCCCCGCGTCTCAAGGCTGCGGTTCGTGGCGTGGTCGTGGAACCGGAATGGAGAACGGCGACCGGGCTCGATCAACAGCAGTGGGAAGACGCGGTGGCAACGATCGAATCCGCGATCGAAATCGACCAGCAATACGTTCCCAATCAATATGGACTTCTGCGTGGAACCCTTGATCGTTTCGCCGACAAACTGGTGACCACCGGTCGGACCGGAGTGACGAAGGCTCTGAACGGCAATGTCGATCCGCGGTTGATGGCCGCACGGGCCTCGCTCAGTGGTGAATTGGCGCCCGAAATCATCCTCCTGGAGTTCGACCGGAATTACCTGCTCTTTCTCGCGGGATTCGCGGGCGATGGTGATCAGGCACTCGCCGCCTTCCCCGACCCGGGAACAATCGACACGGTTCGTATAGGCATCACGGCGATCCTCAAGCGGGGATTGGACGGGGAGATGCCGAGATTCGAAGTGAATTCGCGGCTCTTTGAAATCCGATCGGTGCTCATGGAAATGCTGCTCCGTCGGCCGACTTCGACCGTCGATGAAGATCGGTATATGGACATCCTCGGGGAACTTGATTCAACCTTCAAACTGGTGACGGATGCCATCTACGAGTTCGATCCGCAAGACCTCAGGAATTGCACCGTGCAACTGGCACTGGTCGCCGGTGAATCGGATCCCATGGCGATGATTGAGACGATGATCGGCATCGCGGACAGCAAGGATACGGTCAGTCACGATCGACTTCTTCGGACTGGATTCATCCGAAACCTGCAGACGCAGGCCTTTGAGATCGCCTACAAGAATTCGAAGGGGACGCTCGAGATCGACGATGTGGCTCGTGACGAGCTGGATCTTGCGCGGAAATCGATCGAGAAAAGTTACTCCGACGAATCCGTCCGCGAGCGGGATTTCATCTGGCAGCGATTGGAAGTTCTCTACAACTACCGTCTCGCGCTCGCCGCGATCGGTGAAGAAGACGAGTTGGCGGCCAAGACGTATGCCCGAAAATCAAACCGGGCGACTCAACTTCTCAAATCGATCATGGAAGAGGAGCAACGCACGGCGGACAGCCAGCTGATTGAATCCGCGATCGGTGCGGCGAAGATCATCGGTGATTTCGGTACCGCGACCCAGTTGTTCGAGGCGGCGCTTGCCCGCCAACCCAGCATGAGTTCGGATCCTGGTGCATTGCTCGAACTCGCAAGTCTTTACCTCGATTCGGGGAGGACCAGAGAAGCGGGAGCGGTTGCGGCGCAGATCCGAACCATGGCCGAGGAGAAGTCACTCGACTCTAAATCTGATGCCAGGCTTTCGAAGATCGAGGCGAAGATCGGAACGACCGAGCAGGGAATGACCCTCGCGGATCTCGCCGGTTCGGACCGACTCGTGGCCGATCAGAAGGCACTCGCGGCTGGAAACACCGAAGAGCGGCGAAGGATTCTCGGCGACATCATTGAAACCGCCGGTGCACACCGGGTGGTGAGACTGCAGGCGGTGATTCGTCTTGCAAGTCTCGAACAAGCCGAAGGTCAGACCCAGCGGGCACAACAGCTGGCTCGCCAGGCTCTGGAGATGGATCCGGACTCGATGGAGGCGAAGATGATTCTCGCCTTCGACAAGAGCGACACACCGGTCGATCGCGCCCGAGCCCAGTCGGAGATGGTGTACAACGATCTCCAGGACATCGACGTCGCGACCGCCAAGAGTTTGATGAGTTCGCTCCAACAGTTCCGCGGCCGCTACACACCGGAAGAGCTGGCCGAGATCAAAAGCGCTGTCGCCGAAATCGAAGCGAACATCATCGCGTCAGAGGAAAGGCGTCTCCCGGCGATGGAGTTTCTTCTCGAGCGGGCACTTCGAAATCAAGACTTCGAAGAAGCGAAGACGTTGATCGACGAGATCGAACCGATGCTCGGTGGTGAAGGAGAGGTCACGATCCGCCTGCGGGCTTCGGTGCTGGCCAATGAAGGCGAATTGGATGATGCGATCGCACTGCTGACCTCGGCGATCGATCAGAAGGGTTTTGGAAGCGATCGTCTATGCGTCCTTCTTGGTCAGTATCTCGCTCGCCGTGGTGACCGTGAAGGCGCCTTGGCTCGATTCGATCAGGCGTTCAAAATTGCGCCGGCTCGTTCGGGAAACGCCTACGTGCTCGGCGAAGCGCTTCTTCGAGCCGGCAAGTTGAACGACGCCCTGCAAGTCTTCCGGGCCGCTCGTGGTACCGGTCGGAATTCGAAGGAATATCGCGATCTCTGGCTTGCAGTCGAAGGTCAGGCGGGGAACTACGATGTGCCGATTCGGGAGAGGCGTCGCCTCTTCCAAGTGGATCCTTTCGACGCTACGAACTCGGTGGCCCTGGCCCAGTTGCTCATGGAATCGCCCATCGGTCGAGAGTCCATCACCAATGGCGACCTGAAGTCCGGTGAGAAACTGAACGCCAATTCACCCCGGTACTCCGTCACGGAATGGGGACAGCTCGGTCGATCCGAACGACAGGCATTGCAGATCTCGGTGCGAGAGGAACGGCGAGTCGAGGCAAAGGACGTGCTCTCCGAGCTGGTGAATGTCATGCCTACCGATCCCACCGTGGTCATCGGTGCTCACCGCTTCGGCGTCAAGAACCCCGATCTGAAGTTCGAGGTCGATCTGCTGGAGAATGCCGAACGGAGACTCCGTACGTTGATCTCCGAGGAATCCAAGGAACAGAACAAGCGACGACTGCAAAATTCGCTGGCCCTGATCATCGCCGAACAAGGAATTGATCAGTTCCGTCTTGCCGCGGGCCTGTCCGGAAAGGAAGCCCAGGATCAAGGCAAGGTAGAGGCTGACCGACTCTTTGAAGAGGCTTCGAAGCTCGAGGGCGCCGATCTGAGCGATACGGAAACCGTCATCGCGAACTTCTTGATCGGCCAGGGCGATCTGGAGCGGGCCGCGGTGTTCCAGTCTCGACTGTTACAGGAACTTCAAGCGTCCGGCGAACCGGGATCGGTGCTTCAGGGAGTCGCGGGTCAGTTGGTTCGAATTCTGATCGAGAACGAGAGACTTGAGCAGGCGGAGGTGGTCCTGAAGCGTTACTTCGATGAAGACAACGTCGTCGCAGGTGCCAATCCTCTGTTTGGTGCTCTGCAGTTCGCGATGGCGGAGGCTGGACGAAGGAACGATGGAGGAAGTGATGGTGGCGGGCTTTCATTGGCGTCGCTGGAGCGTCTTGCCAAGGCGGAAGAATATTTCAATGCGGCTCTCATGGTCGATGCCGCCAACAGTGAGTCGATCAGGCAGTTGGCCCGCATCGCCCAATATCGATGGAAGTACGCCCCGGAAGAAGAGGGGGACTTCGGTACCGGATCGAGTGAAAGTGAACGGTTGCTCGTCGAGGCGGTCCGTGCTGCAGAGCGACTGGTGGCCTTGAATCAGACCTCCTGGGTCGGCCGCAAGGCACTGGTCGATCTCCATCAATCCAGTGGCAACACCGAGGCTGCGATTCTTGAGCTTCGAAAGCTGCTGGAGATCGCACCGCAGCAGCCTGAACCTCGCTTTCGTCTCGTGGTGATGCTTCGCGAGGCCGGTCTTCTGGAGCAAGCCCTTGACGTGGCCCAGGTCGCGCTGGATCGGGATCCTTCGAATGTTCGTTGGGCGAGAAGCATCGGATTGCTTCGGCAGGAACTAGGACAATGGGATGAAGCGGCCGAACTCTTCGGGCGGCTCTACCAACAGACCAAGACCATCGGCTTCCTCCGCAATCAGGTGGATGCACTGATGTCTCGAGAGGATCCCGCTGCGGCCCAGGTGGTGAATCTCGCCCGTGGGAATCAGAGGGAATTCGCGAAGGATCCGATGCTGATCGGCGGGTACTGCGCTGCGCTGGCCGCAACCGGTCGACGACCGGCAGCATTGCAGCAGTTCGAGGCGGCCTACCGCAGTACCCGTGATCGGGATGCGATCGCCAGAAGCGGGCTCGCTCGATGGCTCACGAGCATGTATCCCGAGACCCAGGACGGAATCGAGGAACTGTCGGCATTCGTCGATCGCATCTCGGATGGAAATCCAGAACTCATCGATCTGATGCAGATCTCCGCGGCCTGGAACTCGCTCGGGCAGGATCCCGCTGTCGTCATGCCCAAAGCGGTCGACGTGGTGGAGCGAGCGATCACCGTCGGTGGTGCGACTGGCGATCCCGGACTGCTGGGTGCCTACATGCAGCTTGGAATTCTCAAATCAAGGCAGGATGATTGCGTCGGAGCCACGCAGGCCTTCGAGCAGGTCCTCGACCTCCGCCCCGGGGATCCTCAGATCCTCAATAACCTTGCCTATCTCGCGGTCGACTGCGGTGGCGATTTGAGTCTCGCCCGATCTCGAGCCCAGACCGCGGTGGCTGCCAGACCCTCGTCGGCGGAATTTCGGGACACCCTCGGTGTGATCTACATGGCTGAGGCGGTTAAAATCGGCGACTCGGATCCCGAAGCGAGGGATCTCGCAGCCCGGAAGGCCGAACAGGAACTCAGGCAGGCGACCAGACTTTCACAAATCGTTTCGCCCTGGTTGCACCTGAGCGAACTCATGATCTTCCTCGATCGTCCAGAAGAGGCAAGGCGTGCGATCGCCAAGGCCAGCGACCTCGACGAGGACAATAGATTTGAGGAAGAATTTGATGATCTGCTCAAGCAGGTCAAAGATCGCTGAAGACGGGGGATGGCTCGTGCCGTCCAGATACCGAGCCGATGAACAGATGTCAGACTCACGATCGCGGATCCAATTCCTATGAGCCCTCAAACCTCCAACTCCAATTCGATTCGGTCGGCGCAACGTCCCGTTCAAGCCCAAGCGGGGGCCGCCACCATTGATCCAGTACGGATCATCCGTCAGCATCTTGCAATGCTGATCACGGGCGGAGTCCTCGGGCTCGTGGTGGGAGTCGGGGTCTTTCTCGTCTGGCGTCAGTATTACCCATCTTATTCAGCCAAGGCGACGTTCGAATTGGTCGGGATGCTCGATGACGCGGGTGATCCGCTGGCATCAGAGGATCGAAACGAGGATACGGTCCAGCGGATTGCGGCGACCGAAGCGGCGAAGGCGATTCTCGAGTCCAATCTGGTGGCGGTGCTTGCGTTGCCGGACGTACGTGGAATGGCCTGGATGGAGTCGTTCAACGACGAGCAAGGACGGCCGAATCTCGAAGAGGCCCTCCTGCAGTTGACGGACGAGATCTCCGCCGGTTACCGCCGGCGCACCCAGTATTTCGACGTGAATTGGTCAGCCAAGAAGGCTGAGGATGTCCCGGTGNTGCTCAATGCCGTGGCGGATGAGTACATGGAATCCCGACTCCGCCAGCGTCGGCGGCAGCAGCTTTCGGCGAAGCAGCCATTCGTCGACAATCTCGACGAGATCGGTGACGACATCGCCATCCTCGAGAACGAGGTCAAGGACTTCATCGGCGACAAGAAGATGCTGTCTCTCGAGCAGACCGCCACCGCGGTCCAGAAAGACCTCGAAGATCGCGAGCTTGAGAAGAACGAAGTGCTTTCCGACATCGAGCGGACCAGAGGCCTGATGTCTCAGCTAGATGCGAAACTCTCGGGCGCGGCGGAACCCACTCAGGATGACATCCGCGAAGCGGAGAGCGATCAGGTCGTGATTCGCGCCCTTTCGGAGGTACAGACTCTTCGAGGGCTGGTCAGTGAGCATCGGCAGAGTTTCGGACCGGAGCACACGCAGTATCGACAGAGCCAACGAGCTCTGGATGCTCGGATTCGTGAGAAGGACCGCAAGGTTGAAGAGGTCGTTCTCCGCAATCTTCAAGGTCAGAGAAAGATGGTCGGAGACTCCTATGAGAGGCTCCTGGCCGTTGAACAGGCCCTGGACGAGGAGATCCTGATCAAGGCGGCGGAGCTCAATGACTTCGTCGCGGCACAGGCCGAACTGGCACAGATGCGGGCGAACATCGATCGGAAAGAACAGCGNCGCGACCGAATGCTCGACCAGATCGACCAGATCGACGCGATGTTCCTGCGAAAGGATGCGGACGAAGTCCGGCGGGTGGCGGAGGTCACGATTCCAAGGGAGCCCAATTCCCCGAAATGGTTCGTGGTCATTCCCGGTACCGCGATCATCCTTCTGGGTCTGCTGGTTGGTGTGATCTTCCTGCGGGAGACTCTGGACAAGAGAATTCGATCGACGNCCGATCTGACATCCCTGCCCGGGACCAGGCTTCTCGGTGTGATTCCCGACTTGAAGGATGATCCCACCGACGCGAGTCGGGCGGAGACCGTGGTACGGGACTTCCCGGGCTCGGTGCTCTCGGAGAGTCACCGGCAGTTCGCGGCCTCGCTTCGACGGGCGCGTGAGGATTCCAACGCTCGAAGTGTGCTTTTCGTCGGCGGAATGCCNGGAGCAGGTACGACGTCGGTGGTCACGAATCTGGCATCGATCGCGGCCGCAGCCGGCCGTAAGGTGGCGATCGTGGATGGAAACCTCCGGCGGCCGCGGATCGCGGAAGTGTTCGGGCTTGATGAAACGGAACCCGGTCTCGGCGACGTCATCGTGGGTGAAAACCGTCTCGCCGACGTGGTTCACGAAACGCAGGACGGAATCCGAGTGGTCACTGCGGGAACTTCGGCGAATCGATTCGTGGAACGACTCGATGCGGACAGTCTTCGAATCGTGATCGCCGAATTGCAAGAGCACGTGGATGTGGTCTTCGTGGANGGCCCCCCGGTCGTGGTCGCCAGTGAAGCGATGGGCATGGCCGACCAGGTCGACGCGACGGTCCTCGTCGTCCGGGCCTATTCGGAACAGCGTGGACTTGTCGCTCGCCTGATGCGGCAATTGCAGGAGCAGCCNAGCAGCTTCCTCGGCTTGGTGCTCAACCGTCCCCGGAACACCGCCGGCGGGTACTTCAAGCGGAACTATGAGGCGATCGCCCAGTACTCCGCGGATCGTGGTGAGGATTGATGAGGATTTNGATCCTCGACATCAACCACCTACTCGGAAAGTCCGGGGCGTCGGAACCGATCTGATTCGGTTCCGGCCTCATGCAAACAAGGATTCGACTGCTGCCCACTCAGGCTTCCATCCTCGTCACCGGTGGAGGAGGTTTCATCGGTTCGCATCTCGTGGACCATCTTCTCGGCCGAGGAGACAGGGTCACGGTGGTCGATGACTTCTCGACGGGTCGGCTTTCAAATCTCGAAGGGGCCCGGGAAGCGGCGGGGGATCGGCTCACCATTCTCGAAGGAACGGTCGGCGAGATCGTTCCGACCCTTGATCCTGNGAACTTCAATTCGATGCACCATCTGGCCGCTGCGGTCGGGGTGCGACTGGTGGTTGATTCTCCGATCCGGACGATCGAGACCAATGTCCATGAAACCAGTGCCGCCCTCGCCTTCGCACGCTCGGGTGAGATTCCCATTCTCGTGGCCTCGACCAGCGAGGTGTACGGAAAAGGCGTTCGGCAGCCACTCTCGGAAGAAGACGACGTCGTCTACGGGCCGACCACGGTCCCGCGTTGGTCTTATGCCTGTTCCAAGGCGATCGANGAATATCTCGCGCTCGAACATCACCGTGGTGGATTGACGCCGGCGGTGGTGATTCGATTCTTCAACACCGTCGGGCCTCGACAGACCGGGGAATACGGAATGGTTCTCCCGCGATTCGTGGCCGCGGCGATTCGTGGAGACGTGCTCGAGGTTCACGGCGACGGCAGCCAGTCACGTTGCTTCTGTGATGTGCGTGACGTGGTCCCGGCGCTTCCGCGACTGCTCGAGAATCCAGCCCTTCGCGGAAGGGTCTACAACCTCGGCCGTGACGAACTGATCGAGATCGGTCGGCTGGCGGAGCTGGTTCGAGATCGACTTGACTCTCAAAGCGAGGTTCGATGCATCCCCTACGGGGAAGCCTTTGACGAGCAATTCGAAGATCTGCGGACCCGTCGTCCCGATCTGAACCGGATTCGCGAGGCGATTGGTTTCATGCCTTCGATCGAACTCTCCCGGACCATTGATGATCTTGCGTCTGCGATCCGGGCGGAGGTGGTCGCATGATCGATTTCAGTCGGACGGACGGCTTTGGAGGGGAGATCGGAATCTGGGAGGAGGCCTTCGNTCTTCTCTTCCGGCTCGATCGATCTCTGGGACCAGGATGGGTGCCACGCGTCACCGAGATTCTCAACGCATTCCTACCGATCCTGCTCACGTCATTCGTGGTCACGTTGGTCACCGTCCCTCTGGCCCGATGGGTCGCCGTGCGTCTGGGGATCGTCGATCAACCGGATGGCGTGCGGAAGATCCATCAGTATCCGATCGCCTANCTGGGAGGAGCCGCGGTGTTCTGCGGTGTGCTCTCCGGAATCATGGGATTTGATCTCTTCGGATCCGGCTTCGGGGTTCTGGGAGTGTTCTACTCACCGGTCCCTTATGCCGTGGTCTTCGGTCTCGTCGCGATCTTCGCGACGGGGCTGCTGGATGACATCTTTCACTGGGACCCGAGGTTGAAACTGGCGGGCCAGCTTGCTGCCGCAGGCGGCCTGGCGATCACCGATATCGGCACCAATGCCGCGGAGGGCGTTTTTCTGCCGATCGTGCAGTGGCTCAGCATCGAAGACCTGACTCATCTCGCCTTCGATGGGGCCGGGCAGACTCTGCACGCCTGGAATTTCTGGTCCGCAGACATCGAGGTCACCGNCAGTGCCGCGTTCATNCCCTGGATGACGCTGGAAGGCATCTACTACTGGTTCGGCGTGATGTTCATCGGTGCCATGGTTCTTGGTGCTTCCAATTCCGCGAATCTCATCGATGGTCTCGACGGGCTGCTTTCGGGTTCGGTCGCGATCATGGCGATCGGTTTCACCGTGGTGGCGGTGATCCTGGCCCAAGTGGATGCGAAAGATGCGGTGGCACGCGATCTTCGAGGGCAGGAGCTGGTCGCCGCCTTCGCGGAGACGGATTGGTCATCAGGCCCGACCATCAGGCGACTGGACTTCACGGGTGACGGAATCGTCGACTTCGATGACTGGTACTGGATGCTGGATGCTCCGGAAGATCCCGAATCGTCGGATGCCGCGAATCAGTGGATCGAGAAGTGGGATCAGGACCAGTCGGCGATCGCCGGCGAGATCTGGCCCGATCGATTCGGAGGGCAACGAGACATTCTGGAGACGTTCTCCAACCAGGCGGACGCTGAGGGCGTGTTTCGATTCGATCTGATCAGGGATGGTCAGAGAGTCGGCACCGGGACCCGATCTTCAGGCCAGAACGACGTCGCCAAGGATGATCTCGTGTTCTGGTTGCGGCAGACCGGGGCCATGGTCGAGGATCGGTCGGATCGGGATCCGCTGGCCGGCACTCGATTGATCATCGCGCTCGCGTTGCTCGGTGCCTGCCTGGGCTTCCTTCCGTACAACTTCAATCCTGCGGTGATCTTTCTCGGTGATGCGGGCAGCCTGATGCTGGGCTTTCTCTGTGCGGTTCTGATCCTCTCCCTGGGAAGCGAGGGACAGACGCATTACGTACTTGCCGGTCTGATCATCTTCGCCTTGCCGATCATGGACACGGTGCTGGCGATCGTCCGCCGAAAGCTTGCAGGTCTGCCGATGTCGGCACCCGACAAGAACCACATCCACCACATGATGCTTCGAGGAACCTCAGGCAATGTGAAGAAAGCCGTCTTCTGCCTCTACGCCCTGAACACGGCGTTCGTCGCGATCGGAGTCGGGCTCGCCGCCACGGTGGCGATCGGTGGCGCTCGCTACCTGCTCGCCTACGGGGTCGCGATTCTGATCTTCGGATTCGTGGGTGCGGTCGCGATCAAGACCGCGCTTCGACATCGCTGGGCGTTGCAGCTGGACTCGGAGGCTGCCGAGGATTGATCGGTGGGGGTCGGTGAATCCGGTTCAGTCCGCGGCTGCGACATCGCGAGAGAGCGGCTTGTCGCTCGGCACACCCAATTGCTCGAGCGTGAACTCGATGACATCCCGGACGACACGACCGGCGGAGAAACCACCGCCATAGGCCCCGCCTCCCCGAAGGAGGTTGTCGCCCTGATTCACATCTGGATCCTGAAGGCCGCAGGCGACCACGATGCGTGGAGTGTCGAAGGGAGCGGCGCCGATGAAACTCGGGAGGAATCGCTGCTCTTCTTCCACCTTGTACGGGCCGAGGGTTCCCAGCTTCGTCCAGATGACCGCATTGGGATCATCTGGGTCAGGGCGGGCCGCTTCGACGAACTTCATCATCTGAGCCGTGCCGGATTTTCCGAAGATCCGATAGCGATCACTTCGGACTCCGTACTGGCCGGTCCCGCTCTCGACCACCTTCTCCAGAACTCTGCGGGTCGTCATGACGGTCTCGGGTTCGATCGCCTGAGGGGCGGGAACGCCGAAGCGACTGAAGTCCTCTCGTTGGACGAGCGTCATCAACGGAACGCCGCCGTCGGGTCTGGCCAGTGCGCAGAAGGCGCGGGTCAGTTGCAACGGAGTGCACGAGATCTCCTGCCCGAAACTCAGGGACAGGTGGGTGTAGATGTAGGAGTACTGAGGGTCTCCGGGCTTCCAGGCGATCGCGGTGGGTTCGGCGTTGCGGCCCATGTTGATGCCGGTCCGGTTTCGGAATCCGAATCGTTGGAGCATCTCACTCATCGAGGTGGGTGAGATCCGCTCGTCGGCGACCTGGGCCATCCCAGTGTTGAGACTCTTGACCAGTGCCGTCTCCCACGTCGCATTCTTCTTGCCGTGACCGTCTCGGATGGTTCGAGTCCTGACGCGTCCCTTGGCGTCACGATGACTGAATCGCTTGACGCTGCCCTTGCCGCCCGGCGTGTCGAGAATCTCCGACGGCGAAACGGGGCCGTGCTCCGTGGCCCAAGCCCAGAAGAACGTCTTGAACGTCGATCCGGGTGCGAAGACATCGGTCCAGATCCGGTTCTTGTGGAACGACGGCCCGAGTCCGGACGCATCGCGGGCGGGATCCAGAGATTCAGTCGGCCATGCGGTGGTTCGCAGGACGGGATTCATGAATCCCGGGTCTTGACGCTCTTCGCGATCGAGGAACTTGTCGAGCATTCCGCGGGTGTCGGCGCCGGGTGGTACGGGTTCGTTTCGCTCGCGGGCGCGGTCATTGTGAAGAACATCGACGGCGGCGAGGATCTCGCCGGTCGCGGGGTCCGCGACCACCAGCCATCCGCCGACGGCGTGGTGATCATCGATCGCCTTGAGCAGCCGCTGGGTGGCGAACCGTTGGAATTCCAGATCGATGGTGAGTTGGAGGGCTTCCCCGTCCCGACCCGATTCATATCCACCCTCATCGACATAGTGGGTGTCTCCGCCGGCTGCGACGGTCCGCTCGAGACGTCCATGTCGGGGCTGAAGCACCGTGTCGTGGACCGCCTCGATGCCGCTGGCACCGATCTGCCGCGGGTATCGATGATGAAGGGCCTTGAGCGTGGTCGGGTCCGTGAACTGGAGAAGCAGATGCCGGGGCACGGTCTTCGTTCCGATCTTGATCGACCGGATCTTTCGAATCCGTTCCGCGTTCAGAAGGTGGGATTCAACCAACAGGACCTTGCGATCCGAATCCCCCGGGTTTCTGAGCAGTCGTTCTTCGACTATTTCGGCATTCACCTTCGGGCCGAGGGCAGCGGCGAGCGCCGTCGAGAGCCGAAGGATCGGGTCGCGGGTTTCGGGTGTCTTCGCGGCGGCCCAATCAAGGAACCCGGTGACGTCCACGATCAGTTGGCTCGTGACACGATCGTACTCTTCGGGGGGTGGACGCCATTCGACGGATCGCACCGCGCCGACGATCGACGCTGCCGGTGAGTTCGTGATCGTCTTCCGGATCGGCCGCTCTTCCAGGACGATGCCCGGCACCGGCCAGCGTTTTCCATCGTTGATGCCTTCGACCCCTGGAAGTCCCGTCTTCCGCCAGCTCTTGATTCGTCGCTCGAAGTCGATGTCTTCCATCGCTTCCGCGGTCGCGATGCGAACGTAGGCGGAGGCTGGGTTGGCCCGCAGCTGGTTGAGGATCTGATCGGCTGGAAGTTCGGTACAGGCTGCGAGTCCGGCCGCCACGTCGGGCAGCGGATCCGGTCGACCGGCTCGTTCCGCTTCACGGGTCAGGAGCCGCACATCGACGGCCAGATCGTGTCCGAGCACCGAGCAGGCGAGGGTCCTTCCCTGCCGGTCGGTGATTTCACCTCGAAACGCGAAGAGTCGACTGGATCTGGTCCTCGATCCAAGGTGTTCGATGAGTTGGTCGGCGGGGGCGATTTCGAGTTGGGCGACGCGGCCGAGGCCGACGACCAGAAGACCCATCGTGCCAAAGAGGATGCCGCGAGCCAGTTTGTCCTTCGGGCCACTCTTGGTCATCCGCCGGGCTCTCCACCGTGGTGTTCCGAGAAACGGTGGTCTCGGCTCGTCGCCATCGGGTTGCCGAGAATGATCGGTTCGAGCTCAAGGCCCTGCTTCTCGATCCAGCCTTCGATCACGTCGTCCTGGGAAAGTTGGTTCATCTCCCAGCGGAGCATTTTCAGCTGCTTCTCATGCCGGTCGATCTGGCGGTGAAGATCGGTCCGGGCCGCGAGCACGTCGATCTCCTGCTGTCGGAGCACCAGGAGACCGCAGGCGGTGCCGCCGAGGGTCAGGACGAGGAGGGAGAGTTTCCAGAACATGGCGAGGTTCGTGCCCCGAAAAGGATGGGTCCGTCGCGGATCGAGAGATCAGGGAGTCGGGAGCGTCAGCGANTGGCCCGGCTGGATCCCGTGGTCTGGAAGCTTGTTGAGTCGTTGAATGTCCTTCCATCGNCCCTGGTCGTTCAGCTCCCGAAGTGCGATTCCAGTGAGGGTGTCGCCCCTCTTCACCCGATACTTCCGGGCGTTGCTGGCGGTGGTCACGGCGCGTGGAGCAGGTTCCCGTCGAACAACCGGGGAAGTGGTCGAGGCATTTCGAGACGGAATGATGATCTGCTGTCCGGACTGCAGCAGTTCCGGTCGGGCGATGCCATTGGCGTTGGCGATGATTTTCCAGCCCGCTCGATCGCCGTAGAACTGATCGGCGATGTCTTCCAGACGCTCGCCGGCACGTACGACATGCTTTGCAACGCCATCGTCCCGGGTCGGATGGCCGCCAAGCCCGGCGGGGGGTGTGCTTGCCGGCCTGGCTCGAACCTGCGAACGGTCGGCGAAGTCGATGACGGCAATCTCGGGTCGACGTTCCTCCACCGGGCTGATGGCTCGAGTCCGTCGGGGTTCACGAACGAGTGCCGCATCCTCTTCCGCCGTGAGCAGCGTGTATTTGGAGGGTGCGGCGTCGACGATCACCAGTGGTTCCAGGCCGTCGTGCCCACGGCGACCGGCCGCGAGATGATCGGCGATCAGGATGCCGACGAACAAGACGAGGCCGAAGCCCACCACGAGAGCCAGCTTGTGTTCACGCGTCATGGATCGTCAGCGTCCTTGCTGTCGGGCACGGAGGCCCGTTGATCTGGATGTCGCACCGATCGGCCGCCGGCGGCGGAGCCCCGATCGGGCGCTCAGGATGGGTCGCCCACCGTGGCGACCCGGAGCTTGGCCGAACGCGACCGCGGATTGGTCGCGACCTCGGTCTCGGTCGGCAGTTCCGGCGTCCTTGCCGGCAGCGTTCCGAGGCCTCGCCTGGCCAGGGCAGCGAATGCTCGTTTGACTCTACGGTCCTCAAGGCTGTGGAAGGTGAGAAACGCCACCTTCGCACCCGGTGAAAGCCAGGTCGAGCGGTCATCGGCGATCGCCTCCGCTGCCTCGTCGATCTGCCGCAGCAGTCCGTCGAGCGCGCCCAGTTCGTCATTGACGGCGATTCTGAGCGCCTGGAAGGTCCGTGTCGCCGGATGGTTCCGACTCGACGCAGCTCTTGATCCGTATGCCTCGCGAACGAGCCCGGCAAGCTCCGCTGTGGTGTGAATCGGCGAATCGGATCGAGTTCGGACAATTTTTTGCGCGATGCGTCGAGCGAGAGGTTCCTCACCGAAATCACGGATGATCCGGGTGAGGTCGGCTTCGCTCGAGGAGGCGACGAGATCCGAGGCGGTCACCGGGCCCGCAGGGTCCATTCGCATGTCGAGCGGACCGTCGCCGAGGAAGGAGAATCCCCGTTCCGGGGTGTCGATCTGGGTGCTGGCGACCCCAAGATCCGCGAGGATCGCATCGGCGTTCAGCCCCATGCGGCGAAGGTCGCGAGGGGCTCGGGCGAAGGACCCGGCGAGGGTCTTCGTTTCACAAAAACCGGCTTTGCGGGCTCTCTGGGCGGCGTACTCGAGGTTTCCGGGGTCCAGGTCGCACAGGATCAGGGTTCCTTCGGAACCGAGGGCGTTGGCGATCCCCTCGGCGTGACCCCCACGGCCGGCGGTGCAGTCCAGGGCGGTGCCGTCGGCCGGGGTGGCGAGTGCGTCGAGCACCGGTTGGAGCATGACGGGGGCGTGGCCCGGATCGTGGGAAGGCATGGTCACCGGTGAAGTGTCGCAGGTCGTTGCGACGCTCGCCGGTGGATCCGACCGAGACCGTGGCGGCGGGGTGGCAAGACCGTTTGAAGTCGAATCGAGTCGCTTGAACACCGGTCGGGTCTCCAACGGTCGAACGACGGGGGGGATCTCATCTGGATCCGTCTTTCCGAGCGTCGGATGTCGTGGCCGCCAGTTCGGGTCTCGGATTCGGATGGACCCAGCGACGCCAGAGTTCGACGAACGCCGGATCCTGCGGCCCGTCGTAATAGAGCCGACGGGTGGGGACGCCGACGAGGTCGACCATGATCCGGTCGTCGATGCCCGTGGGGCCGAGCATGCGGCGGGCGTACAGGATCGCCTGGTCGGTCCGGATCACCCGGCCCGTCCGGCG
>NYSW01000022.1 GCA_002683195.1 Phycisphaerae bacterium
AATTCATGCCCGGGCCTGCGCCCGGCTCGCAGATCAGGCCGTGCGACGAACCTGTCCGGATGTCGTCTTCGGCCCTTGCATGAGTCGGCCGCTCGGCTTCATGGAGACCTCCAAACCGATCGTCTATGCCTCGGATGCGACCGCCTCGCTTCTGGTGAACGCCTACGACGTGTACCGTCGGCGTGGTCGGAGCTGGAAGGCGGCGATGCATGATTTCGAGAACCAGGCGATCGCACGCGCGGATCGTGTCGCCCTCGCAAGCCGATCTTCAGTCCAGTCCGCGATCGAGGACCACCAGGCCGATCCGGCCAAGGTGTCAGTGGTGCCTCTGGGGGCCAATGTCTCCTTGCCCTCGGGCGAGGAGGTCGTGGTGCCGGCCGAGCCACCGCGGCCTGAATCATTGGATCTTCTGCTGGTCGCGGCGGACCCGGAGCGAAAGCAGCTGAGGCTCTGTGTGGAGATCGCAGCCGGGTTGCGGCTCCGCGGTTGGACGGCCACGCTCCACTACATCGGGCCTCATCGTCCCGAATGCGAATCCGAGTTCGTCGCCTGGGCCGGGCGACTTCAACTCGGGAATCAAGAGGATGCGGCGAAGCATCGATTCCTTCTCGAAAAATGCCACATCGCACTCCTCCCGAGTCTGGCCGAGATGTACGGAATCTCTCCGATCGAGAGTGCCGCGTACGCCAGACCCGCGGTCGTTTCCGATGTCGGCGGCCTGTCGACGGTGATCCTCGATCGCCTGACCGGGCGGGTGCTCCCGGCGACGATGCCTTGTGATGGCTGGGTCGATGCCATCGAAGGGATGGTCGAACGGGAAGATCGCTATCGATCATTCTCCAGTGAAGCGTTCAAACGACATGAAAGCGTTCTGAACTGGCCGTCCTGGGGGGCGTCGATTCGCACGCTCATGGAAGAACTGATCTGATTCAGGGCCGAGATCCGTGTTCAATCGCGGCCGGCTTCGGAAATCAGTCGCCTCCAGGCCTCTCCAACCGACGATCTTGACCCGGACTCGACGAACGCGTCTCGCAAGACTGGATTCGTCGGGGGATCCTCGGCGGCGACATCTGCAAGTGCCGCAGCCAGGACCTGGTCATCGTTGCTCGGGATGACTCGACCCAGCCCATGTTGCTTGACGATCTGGCCGATGCCACCTTCTTCGGAGGCGAGGACCGCGGTCTTCTGGAGAGCCGCTTCGGCGACGACGCCGGAGATTCCCACATGCTGGGGATAGACGGTGGTGGCGACGTCGGCGCGTTCCAGAAGATCGTCGAATTCGTCGGTCGACAGGGTCCGGTCGATGCTGATGATTCTCCCGGACTCGAGGTCCCGGCTTCGAGATGCCAATGCCGCGTCGACCTCGGCTCCTCTTCTACCGGCGATGACGAGGACCGCGTTCTCCGGGGCTGGATCCGGCCAGGCGAAGATCATGCGATCCGTCCCCTTGCGGGTCCCATGTTCTCCGATCGCGAGTACCACTCGCCGGGCTTCGAATTCCTTGGTCAACGGGAGCAAGTCGGAGCGGGCCGGCGATGTTGATCGTTTCGAGAGAGGGTGGGGGAGTAGTTGGAGCGGCAATGCCCCCCGGTTGGTGATGGCGACGGGGTCCATGGAGCCCAGATGAATTCCGCTCTGCCGCCATCGTCGTCGCATCCACTCGCGTCGGAGAAGAAACTTGAGGCCTCGTCGTCCGTAACCGAATCGTGCGTTGTGCACGCAGCCCACGGTGTTGGGAGCGATGATTTCACGTGGAAGAAGCCGGCGGGGGACACACGCAAGGGCATCGGCCGACGGCAGCACGATCACGTCTGGTTTGACCCTCGCGATTTCCTCCGCCATGAGCGACCATTCCAAGCGGCCGCCGGCTTCGGTGAGATGGCTGTAGCCGCCGGGCAGGTTCGGGAGACTCCGGCGAACTTCGACGCGATCGGAAGTCGAGGCAGCCGCCAGGCCGGCCATGTAGCCCGGCTCGTCGCAGGACTCGTCGGGCAGTGACAGAGTCACGGACGTGTTCAGCATTCCGAGGGCGTCGGCGACCGACGCGGCGTACATGGAATAATGCCCCGTCCACTTGGGTTCCACCACCAGAATTCTGGACGTATCGAACTGCATGAGGGAAATCCCGCGGTCTCGTGGCTGGTGGTCCCGAATCCGGCAGCGGAGGGAGTTTTCAATCTATCTCGTTTTGATACGCGTCAGTCGGAAAAATTCGGATCCTCCACGTATCTCCGGTTCTGTGACTTCCGGGGATCGAGGGGCCGCAGTCACGTCCCTCGATCGGAATTCGAGACCATTCGCCCTCGCTGGAGTTCCGCAGGATGGAAGGAGATCAGGAAGGGCGGAGGCGTGAACTGCTATCGTCCGAAGCATGAGCATTCTTCCTTCACGAATCGTTGCAATTCTGAGTACCTGTTGTGTTCTGGCCGGCGGGGGGGCCGTCTACGGGCAGTCCCAGACCCCCGGGACGAAGAAAGCGGAAAAGGTCGCGGCGGATGGGCCGGGCCACCGATTCGGTCGGGTCGAGCCGATCGCCAGGCCGAAGGACACCATCCGGGTCTGCTCGTACAACGTGCTCAACCTCTTCGATCCCTTCGATGATCCGGAATTGCAGGGGAAGTACGACGACCTTGCCATGGCCACGCCGCGTGAACGATGTGAAGCCATCGCCAAAGCCATTCGAGCCGTCGATGCCGATGTTCTCTGTCTTCAGGAAATCGAGGGCGAAGAAGCGCTTCGATGGTTCCGAGACGAGTTTCTCGCCGACCAGGGATACGATCACCTCGTGAGCCGCGACGTCGGTTACTACCGCGGCGTGGAACAGAGCGTTCTGAGTCGGTTTCCGGTCACCGCGGTGACCGTCTGGCCGGAGGAGGGGCTCGCGGACATGGAGGCGAGGAAGACCGGTGAGGGCTGGACGGAAGACGGAGAGATTCCATCCAGGTTTCAACGTAGTCCGTTGATGGTCGACGTGGAAGTTCCTGCAACGAAGGATCGTGAGGCCTATGAATTCACGGTAGTGGTGGTCCACCACAAGTCGGGAAGACATCGTCGGCAGCGTGAGAGCGAGGCGCTGCAACTGGTGGATCTTCTCGGGCAGCGGCTCCAGGCGGAACCGGATGCCAACATCATGGTCCTCGGTGACTTCAACGCGAATCCCGGGGATCGTTCGGTCAAGGTCTACAAGGACGCCGGCTTCGTGAACGCCTACGACCATCGCTGGATGAAGAGTGGCGACAGTCGAGCGCTTTTTCGGACCCACGAGTCCGATCGAGCGATCGACTACATGATGATTCACCCCAACCTCGATGCCGAGATCGTGGATGGGACGTTCCAGGTCGTCGGCACCATGCATCCGGGAGACGCCTACGACTGGCGGAAGGACGAGCCTCCGGCCGGTTACGCGGCGGATCATTATCCGTTGGTGATCGACGTTCGCCCGGTCGAGTCCGGATCGCCCGGGTCACGTTGAGTCCGCAGTCGCGGATTCCTTCGCGACTCGATCGAACAGATCGTGGTATCGCTGGTTCATGTGCTCGACCCGGAAGTTCTCTTCCGCGTGAAGCCGCTGGGTCTCGTGAATGCTGGCATGAAGGTGGTCGTCGAGCAGCACCGCGGCGATCTTCTCGACGTATTCCTCCGTGTCGCCCGGGGTGACGATCGCTTCCTTGCGACGAAGAATCGAAGGAATCGCAGCCACGCCGTAGCCGATCACCGGGGTGCCTGAAATGATCGAATGAACCGCACCCGATCCGAACGTGTCTCCAAGCACCGGGCTGATCGCGAGATCGAAGCCGCGATGGATTTCGGGGAGTCGTTTGAATGCGACGAACCCCGTCCACGTCACCCGTGATGCCAATCCCGCGTCCTCCAGGCCGCGGCTCAGTGCCGGGCGGATCGGTCCATCGCCGACCACCTGAAGGTGCGCTTGAGGGACGCGGCGCAGCATGTTCGTGAGCAACGGCAGCACCGAACCGTCGATCTTGTCTCCGGCCAGTCGATAGACCAGGCCGATCAGAGGTTTCGGTCCGAGAGTCCGGCGTGGCGCCCTGAATCGCTCGAACGGTGAGCCCGGAGAGATCACGGAATCGGGGATCCCCGGGACCCGGGAGCAGCCGCGACTCCAATCCGAGCAGAAGACAAGGTGCTGTCGGTCGCTGCCCAGCCAGGGATCTCCGATCACGCAGTGGGACTGGACGATCGGCAGGTCTCGTTCGAGGGCGATTTCGAAGACCTTCTGGTACCAGGCTCGGGTGGGCAGGCCGGCGTGGTAGTGGCAGACATGCACCAGTTCGGGTCTGAATCGGTCGAAGGCTCGTCGCACTCGCTCCGCGTCACCACGGATTTCAGAATACGGCACCGACGGATTGAATCGCACGCCGACGTTTCGAGCGATCACGTGATGACTGGCGCCGCCGGAGGCGGAATTCATGAGATCGAACACGAGCTGTTGGGCCCCGCCGATCTGGAGATCGGCGATCGCATGGAGAACCCGTGTGCTCTTCACCTCGGGCTGGGGCCGACCGGCATGAGGTTTGACGCCGAGGGCGATGCGAGCCAGCCGCCGGGCGAGTCCGACGCCCGGTCTTCGAGCATCGAAAACGGAGTTGAACCTATCTTGACCGAGGGATTCGATCCGACGTCGAAGTTCCATCGGCAGTTGCGGGGACTCTTCGGTGTCGATCCGGGCGTCGACCTCGTGCCTGAACGCCTCGGTCTGTGGGTCGGGTCTCGTGTCGTCCACTCGTGAACGAATCGCCTGACGGCACCAGATTTTCATGGTTTCGTCCATGATCAGGAATCGAGAAGACGCATGGCCTCCTGCACATCCTTGTCTCCACGGCCGGAGCAGTTGAGGACCAGGTGTTCGTCGGCCGAAAGTCTGCTGGCCAGTTTGATCGCGGCGGCGATCGCGTGGGCGGTCTCCAGGGCGGGGATGATTCCTTCGAGCTTCGAGAGTGTCTGGAACGCCTCGAGTGCTTCGCGATCGTCGATGGTCTCGTAGGTGACGCGGCCCGAGTCCTTCCAGTGAGCATGTTCGGGACCGACTCCCGGATAGTCCAGGCCGGCGGAACAGGAATGAACCGGCGACGTCTGCCCTTCGTCATCCTGGAGCACATAACTCAAGGAACCGTGAAGCACCCCGGGCGAACCGAAGGACAACGGAGCCGCGTGACCGCCGGGGGTCTCTCCTCGGCCGCCTGCCTCCACGCCGACCAGCCGCACCTCCGGATCGAGGACGAATGGAGCGAAGATTCCCGCGGCGTTGGATCCGCCGCCCACGCAGGCCACCACCATGTTCGGAAGGGAGCCGATCGTTTCCAGGCACTGCGCCCGACATTCGATTCCGATCACCGATTGCAGCTCTCGAACGATGGTGGGGAACGGGTGGGGGCCCACCACGGATCCGAGGATGTAGTGGGTTTCCCCCACCGACCCCATCCAGTCGCGCATGGCCTCGTTGGTGGCATCCTTCAAGGTGCGGCTGCCGGAATCGACCTCGTGGACCGTGGCCCCCATGAGCCTCATGCGAAAGACGTTCAGGGCCTGCCGTCGAGCATCCTCGGCCCCCATGTACACCTCGCAGGCGAGACCGAAACGAGCGCAGGCGGTGGCAGTGGCCACGCCGTGCTGGCCGGCCCCGGTTTCCGCGATGATCCTGGTCTTGCCCATTCGCTTCGCCAGAATGACCTGGCCGATGGTGTTGTTGATCTTGTGGGCACCGGTATGGGCGAGATCCTCGCGCTTCAACCAGATGCGGCCGCCACCCGCGAGTTCAGCGAGGCGTGGTGCTTCGGTGAACGCGGTGGGCCGCCCGACGAAGTCTCGGAGGCAGGCCTGGATCTCCGCCGTGTAGGTCGGGTCACGACGGGCGGTGTCCCAGGCCGATTGGAGTTCATCCAGCGCCCCCACGAGCGTCTCGGGAACGTATCGGCCTCCATAGGCCCCGAAGCGGCCGGAAGTCTCCGAGGCGGCATCGATGGTGCTCACGACTGTTCCTCCAAATTCTTGATCGGCTTGGATTCGCGGTTTCTACCGAAGACACCGCGAAGAGGGCCGGAGAGCGCGTACAAGGTGCATCCTGCGGCAAGGGTCTCCTGGAAGAACCAGACCGCGGCCATGAACGGTAGCGCGATTCGAACCAGGGAGGCGAAATCTCTTCCCCCTCGGAGGTAGCGATTCACGATGTGTGGATATCGGAGGTTCGAGACCATGCCGATGCCGCAGAGCAGGGCGATGACCGGAATGGTCAGGGCTGCGACTCGGGCGAAGGTGAGCGAGCCGTCGACGATCTCGGACGTGTGAAGCAGGTGCTGCTGAAGGACGATGAGGCTGGCCACGGCCCCGGCGGCCCCCGGAGTCGGGAGCCCCTGGAAGTTGCGGTGATCCTCCTCCTCGTGCGAGTCGGTTTCAACATTGAATCTCGCCAACCGAAGCCCGGCACCGCAGACGTAGAGGGCGGCGATCGCCCAGACCGCCTTGCCGTAGACGTTGTCGACACCGGGTCCGACGATTTCCAGGGCGGAGCCGCCGGACCGGTAGTAGTGGTTGACCAGTCCGAGCATCAGGAACGGGGGGGCCACGCCGAAGGTGACGATGTCGGACAAGGAATCGAGTTGAGCCCCGAGGTCGGAGGTGGACCGGGTGAGTCTGGCGACCGACCCGTCGATGGCGTCGAAGAACATGCCGAGGAAGATGAGGGTCCCACCCACGGTGATCGTCGTCCAGCCGAAGACCGCCGTCTCACCGAAGGGTCTGGTCGCGTAGTGGATTGCGGCGAAGCCACAGATCAGGTTGGCGAGGGTGAGCATGGTGGGAACCACCGAGATCGGGCCGATGGTCCGTTGCCGGAGTTGATCCCGAACCGCATGTCGTCGGGATTTGAGGTTTTCTTTATCCATCGGTAATGGCTTCTGCATTGGTGTCGAGGATAGCGAGGAACGCAGGTCTTGATGGCGTGCGGGTCAAGGTGGGGGGATCAGCCCGGGATTCGGGCGACCCCGGATCAGCAGGAGCCCGCGTTCGCCGGAAATGGGATCGTCGATCAGCCAGCCGGCGGGGGTGGGTGGAAGCGGTAGCACCGGGCCGGCGAAAAGGCCGTTGCCGGAGGAGGCCGGCGATGACTCCGATTCATCCTCGGTCTCCGGCGAGACCTCCAGTTCCCGGGCAGAGGCGATCAGCAGGACCTCGTCGGCCTGGAGGGTGCAGGACAGCATCGAGGCCAGGGGGATTCCCCGCAATTCGCCCTGGCGTTTCGGTGCGGCGAGGGAGGCGACCGAATTGTCCGCGACGTAAGGAACCAGTTCGACATGGATCCCCGCGCCGTCCACCGTGGGCAGTGACCACCCGCGAAGAGCGAGGGTGAGGATCCGGTCATCGATGCGACGAGTATGTCCATCGATCAGCATGGCGCTCCCCCGGGGGAGACGGCGACTTCCGGCGGATCGCCATCCCGTGGCTTCTCCATGCCAGATGCGCCCGACGAAGATGTCCTTGCCGAGGCCACGTTCCAATCCGGCGAGGGTCGTCTCGTCGATGATCATGGTCAGGAAACCGTCGCTTCGCAGATCATTCGCGCCGAGGGGGGCCGGGGCGGCGTTCGGCAGCCCCGCAAGAATCGCGTCCAGCGTCTCCGGGTCGCGTCGAATGCGAAGCCGTTCGACCACCACACCCGGTCGGGGCTCCGGGGCTCGAGCGATCGGACCGGAATCGATGCCGGTTTCGGCACCGGTTTCCGGAATCTGGCAGCCCAGGGCCGACATGAGCAGCGTGATTCCCAGCCGGGTGATGATTCCAAACCCGGTCGTCAAACTTCGGTTTCCACGGTGCCGGTCGGATCGGTGTCCAGGACTTCGATGTCGTTCAGTCGATCGATGAGTCGACGGACACCGGCGAAGTCCCGCCGTCTCGATCGGTAATGCAATCGTGGGAGGTGGAGATCGATGGTTTCGCCGGGCAGCGCTTCGCTGACGATGAATCGCCCATCGGTCGTCAGGGCGCCGAAGGTCTCTTCGAGCTCGGCCACGGTCTGGGCATCCGGTGCTCTTCGCAGGCGGATGACGAATTGATCGCCGACGTATCGACTCGACTGATAGTTGCGATAGAACCGGAGCACGCGGTCTCGGGCGTCGGCCGGATCGCTCGCGATCTCCACCAGGGAGAGGTCGTTGCCGCTGACCCAGCCGTTGTCGAGCAATTCTTCACGCACGAAGGCGAGCCATCGGGGCCAGTAGGTTCCGCCTTCGCCTTCGAGCAGGATCACCGGCATGGGGTGTGATTTCCCCGTCTGAATGAGGGTGAGTGCCTCGAAGAGTTCGTCCATCGTGCCGAAGCCTCCGGGAAGGGCGGCAATGGCGCGGGAGTGAGTCACGAACATCACTTTCCGCGTGAAGAAGTAGCGGAAGTTGATGAGCTTCGGATCCTGGGCGATCACCTCGTTCGCCGTGGTCTCGAACGGCAGTCGGATGCGGAGTCCGAAGCTTCGTTCCTGCCCCGGTCCCTCGTGTCCGGCCTTCATGATGCCGTCTCCGGCACCCGTGATGGACATCCAACCGGCCTCACCCATCAATCTCCCGAACTCTTTCGCGGCGGCGTAGTCCGGATGATCCTCCGGGGTTCGGGCGGAACCGAAGATCGAGATCTTCGATCGGTGCTTCCAGGGCCGGAACACCCGGTAGGCGTACCGAAGTTCCTTCACGGCGGAAGCCACCAGCTTGAGTTCGCCGGTGTCGGCGCCGTCGCGTCCCAGACGCAGTGCGGTGGCGATCATCGTCTCGATGAATCCGAGCTTCCGTGGTTCGTCGACGCCGGAGTGTCCTTCGGCGAGGCGGCGGATGCCGGTGTCTCGCTTGGATCGTTCGGTCTGGTCAGTATTCGGTGCTTGGTCGGTCAAGGGTCACGATCCGGGGGGGGCTTTGATTGGCAGTGATGATTCAGGCTGGTCGATTGGAATGTCTTCTAGATTCGCGAGGGGGACTGCGAGCGGGAGCGGAACGACTTCGAGGATGGGTTCCGCAGGCGTGCCGCCCACGTCGATCGCGGTGATGGTTCCCGAAATCGCGGAGATCAGTTCGCTCCATCCCGGGACTCGGCCTTCCGGTTGAAGCCGGAGCGACCATCGCCAATCCGCGAGTCGCAGTTCGCCCTGGCCCTTGAGGGTGATGGTTTCGGCTTCCAGGTCGATTCGATCCATGAGTATCAGGCCTCCATCGATCCAGAACTCGGCGGAGGCGGTCGCGAGCTCGTCTCTGATCGGAGGCAGGAGCTGGCCGAGCTGGAGCAGGGTCAGTTCGGAGCGACCGATGAAGCGGGCTTCGCGGGCTTCGATTCGACCGTGGCCGATGCGACTCTCCGGATCATCGAAGATCCCTTCCATGGTGATCCGACCGACCAGATGGGCTGGAGTGGGATCGTCATCGCCGCCGGGGATGTGTTCCAACTCCGTGAAGTTGTCCGACAGGGCATCGAGATCGACGTCGGTGAGAATACCGTCGAATCGATATCGCTCGGCATCGGGTTCGACGGCGATTTCGAACAGGGTGGATCCTCCGCCGATGGTTCCCTGTTCTCCGGCGATGAGAAAGATCGGGTTCGCCGTCGGAGGATCATCATCGAGGCGGCCGCTGGCATGCACCCCTTTGACTCGCCGTCCGGCCACGTCGATGACCGGGAAGTCGGCTTCGAGTCGGAAGTGATCGGGAATGCCGGCGGTGGCATGCAGATCCATCCGGAGGCCCAGAGGATCGTGCTCGATGGTCACCGGGCTGCCGTCGAGATCCCAGTCGAGTCGATCGAAATGCAGGGTTCCGGACGCTTCATAACCGTAGGGAGTGGTGGAATCCCGGGGTTCCGGCACCCCGGCGGGAACCCAGTACTTCGCCAGTATCTCCCCTTCGACGTCCACGTCGTCGGCTTGCACGGCTTCGGCGTTGATCAGGGATGAGAAGGGCGGCGGAAGGAAGCCCGATTCCGGCAAGCCGTTGTCGGGGAGACTCAATCGAAACCGGACCCCGAGTTCCGGCCTTCGGAGATCCGGCACCACTAGGTCGAACCAGCATCGGGCGCCGTTGTCCGAGAGCATCTCGAGGGGACCGAGCGAGAACTGGCGATCGCGGATGCGTATCGAGCCATCTCCTTCGATCCGGCCTCCGCCGCGGCTGTCGGGGTCGTCTTCGCTGGCGAGCAAGGTGAAGATCGACGGTTGAAGATCCAGATCGAAGTCGGCGTCCTGCGGTCGACCACTGACCAGTTGGAAGCTCCCCTCGAATCGACCCGCCGGAGAGCGGCCGGCCCACCAGTCGGCCAGCGCTTCTCCGGCGGCGAGCCGGAGGACCTCTTCCAGGGCGGGGGCCTCGAAGCGGGCGTTGTCGATCCTTCCGTCCAGTTCGCGGGAGATCGGAAGTTCCTCGTAGCCGTAGCCGCCGTCCAGCCGCAGGGCTCCATCTCGTCGGCCGTCGGTCGAGAGTTGCAGGGCGAGGTCATCGACTTCGATCCATCCATCACGGAAGCCGAGTCGCCCACGCTCTCGATCCAGGCGGGTCCGCCCGGTGGTGGTGTTGAATTCGACCCAGAGCGGCTCGGCATCCAGCTCCATGCTGGTCTCCGAATCACGCCGGCTCCAGTGAAGATCCGCGTTGAAACGGCCGGTCGGTCGCCAGCGACTCCAGAGTCGGCGGGCATCTTCGACCGAGGCTTCGGGCAGGAGATCGAGCAGCAGCGATTCCAATGCGAGGTTTCGTAGCCGGGCGATGCCTCGTCCGGTCTCGGTTTTGAAGTCGTAGAGCCCGCGGGCACGGACGTCTCCGTTTCCTCGTCGGCCGGTGAAGGAGATCAGTTCCAGACCGTCATCATCGATCTGCAGGGTCGCACGGACGTCATCGAGGTCGAACCCCGGAGGCCAGGTGGGCTCGTCGTCCCCCGTGGAAGTCGCGCCGGCGTCGATCGGGATCGCCGAACCGTCGAAGAGATTTCCGGTCACCGCGAAACCGACGTCGCCCTCGGCATCGGTGGAGACGATGACCACGTAGTCCAAGGTGCCGTCCAGTCCCATGGAGATGACCGGTTCGACCGCTTTGGCCCGCACATCGCCGGGCCAGCCGGGGATCGCTTCCGCGGAGGGCCGACCTTCGAGCGCCGGTGGTACCACGGCGAGCAGGCACGGGGAGAGCCGGTCGTTCTTGAAGCGAAGTTCGAGGGTGGGATGGACGTCCCGTCCGCCTCGGCCGTCGCGAGGCAGATCGACTCGGCCGGAAATGAATCCCCGGCCGCCGGAAATGGTCCTCGCCTCGAGTCCGGGTTCCTCGATGATCACCGCAAGGTCCTCGAGGATGATCTCTCCTCGTCGGACCAGCATCGGATACGGGAACTGGGAGAACACGGCACCGACCTGACGAAGACGGATCGGTCCCTCGACCGCCACGGGAGTTCCCTGCACGCGAGGGCGGTGGATGTGCAGATCGATGGCACCGCGGCCACCGAGTTCGAAGGGGCCGTCCTGAACCAGCGTCTCGATTCGTTCGATCTCACGGTCGAGCCGTTGACGTTCTTCGGAGTCATCCGACGCGTCGGCGGCGAGCCGGGCCCGAAGAAGTTCCGGGAGACGAGTGGCGGCCGTGTCGATCGACATCTGGTTCGGAAGGAGTCCGGCCGCTTCGAGTCGGCCGGTGGCCGTCTGGTCGAACAGGGTTCGGAGTCCTTTTTCCGTGGACTCGGGAAGCGCTCCGAGAAGATCATCATCCAGGGCGATCTCTTCGGACGACAAGCGGAGATCGACGCCAGCGTCGTCCGACGTTCCATCGATCCGTCCCTCGAGATGAATTCGGTCACCGCTCGGTCCCAGCGCGGTCAGGTGGTGGACGTCGATGATGTCCCCGTTCACCGTGATCATCGCCTGCACCGAGTGAAGGGGGTAGCGGAAGTTCTCGTACATTCCCCGGCCATCCACCAGTTGAAGGGTGGCGCTGGCTCTGATTTCGGTGTCGTGCTCGGCGTCCGGATCAAGCGAACCCCGATTGACCGAGGCCGTGGCGGAAAGATCCCAGCTTCGGGCGGTCAGAATCTCCAGGGCCTCCGCGACCGGACGGGGCAGGTCGATGGGGCGTCCGATCTGGTCAGGATCCCGAACGAACCGTTCCAATTCGACATCAAGTTCGAAGGGGGCGGTGTCCAGCAGCGCTTCCCCCCAGGCGGCGAGGTTCTTGGTGCCGAGTTGTTCCTTGATCCCGACCAACCGCATCTTGAAGGTCGCGGTGATGCCCATGCTGGGAACGGCCTCGGCTTCGATGTCTCGACCGAGTCGACCGCCTTGGCCGCTGATCTCGATCAGGTCGCCTTGCAGTTCGATGTTTCCCTTCGCCAGCTCGATTCGGGGAAGCGGCGGGGATTCATCGCTGATTCGACCATCTTCGAATCGAATCCACTCATCGGCCAGCGCATCGATGCCGGACGGGGTGAAGGCGAGATCGTCGATGGAAAGGCTGGCGATCGGTTCCTCACCCGGGGTCCATTTCACGGTCGCGGTCCGAAGGGTTCCACCGATCTTCATGGCGGAGACCACGGCCCGGGCGGTGGCGGAAAGCGCGAGATTGGTGCCGCGACGAAGATCGATGTCATCGGTTCGAAGCGTGAATCCACCCGATGCGGCATCAAGGGTTCCAGTCGCGATGTCGATCCGGGTCTGCTCTTCGATCGAGGCGAGTGCGAAACCGTGGGTTCCGTCTCCACTGTCATCTGCGTCGATGCGAGCATGGAACCGAGAGATATCACCCGGTCGCCATTCGGCCCCGTCCGCCACGCCGGTCTCGATCTCGAGCAGTTCGATGTAGACCGAGCCAAGTGCGTCGAGCGAACTGGAAGACCGGTCGTCGTCATCCCGGTCATCTTCATCCTCGTCGTCCTGATCCTTGGACGGTCGCAACGAGGCCAGGTTGATCTCGGATGGGTCGTCGGATCGTTCCGCGACTCGGATTCGAGCCCGACCGATCTCGATCTGGTCGAATCCGAACGAACCACCGAGAATCTCGAGCAGCCGTAGGTCTGCCACCAGATTTTCGATCTGGATCACCTCGCTGGCAGGGCCTTGCCAACCCAGAGCGTCGATTTCGATGCGATCGATTCGAATTCGACTCAATCCCTCGAAGCGGGCGCCATCGACCTTCACCTCACCGCTCGTCAGATTGGTCAACTGACCCCGGATCACCGCGCTCAGAAGCGGATTCCGGAACAGAAAGGCGAGGGCCATGAAAACAGCAGCCGCGAACAGGATCAATCCGATTCGACGGCCTCGCCGGCGAGGGCGGGGGGAACTTGCTTTCGAACGACTCGCCACGAACGACTGGTCCCTGATCCGGGAGCGAGCCCGACGTCATCGTCACGAGGGCCTCGATCCCGCGGCTTTCATAGAACATCGAATTGTACGTGCCTGCCACGCAGGCTGGGGTCTTACACTTCATTCATGCGGCCCTCCGACCCCCAGAACATCATCGAATCCGGCTCTCCGACACCGGGCTCGGACGAAACCGGAGTGGAAACCGCCGCCGGTGTCGGCGTGGTCGGGATGGAGCCGGGGTCGGCACCTCGGATGGAGCTCGATGCAGGGGTGGTGCTCTTCGGACTGGTTCTGTTGCTTCTGCTCGGGATTCCGATCTCGCTGGCGCTCCTCCGGCCGCGGTCGGTTTCCCGGGGGCGGCGACGACGAGTGGCTCCCGCAGCCTCGGACGCCACGATCGATGTCTGGCACGAAGCGGGCCGACGGGCGGTGATCGAGCCTGATTCCCCGGACCGGGAGGGGTCTTGATGACCGCCGAATCCAGTACTTCGCATGCCGTCGTCGTGGGTATCACTTCTCGAACCGGGCGTGCGATCGCGGATCTGCTGAATCGCAACGGCTGGTCGATCGAGGGAACCTCTCGGGACCTCCAAGCCGCCGAAACCGAGGTTGAGCGTCTCGGCGGAGGAGGCCGCGCAGCCTCGGTCGATCTTTCAAGCGAGGAATCGATCGATCGTTTTCTCGCAGCGCGGGCTGGCGGACCGAACGCGGATCTTCTGGTGGTCGCGGGAGCGCCGTTCGAGGAAAACCCGCTGGGCGAAGCGACGATGAAGGATTTTCTTTATCAGGCCGCCGCCCAGGCGGCCGGTCCGGCGTTGTTGGCGGCCGGGATGTCCGCGGAATTGAAGCGATCGCGGCGTCCTGGGGGCGGGGCGGTGGTGCTCTTCGGTGACATTCATGCCCGCCTCCGGCCCCGAGCCGGGGCCACGCCCTATCTGGCGGGCAAGGCAGGCTTGGAGTCTCTGGTGGCCCTGCTGGCGGTGGAACTGGCTCCGGTCCGGGTCTTTGGTCTGGCGCCCGGCGTGATCGCCTGGGCGGACGAGTTCGATCAGGCCCGGCGAGACGAGTACCTCCGACGGGTTCCGCTGGGAAGAGCGGGAACGGTCGAGGAAGCCGCGGCACTGGCTCGATCTCTCGTGGATTCCGCCACCTACACCACGGGCATCGTGATTCCCATTGATGGCGGACGGCATCTACGTTGAGTCAGTCGGTCGGTCGGCCGGTCCGGATCCCGTCGATCAGGTCCCGGGTGGTGGAAAGTCGGGGATCGTCTGGAAGGGTTGCCGCGGCAATGCCAAGCCAGGCTTCGCATTCATCGTCGAGGCCCGCGATCGCATGGAGTCGAGCCGCCTCGAGAGAGGCCTCGAAGGTCACGCCCGGATGATCACGTTGACTTCGGGCGAACGCCGCCCATTCAGCAGCCGCTCGATCCGGGCGTTCCAAGGCCAGCCAGCCGGCGACGAGTTCTTCAATCACCGCCTGCTCCGCCCGTGCCTCGGTGCCGATGGCAAGCAGTGACTCGACCGCGGCTCGGGGATCTCCGGTTCGGCGGAGGATGGATGCTCGTCGCACTCGGATGGGCCAGGAACCTCCGTCGAGGCGGAGGGCTTCTTCGATGGCGGTTCGGGCCGCTGCGGGATCATTCGCCGAGAGTGCCGCTTCCGCGAGCGCGGCCTGGACGAAAGCGTCGTCGGCTCGGACCCGAGCGACTTCGGTCAGGATGACCCGTGCTTCCTGCGGTCGGTCGTCCCGGAGCAATGCGAGGCCCAGATGGAAACGCGAGAGGGGGTCCTTCTGGGCGGTCCCTTCGCCGTACACCGCGATCGCCTCATCGAGGCGGCCGGCCGATTCCAGCGAGAGTCCGAGGGCCAGGCGGGCCTCGGTGACATCGATATCCGTGTCCATGGCCCGCTCGTACGCCGGGCGAATGGCGGCGGCGGCTTCCGCCGCGAGGGCCTTGGCCGCGATCTTCCCGGTGGGTGACCCCCTGGGAAGTTCACTGCTGCGAGCGAGGAGGGTTCGTCCCAGGGCCAGGCCGACGTGCGGGTCATCCGGGAGTCGCGTTCGGAGTTGTCGTGCGATCGCCTCCGCATTGGCGGTCTCACCCGCCAGGAGCCAGCGGTCGATGGCGGCGAGCCCGGCTTCGCGAGCCGATGCCGTCACGCCGTCGACCGCTGGAGCCGGTCCGGCGGAGTCCGGGCGGTCTCCGCATCCGGAGAACCCGGACACCAGGATGAGAGCCGCGATCGAAACCGATCGACCCCATCCGCTCGACCGATTTCGTGCGGTCGATGGCTTGCGACGTTCGTCCTCGTAAGATGGGTGGATCATGTCCGCTACCGACTCCGATCGTTCCGCCACCGACGCGGCTCTCCCCAGATCCTACTCGCCCCACGAGGCTGAACCCGTGGTTCGGGAGGCCTGGTCTTCGAACCGTGATTTTCATGCCGACCCGGCGGGTACGGGTGACCCGTTCGGGGTCCTGATCCCGCCCCCCAACGTGACCGCGGCTCTGCACCTCGGTCATGCGTTCAACAACACCCTTCAGGACATTCTCGTCCGCTACCAGAGGATGTGCGGAGCCCGCGCCCTCTGGATGCCCGGCACCGACCATGCCGGCATCGCCACCCAGGCGGTGGTCGAGAAGCGACTCCTGCGACAGGGGAAGCGTCGGACCGATTTCACCCGGGAGGGCTTCGTCGAGCAGGTCCAGGGGTGGAAGGATGAATACGAGACCACGATTCTGAGTCAGCTCGAGGTCATGGGTTGTTCCTGTGACTTCGAACGAACTCGTTTCACGATGGACCCGGTCTGCGTCGATGCGGTGCGAGAGGCGTTCTTCAAACTCTTTTCCGATGATCTCGTCTATCGCGGAAAGCGACTGGTCAACTGGGACCCGGCGACTCGGACCGCGCTCGCGGACGATGAAGTCGAGATGAAGACCGTTCCGGGCCACATGTGGTACCTGCGGTATCCGATGGCCGACGGTGACGGCTTCGTCACCGTGGCGACCACGCGGCCCGAAACCATGCTTGGCGATACCGCGGTCGCGGTGAACCCTCGGGACCCCCGGGCGGAGGCCCTGCGGGGACGGATGGTCCGCCTTCCGATCACCGGTCGGGAGATTCCGATCGTCGAGGACGACTACGTGGTGCTTCCCGTGGCGATTGCGGAGGAGCTGGGCCTCGGACCGGAAGCGATCGCCGATCCGAAGGCGGCCTTGGCCACGGGATTTCTCAAGGTCACGCCCGCCCACGATCCCAACGACTGGGAGATCGGTCTTCGCCACGAACTCGAAGTGATCAACATCATGGCGCCCGATGGCTCGATCTCCGACGCTCACGGTTGGGACGATGCCGGCGAGGACGCCCGGCCATTCGTGGGGCTTCCCCGGGAGGAAGCCCGGAATGCGATCGTGGCCTGGTTCCGTGAGCATGATCTGCTGGAGAACATCCGAGATCATGAACATGCGGTCGGCCACAGCTATCGAAGCCACGTTCCGATCGAACCGTATCTCTCGGATCAGTGGTACGTGAAGGTGACCGACGATCGTCTTGCGGGTTCGGCCCTGCGAGCGATGGACGGTGAGCAGCGGGCGAGCGAACCGCCGTCCGGGCCGGAGATGGCCGGCGACGGAGGGCTTGAATTCCACCCCGATCGTTACGCCAAGACGTTCGAACTCTGGCATGAGAACATTCGCGACTGGTGCATTTCCCGNCAGCTCTGGTGGGGACACCGCATTCCGGTCTGGTCTCGAATGAGGGAAGCGGGCCAGGCCGATGCCTCGATCGTGGCGGCCGCCGTGGACGAGAAGATGGTCGCGGTTGAAAGTGAATGGACCGGACGCGGTGCCGCCCATCGAGTCCGCCGCCTCCCGGACGGGGCGATCGACGAGTCGGTCTGCGTTCCAAGGCCGGACGCGATCGGCGGGGCCGAGGCGGAAGCCGTGCTTCGGGCCGATCTCGAAGCCGCCGGTTTCGTTCAGGACCCCGACGTTCTGGACACCTGGTTCTCGAGTGCTCTCTGGCCGTTGTCGACCATGGGATGGCCGGAACCGGCCGCTCATCCGAACGAGATTCCCGAGGGGGAGGCCCTGCTTGAAGCATTCAATCCGGGTCACGTCCTCTGCACCGCGCGGGAGATCATCACGCTCTGGGTGAGTCGCATGGTGATGTTCAACCGGTATTTCCTCGGACGTCTTCCATTCCGCCACGTGTTCATCCACGCCATGATCCAGGATGGGCACGGGCAGAAGATGTCCAAGAGCCTCGGCAACGGCGTGGATCCCCGCGACATCATCAAGAGTCACGGGGCGGATGCGATGCGATTCACGCTCGCCCAGATGGCGACCGGGAGTCAGGATGTTCGACTGCCGGTGGACATGATCTGTCCCCATTCCGGTGAGACCTTCACCCCGGCGTTCATCCGTGGTGGTTCCGGTCATCAGGTCGCGGCCCCGATCCAGAAGTCTCCCAAGGACCCGTCTCGTGAAATGGTCACGGCCTACGGGGTGGCCGTGGGCGAGGTCGAACCGAGCGAGGATCGGCCGCTGGCCTTGAACACCTCCAGCCGCTTCGATCTCGGGCGGAACTTCTGCAACAAGTTGTGGAACGCGACCAGATTCGCCCTCGGAAATCTGGAGACCTTCGCGGAGGAATCGACCGAGGCCCCCTCGCTCGCGGACCGTTGGATCGTGTCCCGCCTCCGACGCGCCAGCGTCGAGATCGACGAAGCGCTCGCGAGTTACCAGTTCAATCGATACGCGGAGGCGATGTACGACCTCGTCTGGCGGGATTTCTGCGACTGGTACCTCGAAGCCGTGAAGCCGACGGTGCGAGATCGGCGTGATCAACAGCGTCGTCTGCATGCGGTTCTCGATGCGATCCTGCGGATGCTCCATCCGGCGTGTCCCTTCGTCACCGAGACGCTTTGGCCGCATCTTCGCGGACTCGATGCGGTTCGCCCCGCGAACGGAACCGGTCTCGCCGGGGTCGGTCTTCCTCCGGCGGATCGCTGTGTGATCGCCGCCTGGCCGGAACTCGACGACGCCACCGCCGATGAACACGCGGATGTGGAATTCGCTCGCGTGCAGGCGTTGGTCGCGGCGATCCGAAATCTTCGCGGAGAACGTCGCGTGCCCCCGAAGCGTCGGATCGTTCTTCACGCACCGTCATCGGTGCTCGAACTCGTGGCCGCCGCCGGCGGCGCGATCGAAACCCTTGCGGGACTCGAAGCCGCCACCCCTGAAGCCGAGGCTCCGGCGGGGGCTCTGCCACTGGCGTTCGAGGGAGGGCAGGTGCTGCTGTCNAACCTGGTGGATGCCGTCGACGTCGATGCCGAACGGGCCCGGCTCACCAAGGCGATCGAAGGAAAACGGAAGCAGGTGGCAGGATTCAAGGGCAAGTTGGGCAATGCGGGCTACGTGGACAAGGCCCCCCCGCATCTGGTGGAGGAGACCCGGCGGATGCTGGCGGTGGCGGAGGCGGATCTCGCGGCGGCCATGGCCGGCCTCGAAGCCCTTTGAAACGACCGGAACGAACCGCGGTGGACGCCGACTTCCCGGATACCATGAGATCGTGAGCTCAGACCCCAGACAATTCGTCCGAGTGCTCCTGGGCTGTTCATCGGTCCTCGCGATTCTGGCCCTTCTGGGTTCCTGTTCACCGAGTGAATCACCTCGGCCCGCTGCCCGTGCGGCCTTGTCCGGCGATGACTCCCAAGGCATGCCGGCGATCGATGGCGGTGAGCCGAACGGCACCGAGCCATGGTCCTTCGGAGCGTACGAGGGTGAATTGATCACCACCCCGACCCACTTCATTCACACCACGGTGCCGGAGGGATCGCTGCGGGACAGCCTGCCGATATTCACCGCGACCGCACTCGACCACTATCGGACCATGATCCCGGCGAAGGAGACAGGAGGCTCCGGCGGTGCCGGTGAGGGACTGCTCGACGATCGCCGGGCCAGCATCAAGCCACTGCCCGCGCCGACCGAGCGAATGAGCACCTTCCTGTTCGACACCCGCCCGGAATGGGCGGCCTGGACGTCTCGGCGGCTGGGCCGTAACGCTCGGACCTATCTTGCGATCGAACGCGGTGGATACACGATCGATGCGGAGAGCGTTCTCTGGGACATCGGTCGGTACGACACCCGGTGCATGCTGGCCCACGAGGGATGGCATCAGTACACCCAGACGGTGTTCCGGCATCCGCTGCCGACCTTTCTCGAAGAGGGACTGGCGGCCTATGCAGAGGGCCACTCGTTCCGCCGGAGAGACGAAAAGCCTCGTTTCATGCCCTGGCGGAACCTGGAACGATTCGGACAACTTCGGGGCGCGAACTACCGAAACCGGCTGATCGACCTCGACGAGCTGGTGACGCTTCCTCCGCAGGCCTTCGTGTCCAAGGGAGAGAGTTCATTGCTCACCTACTACGCTCAGGTGTGGGTGCTCATCCATTATCTGGTCGAGGGTGAAGGGGGTCGGTACCGCGACGGATTGAGACGACTCCTCGACGACGCCTCGGCCGGCCACATCGCGACCAGCCTCTATGACGCAGACCGATCCGCCGGCAGGAGAGGCAGACTTCTCGGTCCTAACGCGGGACGGGCGATCCTTGCGGTCTACTTCGACCGGGACTACGACCGGTTCAAGGCCGGCTACGAGGCATTCGTCCAGCGGATCGTCACTCGAGGAAATGGCACGAAAATCTGGCAGGGCGTGTCACCAATCACCGGTGACTGAGTATGGTCGGAGATGAACCCTGTTCGTGGTTCATATGACCCCAGCCGTCCTTTTCCTGATTTTGAGAAGACCNCATGCGTTATTCCGCGTCAGTTGCGTCGTTCATGCTGGTTGCCTCGGTATCGGTCTCCTCGGCCGACGTGGTCTGGGATGAGGCGGTCGAGGGAGATCTTTCCAGCGACGCCGCGAGCCCGACCGCCGTCGGGTCCTTCGAATCCGGGGATCTCACCCTCGTCGGTTCGGTTCAGGCCTCTTCGGGGGACACCCGGGACTACGTCACGTTCAATGTCGCCGAGGGATCGAACCTCGTGGCGATGCGTCTGGTCTCCTATCTCGACGGCACCACCGGGGCCGCTGCGAACACCGGGTTCGTCCTGATCGACGACGGGACCTCTTCCGTCGTCCCCTCCGGCTCGACCATGTCGCAGTTCCTGGGCGGGTCCCACCTCAATCGAACTCGTTTCCCAGATGCCTCCGTCAACATGCTGGTCCGGCTTTCGCAAGGGCTGCAGGGCGGTACCGGTTTCGACCTGCCACTGGAGGCCGGCGACTACACGGTCGAGGTCCAGCAGACCGGCTTCCAGCTCAACACCTACGAGATTCGATTGGAATTCGAGGTCGTCGAGACCCCGTGCCCGGCGGATTACAGCGGCGACGGGTTCGTGGATGGTGCCGACCTCGGTCTCTTCCTCGGCTCCTGGGGAACGTCTCCGTGCAAGGCTGATCTCAATGGAGACGGTCAGTGCAACGGCGCCGATCTGGGAATCCTGCTCGGTGCCTGGGGAGGCTGTTGATCAGCAGGGTCATTCGGCGGAGGCAAGCCAGCGGGTGAGGAACTCGACTTCGCGGTTCTTGGCTTCGTTGGTCCGCGTTCCGAATCCGAGGTGCTCGTGTGGCGCACCGGTCTNTTCGAAGGCGAGCATCTCGATTCGTTCGGGATGATCGGCCTGCCGTCGTAGTTCGTCGATGAATCCGGATTGACCCTCGAAGGAGACCCATTCGTCGGCCCGGGAATGCACGGCCAGAACCGCCAGCTCCCGCCAGCGATCGAGGTTTCGGATCGGATCGAGGCGATCCGCGGATTCGTGGTCGAAGAACTGACGTTGTCGTTGCTTCCGCCAGTGGCCACTGGTCGCTTCGAGAATCACCGCTCGGAAGCGGTGGGGGCGTTGGAGTCGAACCAGGGCGGCCATTCCCCCCATCGACATGCCACCGATGGCCATTCGGTCGAGATCGAATCCCCGGCCGCCGAGGGCAAGGGTCACGTCATCGATTTCGGTGGCCGCCTGCTCGATGTTGTCCAGCAGGGCCTCCGCTCGCATGAGTTCCTCGGAACCTCGTTCTCCGTGGCCCGGGAGATCGATCGCACAGCTTCCGATGCCGACCCGGGCCAGTCGCAGATATCGACCGGGATCAAGTTCCTTGTTGGCGGTTCGCCCGTGCATCCAGACCAGGAAGGGAATTCGTGCTTCGGGGCCTCCGAGGGGTTCACCGACGGGGCGGACGACGAGGCAGGGCACGTCGGATCCGAGGCGGACATGTTCGGAGATCGCCCGAAGGCTGGCAGGAAGGCTGGCGTCGAGATCCGGCATGGCGACGAAGAATAGTCGAGGTCCGGGGCTCCGTCGGACGCTCTCGGGAAAAACCACGCGCCTCGGGACGGTTTCGCGGCGATACTGCACGCATGATCAAGATTCTTGGTGGCGAATTCCGTTCCCGCATTCTCGAAAGTCCGCCCGACGCGGAGACCACTCGGCCCATCACGGCTCGAGTCAAGGAGTCGGTGTTCAATCTGCTTCGCGGCTGGTTCGACGATGCGATCGTGCTCGATCTCTTCGGTGGTGTCGGCACCATCGGACTCGAGGCGGTCAGTCGAGGGGCGCAGGAGGTCGTGATGGTGGAACAGGATCGGCGGATCGCCGCCATCCTTCGTTTCAACGTCGAGGAACTCGACTGTCGCGACCGGGCGACCGTGGTGGAGGCGGATGCCCTCGGCCCCGCGGCCCTCGCCCAGGCTCCAACCGACTGTGACGTGGTCTTTCTGGATCCTCCCTACATGCTCTGGCATGAGGAAGCGCTTCGTCGTCGCCTTCTCGATCTGGTGGTCCGCTGCCGCGGGGTGATGAAACCGAAGTCATTCCTGGTGCTTCGGACCCCGGAGGATTTCGAGGATGGGGCCGGAGAGATCGAGGGATTCGTCGGGCCCGAGACCCATCAGTACGCGGAGGACATGTTCGTCCATCTCTTCATGCCGAAGACCGAGGAGGAATCGGAATGAGACGTCCATCAAGCCTGGCGGCGCTCTGGTGTGCTGGATTCACTCTTTGCGGGATGTCTGCCTCGTCGGTCGCGGCGACGCCGGGATTCAAGGTGGACCCTCCAACGGCGCCGGTCGTGGAGCAGGCGATCCCGGTGATCGAGGTCGAGTCGATCGAAGTTCCGCAGATCGATGCGCCGGTGATCGAATCCGAAGCGGTCGACGCGGCGGTCGCGGCGGGCCTTCGACTGCTGGTCGAGCGGCAGGAAGGGCCGGATCGCTCGGAATGGCCTTACCAAGGCGTGTATCGAGTGTCACCGGGACCGGATGATCCCGAAGCGCTGATCGAAGGGAGAGGACGTCGACGCACGGTGATCCCGATCGGATACCGGGTCGGAGGGACATCGATCGCGGGGCGAGCGATGCTTCGTGATCCGAATATCGAAACCGATGCCCAGCGACGAGCCGCGGTGGATCGAGCTCGAACCTTCGTGGTCGATGCCACCCGTCATCCCTCGATGAATCCCGACTTCGCCGGGGGCTACGACGTTCGCGGCTGGGGTTACATCTACGGACTCGGCTTCCTGCTCGACCTGCGAGAGCGAGGTCTGGTTCCACCGGAGGCGATGGCGGCCACCGAAGACGGAATCCGTTTCTACGTGAAGGCGTTGGCGGCGATCGAGATTCCCGAGGTCGGGGGGTGGAACTATGCGCGGCGAGGGCCGTTGGATCGGCCGGATTCGAACAGTCCCTTCATGACGCCTCCGGGCATCCAGGCCCTTCGGGAAGCCGAACGTCAGGGGTTTCAGATTCCGGAGGGCATCGTCGAGCGAGCCCTTTCAGGCATCGATTTCAACCGGGGAGAGGATGGACACATCGCCTATGCATCGCGTCGTCCGACCCGGGAACCGGCCACGCAGATTCCCGGTGCCATCGGTCGCATGCTCGCGGTGTCGACCGTCCGCTCGGAACTCGGTCTCGCGGACGCGGCCGAAGTTCGACAGGCCTGTGCCGCGTTCCTGACCCACTGGGGAGAACTCCTCAAGCGGAAGGGCCGCGATGGAACCCATCAGGCTCCGTACGGAGTCGCGCCCTATTACTTCATGTACGCCCACGGCTACGCGGCCGAGGCGATCGAACGGCTGCCCGAGGATGAACGCGTCATCTGGCGTGAACGTCTCGCAAGGCTGCTCATGTCGGTGCACGACGGGGAGAAGGCCGGATGGAATGATCGAGTGTTCGATCGCTCTGCCGCCTACGGGACGTCGATCGCGGTTCTCGCGCTGACCCAGCCGGATGAATCGTCACGGGTGAAGGCTGCGCACCCGAAGCCGCAGTTGCCGACGGAATCTCGGGAAACCCCGACCCGACCCGCCGATTCGCCCTGAACGGGGTGTTCACCCACCGGCGTTATCACGCTCGTCCGCACGGTGCGCGGCCGGGTGGCGGAGGATGCGTGAACGTTCTTCATTCGTGGCCATGAGACGCCGAAGAGCAGGTCGGCGTCGCTGCGTGGGGCGCCGAGGCGACGAGGTGTCGCCATGCTCGTTTCGAGCCGAATTCGCATGCGATCCGGGGGGATCGTCATTCTGGACGGGGAGCCGCCATGAACGTCGACGATGTCATGTTCTTCATCACTGCGACGAGGTCCGTCCTTCAGGCGGACCTTCAGGTCGACATCATCATGGGTCGACCGGCGGCCGGATCCGGAGGCGAAGACTTCATCGGTGATGTCTCGGGCATCATCGAATTCGAGGGTGCGATCACCGGATCGATGGTGTTGGTGTCGCCGGCATCCACCGCCCGGGAGATCGTCAGGCGGGTGCGGACCGAGCGGTCGGAATTCGATGAATCCGACATTTCCGAAGTGCTGGGGCCGTTGCTCGCTCGAATCAGATCCGAGGTCGCGACCGGGCTTGAGGGNCGTGATGTGCATGTCGGCCGGCCTTCCGTGGTGATCGGTCACGGGCATCGGTTCCGTCCCGCCGGAGATTGCTCGTGTGTTTCCATCCCGATCGGCGGCGGTCTGGGCCGTCTTCGCCTGGAGGTGGCACTCGAACCGGTGCCGGTCGAGGCATGCTGAAGTCGGCGGTTTCGAGGAGAGAATCATGCGGGTGATGCTGGTGAGTGAATCCGCGGCGATCCGAGAGGTCATGCGGACGGTTCTCGACCTGCTCGGGGCGGAGATGATCGAGGAGGCGAATGATGCTCAGGACGCCTTGAGCAAGGTCGCGGTCTTCGATCCCGACCTTCTTCTGGCCGACTGGGAGATGGCCGGCATGACCGGGGTGTCACTGGTGAGGGCGATTCGTCTGCAGGGGAATTCCACCCTGGCGATCCTGATCACCGCCAGGGTCGAGAAGTCACAGGTCCTCGAGGCGATCGAAGCCGGCGTGAACAACTTCGTGGTCCTGCCCTTCACCCCGGAATTCCTGTTCGAGCGGATCAGTGAGACTCTGGCTCGGGCCGCCTGAGCAGGCGATGAACCCGATTCGAACGTAGCATTCAGGCATGCGCGTCGCCGTCATCATTCCCGCCGCGGGCGTCGGTCATCGTTTCGGTGCCGGCGACAAACTCGCCACCGACTTCGGGGGCCGCCCGGTTCTCCTTCGCTCGATCGAGCCGTTCACCAAGCGGGAAGAGGTCGACGCGATCATCGTGGCCGGCCCACCCGACGATCTNCAGTCATTCCGTGATCGCTACGGAGCCAGGTTGGGGTTTCTCGGTGCCACCGTGGTCGAGGGCGGGCGCCGCGAACGATGGGAGACCGTGCTGCGAGCCATCGAGGCGGTTCCTGAGGGGTGCACCCACGTGGCGATTCACGATGGTGCTCGACCCCTGGTGGATGATGGCCTGGTGGAACGAGTGTTCGAGGCGGGGCATGCGAACAAGGCCGTGATTCCGGGAATCCCGGTTCGCGACACGTTGAAACGCTGCGGGGCCGAAAAGTTCGAAGCGGCGGAGCGGGACGCCAGCGTCGACGCGATTCTCGGGCTCGATGACGAAGGCGTGGACGACATCCTCGGGGAGGCGGCGGTTGANGAGGATGCGCCTGGTCCTCGGGTTTCGGGACGGCGGGTCGAGGCGACGGTCGAACGCCAGGGACTCTGGCGGGTGCAGACGCCACAGCTCTTCGAGATCGAACTTCTTCGACGGGCGTATGCGGCGGGGGATCTTGATGGAGCGACCGACGACGCCATGCTGGTGGAGCGTCTCGGGGAACCGGTCACCATGGTCGAAGGCGACGAGCGCAACCTCAAGATCACCACCCAGAGCGACCTTGAGATCGCTCGCGCCATCGCCGGTGTCCAGGGCGAATCAGACCGACCGTCACACCGGCGATTCTAGGATTTCGAGCTGCTGCGGCGTGATTGTTTCGTTCGCCGACCTTCGATGGTGAGCGGCGTTCGCTGCCCCTTCGCCTCGTCGGTGTTCGTACCGGAAGGGCAGGTTCCGCAACGTCCGGAGGGGCGTTTGGTCGGCAGGAGAGGACGGACCACGAGAATGACGCCCCCGAGGGCCATCAACGTCACCACCCAGAATTGCCAGTCCGACCAAGGCATGTCAGCATCGGATCCGTTGAAAAATAGGTGGAGGCTGCATCATCCGAATGCGGTCATGCAGGCATGGACGATGACCGCGGCCACCCAGGCGAGGCCGCTCATCCACGCGAATTGAAGGGCCGGCCAGCTCCAGCTTCCCGTCTCCCGGCGGGTCACCGCCAGCGTCGGCAGGCACTGCATGGCAAGTACGAAGAACACCAGCATGGCGGCTGAGGTCGCCGAATTGAAGACCGGCGAGCCGTCATCACGGGTCGCGTTACGAACCAGGGACAGGACCTGATGGTCGTCATCCGCGACATCCTCCCCGCCTCCCTGGAGCACGGCGACGGTGGAGACGAACACCTCTCGAGCAAGGAAGCTGGTCAGGATCGCGACGGTGAGGGTTCGGTCGGCGCCCATCGGAGCGAACAGCGGCTGGACGAAAGTCCCGATCCGACCGGCGAAAGAGCCGGCCTGCTGCGCCTGCACCTCCAGAATGCCGGCCTGGGATTCGAGTTCGGCCGCGGCCTCCGCATCCGTGTCCGCGATCAGGGCTGCCTGCTGCTGCAGGGCGATGGCTTCGGCCGGTGGATCCGCCATCGGATAGGCACTCAACCACCACATGGCGATGCAGATCGCCACGATGATCGTGCCCGCGTTCTTGAGGAAGACGAGGCCTCGATCCCAGGAAAGCAGCAGTGCGGAACGCAGGCTGGGGAGCCGGTAGTCCGGGAGTTCCAGGACCATGGGGCGACTTCGACCGGGAAGAATCGTCCGCCGGGCGATGAAGGCTGAAATCAGGGCTGCCGCCGCTCCCAGCAGATAGCACCCGGCGAAGGCGAGGCCAGCAACCCACGGGCGGCCGTCGAAGAGCAGGCCGATCAGAAGCACGTACACCGGCAGCCGCGCCGTACAGCTCATGAAAGGAGCCACGAGGATGGTGGTCAGTCGATCGTCGCGATCAGGTACCAGGCGTGCGGACATGATTCCCGGGAGCGCGCAGGCATGGCTCGAGAGCAACGGTACGAAGGCCTGGCCGGGCAGGCCGAATCGGCACATGATTCGATCCATCACGAACGCGGCGCGGGCGAGGTACCCGGTGTCTTCCAGCAGGGCCAGCAGGAAGAAGAGGATCAGGATNTGGGGAAGGAAGATCACCGTTCCAGCGATGCCGCCGATGATGCCGTCGACCGTGAGGTCGCGGATCGGTCCCGGTGGAATGAGATCNGAAGCGAGGTCTCCGAACGTGCCGAACAATCCGTCGACGAGATCCATGGGGACCGAGGCAAGGGAGAAGATCGTCCAGAAGAGTCCGGACATGATGGCCATGAAGACCAGGAGTCCCAGCACCGGATGGGTGAAGGCCTTGTCGAGTCGGACTCCGACGGTGTCGCTGGCATTACCGACGGCGTCGTGACCCCCCGTGCTCTCGGAGATGACCTGATCGATCCAGAGGCGACGTTCGGCCACGGTCGAGTCCGGAGCGGGCAGGGGACTGCGTCCGGGAGTCGCGGTTCGAATCGCTTCCAGGAGTTCCACCATGCCTCGGCCGGTTCGTCCGCTGATGGCGACCACCGACACGCCAAGTCGTTTTCCCAATCCTTCTTCGTCGAACGAAAGGCCGCGGCGGGCCNCGAGATCCGCCATGTTCAGGGCGACCACGGTGGGAAGCCGGCGGCGAATCGCGGCGATGGCGAGGGCGAGGCCCCGAGACGGATTGGTGGCATCGATCACCACCACGGCGGTGTCGGGTGATTCGTCGAGTCGCCCGTCCAGGCAGTCTCGGCACATCTGGCTCTCGGGAAGATCCAGGTCCATGCCGTAGATGCCGGGAAGATCGATGATCTCCAAGGGCAGTTCGCCCTGGTTGCATCGCCCCACGCGGACTTCCGCGGTGGAGCCGGGGTAGTTCGCCGTCCGGGCTCGGAGGCCACAGAGCCGGTTGAAGAGGGTGGTCTTCCCGGTGTTCGGATTACCGAGGAGCGCGAGCCTGCGAGGGCTCGATGAGGCTGAAGACGGGGTCCCGTTCATGGTGGTTGCGAGGCCGGCAGGGTTTCTAGGGGGGTGAGGCCGGCCGGAGCCGCGGCGGATTCAGGACCGCAGGTTCTCTTGGGCCGGGTTCACGGTGGCCATGATCCTCGAGGCGACTTCGTGCCCCACGCCGAGACGGCCGGAAGAGACCTTCAGGATGCAGGGCGAGCCGACCTTGCAGATCTCCACTTCGCATCCATGCTCGACTCCCATGGCTTCCAGCATCGATCGGGGACCATCTTCGAGTCGATGGGTGTGAACGATGGCACGGCAGCCGGCAGGGCAGTCGGTCAGCGGTTGCGGCCGCGAGTTCGGGGTCGAGGATGGGTGGGTGGCGGTGCTCATGATCGGGAAGGCTTTCAAGAAGAATAGCACCAACGTGAGAGTGATTCTCATTCGCGACGGCGGGAGGCGTCCTTGCGTCGAGGAGGTGGCGTTCCAATCGGCCTTTCGTGGCTTGCAGGCCGCTGCGGATGGGACTACGCTGCGGGACTTGTTGAGAATGAGTCTCAACGACAGCCTTGGAGCTACTCTCATGACCCGCTTTTTCGCACTCGTACTCGCCTTGGCAACCGCGTCGGCCACGCCGGTATCGGCCGAGGGCGAAGTGAACGTCTATTCCGCTCGACATTACGACACCGACGATGCGTTGCTTCGGCGATTCACCGAAGAGACCGGCATCAAGGTCAACATCATCGAAGGCAAGTCCGACGTCTTGTTGGCCCGGATCGGCCAGGAAGGTGATCTGAGTCCGGCCGATGTCTTCATCACCGTCGATGCCGGTCGGCTTCGACAGGCCGAGGAGAAGGGCGTTTTTCAGCCCACGAAGTCCAAAAAACTCGAGTCCCAGATTCCCGCATCCCTTCGGCATCCGGACGGTCTTTGGTTCGGCCTGACCAAACGGGCCCGGGTCATGGTCGTTTCGAAGGATCGAGTTCCTGAAGCAGTCGTTCTCGACTACGAAGACCTCGTGTCTCCCGAGTGGAAGGGGCGGGTCCTGATCCGCAGTTCCTCCAACATCTACAACCAGTCCCTGGTGGCGTCGATCATCGAAGCCGTGGGCCCGGAGAAGGCGGAAGCCTGGTGCAAGGGCATCGTCGGCAATCTCGCTCGGACCCCGCAGGGAGGAGATCGTGATCAGATTCGCGGCGTCGCGGCGGGCGAAGGTGACGTGGCGGTGGTCAATCACTATTACCTTGCTCGCATGATCGAAGGAAGTGAAGCCGATCGTGAAGCGGCTTCCAAGGTTCGAGTGTTGTTCCCGAACCAGCAGGGACGTGGCACTCATGTCAACGTCTCCGGAGCCGGCGTGGTCAAGAATGCTCCGAACCGGGAGAACGCGGTCCGATTCATCGAGTTCCTGGCCGGAAACGAAGCGCAGGCCAGGTTCGCCAGCGGAAATCAGGAGTATCCGGTGGCCGAGGGAATCGATATCACGCCGGTGCTGAAGGGCTTCGGTCCCTACCGCCCTGATCAACTGAACGCGGCGAAGCTTGGCTCCAACAACAAGACCGCCGTTCGAATCATGGATCGTGCCGGCTGGCGTTGAGCCACCGAAGCAAGGAGTTCACAGGTATGAATCGACGTGCCATGCTCGCCACCTCGGTCGCCGGGGCCGCCGCTCTGGGGCTGCTCTCCGACAAGGCCCCCGCAAAGCCCCGCCGCCCACGAAACGACGACTCACCGGACGTCAAGGCCGCGGTCGCCGGTGGTGTCGCCTACTTTTCGAGGCGTTGCGATGAGCAACGCGTACTTTGCCAGGCCCTCGAGAACGCGATCAAGTCCGGCGATCTCGCGGCGGCTCGTCGGGCCTACGTCGAGTCGCGACCTCCGTACGAAGAGATTGAAACGCTCGCCTACGCCTTCGAAGACACCGATCGGGACATCGACGCCCGGCCCTACGCCTTCGAGGCGGGCGAGACCTCCGATGACTTCCGAGGCTTTCATCGGATCGAAGTGCTGCTCTTCGGGCATGACGACGTTGCGTCCGCACTTCCCTACGCCGAAGGTCTGACCCGAAGCGTCCGGACGTTGAAGGGGCAGCTTGGCGAGCAGGATCGCTTCGATGCCGCGGGACAGTTCGGCGGCATGCTGGCGCTGAGCAATGAAGTCGCGGCGAAGAAGATCTCGAGCGAGGAAGAAGCCTGGTCTGATCAGTCGTTGCTCATCTTCAAGCACAACTGGATCGGGGTGATGAGCCAGTTCAAGCCTTTCGCGCCTCTGGTCGCCCGCGAGAACCAGTCGGCGGCGGATCGGGTGATCGCCGCTCATCAGGCCGCCCAGGACACCCTGAAACCCTACTTCCGTGAAGGCGTGGTGGCGGCGACGCCCTACACCAGTGTTTCGATGTCCGAACGTCGCGCGATGGCGGATGCGAGCAATCGCTTTCGGGATGCCCTCGCCCAGGCGGGGGTCGTGATCGGTCTGGACGTTGGGATTCAATGATTCGCGGGCGAGGCCGGCATCCGATCGTCTGGCCGATTCTCGGTCTTCTCGGTTCGATGGTGGTTCTGATTCCGGTCGCCGTCGTTCTGGCGAGCGTCTTTCAATCTTCGGACGGTGAGTGGAGCCATCTCGCGGAAACGAGGTTGCCCACCTACGTTGGAAACACACTGATCCTGGGGCTCTCGGTCTGTACGTTCGCGGGGCTGATCGGGGTGTCTTCGGCGTGGTTGGTCACCATGCATCGGTTTCCCGGGCGTCGCCTGGTCTCCTGGGGGCTGTTGCTGCCGTTGGCGGTCCCGGCCTACCTCGCGGCCTATTCGCTCACGGATCTCCTGCAGTTCAGCGGTCCGGTGCAGGGTTGGCTCAGGGATCGATTCGATCTCGCTGCGGGCGAGTACTGGTTCCCTTCGGTCCGAAGTCTCGGGGGCGCGATCTTCATCCTGACCCTCGCCCTCTACCCCTACGTCTACTTCGCCGCGCGGATCGCATTCCTCGAGCAACCGAAGTCGGCGCTCGAGTCCAGCCGCCTCCTCGGTCGAGGCCCGGTGGGGACGTTCTTCTTCGTGGCGCTTCCGCTGGCGAGGCCGGCGGTGGTCGGGGGGTTGGCGTTGGTTCTCATGGAGACGGTCGCCGACTTCGGTGCCGTCGACTACTGCGCGGTCGACACCTTCGCGACCGGGATCTACCGCACCTGGTACGGGCTCGAGTCGCGGGTCGCTGCGTCACAGTTGTCCGCGTTGTTGATCTCGGTGCTTCTGCTCCTGATTCTCGGTGAGCATCTCATGAGGAGAAGCGGCCGGTATCACCGCACCTCCGCCCGTTGCCATCGGGCGGAAGCGACGAAAATCGGCCCGATCGGCGGAGTGCTGGCGTTGTTCTTCTGCCTGCTTCCGATCACGTTCGGTTTCCTTCTTCCGATGGGTCGATTGGCCGGGCTTGCGATCGCACAAGGGGGAGGGGCGGACTCGGTCTCGCTGGGAAATCTGGTGTTCACGACCACCTGGATCGGCGCGGTGGCAGCGACCGTCTCGGTCGTCATCGCCCTGCTGATCGGCTACGCCGCGCGGGTTCGGCCGGGCATGCTCACCGCGACCAGTGCGGGCGTGGCCAGGACCGGCTACGCGATTCCAGGACCGGTGGTGGCGATCGGTCTCCTTCTGCCTTTGAGTTGGTTGGACCACCGGATCAACGAGGCATCGTCGTTCGCGACCGGAGGAGACTGGAGGCCGGGCCTCATCTTCACCGGATCGGTTCTGGCCCTGGTACTCGGGTATCAGACCCGCTTCGTCGCGGTCGGGTTGTCCTTCGTGCAATCAAGTCTCGAGCGGGTCAGCGTTCGGATGGACGAAGCCGCGCGAACGCTGGGGACGACTCATGGGGGAATCCTCTGGCGAATCCACCTTCCCTTGATGAGACGAAGTCTGCTCGCGGCGGCCCTGCTGGTCTTCGTGGACGTGGTCAAGGAACTGCCGGTGACCCTGATGCTCCGGCCGTTCAATTTCGATACCCTCGCGGTTCGGGTCTACCAATTGGCATCGGATGAGCGACTCGAAGAAGCGGCGACGGCCGCTCTGCTCATCGGGTTGATCGGTCTCCTGCCAGTGATGTTGCTTTCGAAACAGATCGATCGAATCGTGTTTCGATCCACGGACTCGAACGAACGATGAGTCATCAGAAACAGGAAACCGGTCCGGGGCTCGAAGTGGAAGACCTGGCGTTCGGATACGGTCCGACGCAACCGGTCATCGATGGTCTTTCCCTGTGTGTTGAATCCGGTCGAGTGCATGCCGTGCTTGGTTGCTCCGGTTGCGGAAAGACGACCTTGCTTCGGTTGATCGCCGGCCTTGAAAGGCTGCAGCGAGGCCGGATCAAGGTGGATGGCGTCGAGTTGGCGTCCGGGGGTGTCCATCTGGCGCCGGAACGGAGGCCGGTCGGGATGGTCTTCCAGGATTACGCGCTGTTTCCTCATCGCACGGCGCGGCGCAACGTCTTGTTCGGCATTCGAGGTGGGGCGCGTCGGGAACGTCTCCGACGGGCGGACCAGGCATTGGAGTCTCTTGGTGTCCTCGAACTCGCCGATCGAATGCCACACACCCTCAGTGGTGGCCAGCAGCAGCGAGTCGCGCTTGCTCGCTCCCTGGTGCGGCGGCCGCGGGTGATGCTGCTGGATGAGCCGTTCAGCAGTCTTGATGTGGAAACCCGTTCTCGAGTTCGAAACGAGATCCTCGGCGTGCTCAGGGCCGCAGGAATCGCGACGCTGATCGTGACCCACGATCCCGCGGAGGCGGAGGCAGTCGCAGACTCGACCTCGTGGGTGGCCTCCTGCCAGACCGGGCCCCGATACGTTGATCTCGCGGTCTGCGAGCGACTTTCGATTCACGCGCAAGATGACCCGGACGCACCATCGACCTGAGCGCCCAGAGAGGCGCTCAGGTTCGGTTGGCGGCAGTGAAATCGGCGTGTTTGGCGGTCGAATCGCAGGTGAGGGAACGATCCTGATGACCGCCGACGTCCAAATCCATCTTCATCCTCACCGTGTCCGCCCTCAAGGCGGTGTCTGCATGGTGGCTCGAGGCCACGATCCCGGAAGAGCTCGACCGTGACGATTCGCACCGTGACCCTCGACGGTTCGGATGAAAGATGAAGTTCTTCCGATAGCCGCGGTGAATCTTTGCCGGCTCCCATCTCTGCCGGCCACCGGAGCCTCCGTCAGGTGGCTTCTTTGGGCCGGAACGGCGACTTTTGACGCTTCTCCCCCCGACGTCTGGAAGTCGTGGTGTCATCTTTGACGATGAAGGGCATCAAGTGACACGATTTCCTGGCCGGCCCGGGCTTGATGACGTGGGATCTCGGGGTGATCTTGGGTGAGGTCTTGTTCGCCGTGGTCAGAGGGTCTTCGCGGCTACCCGGTGGTCCTCGAAATGGGTGCCTGGCGGATCGAGTCGGCAAGTCCGGCCGCTGGAGGGGCCGAGCCCTGAGTATCCAAGGCATCAGGTTCACGGAGCGGTTCGGGGGCAGGGACGACGCTCCACGGCGGGGATCATGGGTCATGAGGCGGCCATCCGCATGGAAACATCGGTTGCTGGAGGCGGGATCTCTCGAGGGGCTGATTCGTGGTTCGATCGCGTGAGATCGACTAAGTATCTCCTGGGCANAGGTTTCCGTGGGCAGGGGCAAAAATTGCGGCAATCTCCCCGAAGGTCTGTTTGAAAACGGAGGTTTGCGGACTATCCTGAAACAAGAAGGACCGGCCTCCCGCTCGGGTCCCAGAGTTCCCTCACCCGTCTCCAGGAAGAAAAGAGAATCATGAACCGACTTGCTATCTCTTCGTGCGTCGCGCTCGCGTGTGCCGCTCCAGCCCTTGCCGGCGCCACTGGCCAGACCGCGACCTACGGCTGGGAGAACGGCGCCACCGTTCTCGGGCAGAGCGCGACCAACATCGCGTTCACCAATTCGACCGACAACCCATTGAGTGGCACAGCATCGCTCTTCATGAACGAAGATCCGCTCAGCGGCACCCCGCAGGGCTACGTCGCGTTCATCACCGGTCTCTCCGACGGTGACGTGATCGATGCCAGTTTCTGGGCATTCGATGACACCCCGGGTGCTTCGCCTTCGGTCCGCATCTGGGGCCACTATGCCCAGTCCGGCGACGTCGACGATGCCGCCGGTAGCGCCGGTGGTAACAGCACCTACTCCGGTGAAGATGGCGATTGGAGTGAACTCTTTCACTCCTGGACCTTTGATTCGAACGGTGGCACCCGAGACGCCCTCGTCGTCGAAGTCCGCATGTACGCCAGCAGCTCCAATGGCAGCAGCGCCTACATCGACGATCTCACCGTCTCCACGACTTCGGACACGGCGGTGATCAACTTCGCCCCGGCCCCCGGTGCACTCGCCCTTCTCGGCCTCGCCGGCGTCGCCGGTCGTCGCCGTCGCGGCTGATCCGGTCAAGGCTCGCCAAGAGTCTGGCACGCAGGATATTCAAACCAGAATCGACACCGGATCTCGCAGCAAAGCGAGATTCGGTGTCTTTTTGGATCAAAAGAGACGCTCTCAGTGTCAGGAACAGCAATTTTATCGATGTCTGGAAAAAAGCCTTCCGGCCAGATCTTCCTCTGGATATTTTCGGACTGAAGAAAGCTTTCGGTTCCCGCCGTGAGGTCTCTTCAGGTTCCCGTCAGTTCTCACCTACCTTCACTGCCTCGACTCGCGGTTCCCCTACAGGAGATAGATCCATGATTCGTACCTTCGTGGTTTCGGCCGTCCTTGTTGNCTTCGCGCCATCCTTGGCCGATGCCGACGTCATGTCGTTCACTGGTTGGGAGGAGACATCCTCCGACGCCGTGTTCGGGACGTATGGAAACATCGGTGATTTCGGCTACACCAGTTCGCCGGACCCCGTCTACGACGGAAGCCACAGCCTCTATCTCCAGGAGTCTCCGGTGAGCGGAACTCCCAATGCCGTGGTGGCCTGGGTGTCAGGCATCTCGGCCGGGGACGTGATCACGGCATCGATGTGGTTNCGAGGAACGGATGCCGGTTCGGGCAACACATCGAAGGCTCGCATCTGGGGCGCCTACTACGANGAGACCGATNCGGGCACCTACGATTCCTCTGCCGGAGGTAACAACGACTACGCTGGAGCGGGTGGTGTCTGGGAGATGGTGAGTTACACCTGGACGGCCGATGGCGACAACTCGGTCTTTGGCCTTCAGGCGAGGGTCTATGCGTACGGCGACAATGACATGATCTGGGCCGACAACCTGACGATCAGCGTCGACAACGATGCGGCGGTGATCGAAGTCGCCGGGGCGGCCGGCTCGCCGGTCGTNCCGGGCCCGGCCGCCGGTTTCGCCGTGCTGGGTGGATTGGTTTCCGCCCGGCGTCGCCGTCGCTGAAGGATTCGGAACCAGAGGAATCCCCGAAAGGTTTCTGGAATGGTGAATGCGGCCCCTTGCCTCATGGCAAGGGGTCGCATTCTTTTCGCGGGCGAGGCTCGATTGGCTCCATCAGCCCCGACGGCTCTTCGTGGACGGGCTCGGATGAGAAAGTTCGATTATTCACGCTCGAATCCGGGAGGGTTCAAGCTAGACTCGGGCGAGTGTCGGACGTTCCCGCGTCTGGCATCCGGTTCCCCCCGTGAGAAGGAGAATGCAGATGTTTCGTTTCGTGTTATCGCTGAGCGTGATCAGCGCCATCGCTCCGTTGACGGATGCCGGTGGCTTCCTCATGTCGGCAGCCACGAGTTGGGAGGATCCGGCCGCCGAGGCGATCCTCGGTTCGACGGGCAACGTCGGAGAGTACGGCTACCACGATCAGGATGCCTACGAGGGGAGTTCATCGTTATTCATTCTGGAATCGCCCGTGGCCGGCACGCCCGAGGCCTACGTCGCGTACGTGACCGGCCTGCAGCCTGGAGACACGGTCTACGCCTCGATGTGGTTCAAAGGTGAAGGCGTGGTCGGGAAGGGGCGGGTCTGGGGGCACTATGCGAATGCTGATATCGATGCCGAAGACGGATCCGCCGGTGGTGCGATCAGCTACGCGGGCATCGGGAACGAATGGGAGCAGAGCAGTTACACCTGGACGATCCCCGAAGGCAAGACCGGGCTGGTGATCGAGGCTCGGACCTACAGCTACGGTGAGGATGACTTTCTCCTCGCGGACGACTTGTTCGTGGGAGTCAACAGCACGACGGCGAGTATCGAGATCGCGGGACAGTCCTCCANCCCGGCGGTTCCCGGCCCTGCAGCGGCGGGCATGGCTCTGGGGGGTCTGGTTGCCGCTCGTCGAAGACGTCGCTGACTCGACGCCGGATCACCGAATATTGGCATGATCGAAAGAACGAAACGGGCCCTCGCCATGCGGCGNGGGCCCGTTTCATCGTTCTAGCACAAGGGATCGACGTCTGATCGGCCCCGTTTCGGCTTCAGGCCTCTCCGGGGTCGGTCGGAGTCTTGGCCGCGTCGGTGGACGGAGTGGTCTCCACCGTGGCCTCCGTGGCTTCCGCTGTGGGCTCTGCGCTCTCCGTCGCGGCTTCGGCGGCTTCAGCCGCTGCGACGGCGGCGGCTTCCGCGACCACCTTCGGATCCTTTTCTTCGGTGGCCTTGCCTTCGGCTTCCATCTTTCGGCGGTAGGCGTCGATCTTTCGCTTGTCGGGCCCAAGAATGACGCTCATTCGGCGGCCTGCCATGCGAGGAGAGGTTTCGAGCTTTCCGAGTTCTTCGAGTTCGGCGATGATGTCTCGCATTCGTTCATCGCCGCGATGCCGGTGGGCCATTTCCCGTCCGCGGAACTGCTGGACGATCTGGACCTTGTGACCTTCGAGCAGGAACTTGCGGGCCTGACGCATCCGGATGGCGATGTCGTGCGGATCGATCTTCATCGATCGGCCCAGGCGTACTTCCTTGAGCTCTGAAGTCTTCGTCTTGGCCTTGTTCGCCTTCTCCTTCTTCGACTGCTCGTACTTGTAGCGGCCGTAGTCCATGATCCGGCAGACGGGTGGCCGGCTGTCGGCCGCCATTTCAACCAGATCCAGTCCGAGATCACGTGCTCGGCGCAGGGCATCCGGCGTCTCCACGACGCCGGCCTGTTCACCGTTTTCATCGATGAGTCGAATGGGCGTGATCCGGATCCGCTCGTTCATGCGGGGGCCGGTGGGACGCATGTCGTCGCGTCCAAATCCTCTGCGTCGAATGGCGATGGCCANGTCCTCTCAGGCGGCGATTCTGATGAATGGGCGTGGAGCGACGTCCACCGGATCCGCCGCGGGTCCGGTGGGGAGATAGTCGGTCGATGGGGTTGCGACGAGGCCGAGCGTGGGGGGGACGCAGGGCGTCCTCATGATGCGGGCCAGGCGGAAACGTGCATGCGGCAGCGGGTCCGGGGGGCGGCAAAGCCGCTCCCAAATCGTCGGCGGCCGGTGAACATCACCGACCAGAAGTCAAGACGGTATATGGTCCGCCCTCCCGGTTCAAGGTGAAGAACAGGATCTGGCCGCAACCGCTTCCTCCGGCAGACGGCCCCGGGCTGGAGAATTGTGACGAAAATGGGATTTCAACCGACTCGGTACGGTCGGTCTGCATTATCTTCAGACCGGATTCTCACCGTTCCCGCGGGAAAGAATCGGCAGGTTGGCTTGGTGATCACCCTCGCCTCGTCCGCAGGTTTCCCCCCGTTTTCAAACGAGAAGGAAAGAGCAGCAAATGCCCCGAATTCACCATTTCGCAATGGCAACGGCTTTTGCGTGCACCCCCGCGATGGCCGGTTCAGAGTTCAGCCTGACGGCCGACATTTACGGTAGTTCCGGCTCCGGCTCCCAGAGCACCGCCGGCACCGGAACCCACACCGTTCTGGATCTCTACCTCGACAACGTGTCGGGATCGGATCGGCGTGTTCTTTCGCTCTTCAACCTCGACGTCTCCCTGGGTCAGGGTGATTTCGTTCACGATGACGCCGACACCGTCGGCGGTGGCGACGGGAACTGGTCGGCTACGTGGAACACGCTCGGGGGCAACGCCGAGATCGACAGTTTCGTGACGTTGGGCCCGATGTCCGGAGCCGATCCCTTTGCCGCCTCCCTCGATCCGAACTTCGACGGTGCGGTCGCGGGCAGCGTGTCATCGGATGCCGGCTGGTTCAACAACGATCCCGACAACGGCCAGGGCAATGCCGCCACGGGAGAACGAGTGATGATCGGGCGCTTCGTGATCTTGAACGATCTGGTGAGTGAAACCACCGTCACCGTGGCCGGGGAATATTCCTACAACTATCAGACACCGGGCGTCTACTTCGGCGGGATGTCCGGCTCCTTCACGCTGCCTGCGGCCAGCACTCCCGCGGTTCCCGGGCCCGTCGGAATGATCGCCTTCGCAGCGCTCGGGCTCGCCGGTCGCGGTCGACGTCGCTGAGGCCGGGGCGAACGCGAACATCCGGCGGAGATGTGACACCAGAGTCGGATCCCGCATGGGGCCGGGTCTGAAATCCGCGCGAGGTGAACGGCGCGGATCTCGCGTATATCCTCGGCTTCTTCGGCGGTCCGACGGACGACACCACGGCACCGTGATTTCAGGGGTTCGCCCCTGGCGATCATCCCGATCGAGGGCTCTTCTCGATCAGTCGGCCTTGGCCGTCTCGAATCGATCGACCAGGCGGGTCTTGCCCTGGGTGAGGCTATCGGTGGAGACGGTCTCGAGGAACTGATCGAGACCTTCATATCCTCACGTCCGAGGCCCATCGAGACCCTTATATTCTTGCTTCCGAGGTCCTCGGTGCCTACCCTGATCGATTCGATCCCCAGTTCCCAAACTGAGCGAGAAAGACATGCACCGCCCCCTGACCATCGTCGCCCTGGCCGCCAGCGGCCTGTTCGTCTTCGCTTCGACCGCCACGGCCGAGACCATCACGGTCTGTGCCAATGGGTGTGATTACACCTCGATCAATGACGCGATCGGGGACTCCAGCAATGGCGACGTCATCCAGCTGGCGGCCGAGACGTACTTCGAGGGCGAGCAGATCGACCCCGGCGGCAAGGCGATCACGCTGCGTGGGGTGCTGAACAAGGCCGGTGAGCCTGCGAGTGTGCTGGACGGAGCCGAGGCGCACCGCGTATTGGTCTGCCAGAGCGGTGAGAGCGGTGCGACGTCCTTCGAGAATCTGGTGATCCAGAACGGCTCCGACTCCGACAGGGGCGGCGGGATGTACAACTACCAGAGCAGCCCGGCCCTGATCAACTGCACGTTCACGGGAAACTATGCCGACTACGCCGGCGGCGGCGGGATGTACAACGAAAACTACAGCAGCCCGATCCTTACCGACTGCACGTTCACGAGCAACTCGGCCAGCAGGGGCGGCGGGATGCACAACTTCAGCAGCAGCAACCCGACCCTGACCGACTGCACGTTCACGAGCAACTCGGCCGCGCAATGGGGCGGCGGGATGCGCAACGGAGGCGGCAGCAGCCCGACCCTGGACAACTGCACGTTCACGAGCAACTCGGCCGAATACGGCGGCGGGATGTACAACATCGTCGCGATCCCGAGCCTGACCAGCTGCACGTTCATGGACAACTCGTGCAAATATTTCGGCGGCGGGATGTACAACCGCGACAGCAGTCCGACCCTGACCGACTGCACGTTCGCGAGCAACACGAGCGGCTACGGCGCCGGGATGTACAACGACGAAAGCGACCCGACCCTGACCAACTGCACGTTCACGAGCAACTCGGCCGACCAAGGCGGTGGGATGTACAACTTCATTTTCAGCTACCCGACCCTGACCGACTGCACGTTCACGGGCAACTCGGCCAGCTCCGGCGGCGGCGGGATGCGCAACTTCAATAGCGAAAACAACCCGATCCTGACCGGCTGTGCCTTCTGCGAAAACATCGGGGGCAACATTTACGGCGACTGGGTGGATGACGGTGGGAACTGCCTTGCGATCGGGTGCGATGACAGTGACGGGGACGGGATTCCTGATTGCGGGAACCAGGATTCCGATCTCGAACTCAGTGTCCCGAGCGAATACGACTCAATCCTGGCCGCCATCGATGCCGCAGCGCCTGGCGGAGTGATCACGATCGACGCCGGGGTCTACAGCCCGTTTCAGACCGTCAATACTCGGGGCAAGCCGATCACGATACGAGGGACGGTCGATGCAAACGGAGATCCTGCCACGATCATCGACGGTGGGGGTCAGATTCGGGTGCTCGAATGTACGGCCGGTGAATCGGTCGACACCGTCTTCGAGAACCTGGTGATCCAGAACGGCTTCAGCACGAACGGAGGCGGGATGTACAACGCCTCCAGCAGCCCGACTCTGAACAATTGCACGTTCACGGACAACTCAGCCGAATTCGACGGCGGCGGGATGTACAACCTTGAATCCAGCAGTCCGGCCCTGACCCGCTGCACGTTCACGGAGAATTCGGCCGAATACGGCGGCGGGATGCACAACGCATCCAGCAACCCGATCCTGACCGACTGCACCTTCACGGGTAACTCGAACCTCGACCAATTCGGCTCGGGCGGCGGGATGTACAACGCCTCCAGCAGTCCGACCCTGACCAACTGCGCGTTCACGGGCAACTCCGCCGGATACGGCGGCGGGATGTACAGCCGCTTCAGCAGCCCGATGCTGATTGACTGCACGTTCACGAGCAACTCGGCCGACGACGGCGGCGGGATGTACAACACAAATAGCGGCGATCCGATCCTCATCGGTTGCGCGTTCACGAGCAACTCGGCCGACGAAAACGGCGGCGGGATGAGAAACTTCGCCAGCAGTCCGACCCTGACCGACTGCACGTTCACGAGCAACTCGGCCGACGACGGCGGCGGGATGTACAACATCGTCGCGATCCCGAGCCTGACCAGCTGCACGTTCGAAAACAACTCGAGCAGTCAGGACGGCGGTGGGATGTACAACGCTTCCAGTACCACGACCCTGACCAGCTGTACGTTCGTGGACAACGCGGCCGACGCATACGGCGGCGGGATGTACGGCGAATCAAGCAGCCCGGCCCTGAACGGCTGCACGTTCACGAACAACTCGGCCGACACCGGCGGCGGGATG
>NYSW01000023.1 GCA_002683195.1 Phycisphaerae bacterium
GTTCACGGAGGAGGCGGCCGAATTCGGCCTCGACCTCCGGGACGCGTCCATCATCTCGACCTTCGCCGACGTCGACAACGACGGTGATCTCGACGTCTACATCGGTTGCAATCGATACGTGCCGCCGAACGGTCTTCCGACCGAAGCCCCCGGGCGTTTCGATCCGGAGACCGCCTCGCTGCAGATGTTCCCGAAGTACGAGCGGTACTTCCGGGCCTGGCGAAAGTCCGACGGAAATTTCGAGGCCGACAGCTACGGGCGCGACGACCGCTTCTTTCTCAACACCGGTCCCGGCGAGGATGGACGTCCACGATTCGTCGACCTGACCGAAGAGGTCGGGATCGATGGCGCAGGGCATGCCCTCGCGGCGACCTGGCTCGATGTCGATCGCGACGGCTTCGTCGATCTCCACGTCGCCAACGATTTCGAGGACCCGGACCGCTTCTATCGCAATCTCGGGCCCGGGCCCGACGGCGTGGTCCGCTTCGAGGATGCGATTTCGGAGTTCCTTCCCTACACCTCTTGGTCGAGCATGGGTTCCGACGTGGCGGATCTCGATGGTGACGGGCTGCTCGATCTGATGGTCGCCGACATGTCCGCGACCACGCACTTCAAGGCCAAGGTGAACATGGGGGAGATGGGTGGCCGGCAACGTGAGATCCTGGAGCAGGGCTGGCCGCGTCAGGCGATGCGGAACATGGTCTTCCTGGACACCGGGCGAGGTTCCTTTCGCGAGGCCGCGTTCCTCTCGGGCCTCAGCAGTTCGGACTGGACCTGGGCGGTGAAACTCGGGGACTTCGATCAGGACGGACGACCCGACGTCTTCACCACCAATGGCATGAGTCGGAACTTCACCGATTCCGATCGCCCATTCTCCGGTCGGCAGCGATATGGACGAACGCAGTGGGATCATTTTCGCGACGATCCGCCGCTGCTCGAGCGGAACATGGCGTTTCGAAATCAAGGCGACCTGGTCTTCGACGACGTGGGTGCCGAGTGGGGACTGGACAAGAACGGCATGAGTTACGCCGCCGCCTACGGAGATCTCGATCTCGACGGTGATCTCGACGTCGTGGTGGCGAACCTCAATGAGACGGTCTCGGTGTATCGAAATGAAACCGATGGGAACTGGCTGAAGGTCCGGCTCCGTGGTCGGGGCGCCAACACCCACGGGGTCGGGGCGGTCGTTGCGGTCGAGACCGCCTCCCACGGCACCCTGGTCCGCAGCGCGAGCCCCTGGCGGGGATGGGCGTCGACCGATGATTCTGATCTGCACTTCGGGCTCGGAACGGACGTCGAGGTCGAATCGATCGAAGTGACCTGGCCGGGCAATCGCGTCCAGCGGCTCGGGCCGATGACCGCGGGCCAGAGGATCGAGATCACGGAACCGGACGAGGCCGGAAGGCCGGAGGCCGCGGATCCGACGATGTTCGTGACGGCCCCCGACGGGGTCGGGCCGGGGTTCGTGCACGTCGAGAAGCCCTACGACGACTACCGCATCCAGCCGCTCCTACCAGCCAAGCTCTCGGCCTTCGGGCCCTGCATGGCCTGGCACGACGTCGACGGTGACGGCCGGACCGACGTCTTCTTCGGTGGCGCCCGGGACCATCCCGGCGAACTCTGGCTGAGCGGGGAGGGTGGTCGCTTCAGCCGGGCGACCGTCCCGGCCTTCGCGGTGGACAAGGGCAGCGAGGACTCGGCGGCCATCTGGTTCGATGCCGACGGGGATGGCGACCACGATCTCCTGGTCGGCAGTGGCAGCAGCGAGTTCTTCGAGGGTGATCGCCGGCTTCGCAATCGTCTGTATCTCAATCGTGGATTGGAGGGCCGGACTCCCGTCTTCGAGAAGGCCCCGGCGGGAACCCTCGGAGGTCTCGCCTTCAACAGTCATGCGGTGGTCGCCTCGGATTTCGATGCCGACGGTGATCTCGACCTGTTCATCGGAAGTCGTTCGATTCCGGGCCGCTATCCGGACACCCCGGCGAGTCATCTGCTTCGCAACGAATCGGTCGACGGCGAAGTGCGGTTCGTCGATGCGACTTCGGAGCTGGCGCCCGGTCTGGGCGAAGTGGGCCTGGTCACCGGTGCCGACTGGATCGATGCCGATGGCGACGGTCGGGAGGACCTGGTCGTCGCCTGCGAGTGGGGGCCGATCGCGATCTGGAGGAACGATGATGGCCGACTGATCGATGTCACCGAGTCCTCTGGTCTCGGCGCCGTTCGAGGGTGGTGGAACGGGGTGGTGCCGGGTGACGTCGATGGAGATGGCGACCTGGATCTCGTCGGTCTCAACGTGGGCTTGAACACCAAGTACGGGAAAGCGGACTCGACCAATCCCGCGGTCCTCTACTTCGGAGACATGGACCGAAGCGGTCGGCCGGATCTCATCGAGGCCAAGTGCAAGTCCGACGGCATGCTTCCGGTTCGAGGCCGAAGCTGCAGTTCCGGTGCGATGCCCTTCATCAGGAAGGACTTCGAGACCTTCCGTGACTTCGCGTCGGCGGATCTCACCGGCATCTACGGGGAATCGAATCTGAGCAAGGCTCAGCGCTTCGAGGCCGACGGGTTCGAGTCGGGGGTCTGGATCAACGTCTCGGAATCCGGGCGACCGGCGTTTGAATTCCGGCCGTTCCCGCGGATCGTCCAGATCGCACCCTGCTACGACGCGGCGATCGCGGATCTGAATGGTGATGGCGTCAGCGACATCGTGCTGGTCCAGAACCACGATCATCGCGAGCCCGAGACCGGTCTCTGGCGAGGTGGTGTGGGCCAGTTGCTTCGGGGCCTCGGCGATGGTGACTTCGAGCCGGTTCATCCGTCGCGGAGTGGAATCATCCTTCGGGGTGACGGCACGGGGGTGCAGGCCGTGGATGTAGACGGCGATGGTGATCTGGATCTGGTGACCACCATGAACGGGGATGGGGTCAGCACGCTTCTCGGATCGAATCCCTGAGAGGGTGGCGGCGGCCCGGTTCAGGTTCCGAACGCAGGCTTTTCGGATCAGCCGCGTCGGCGACGGGCTCGCAGGCCCGGGACCTCGAGCCGGGGTGAGTCGTCTAGAAGAAAAAAACACCCCGGCCGTGTGACGGCCGGGGTGGATTCCTTCAAGCACGCGCGGCAGGACTCGAACCTGCAACCCTCGGCTTCGAAGGCCGATGCTCTATCCAATTGAGCTACGCGCGCGTCNCNCGTGGAGNCGNNCNCCACGNGGTNCGAAGAGTGTAGCNGGNNGNCGGNCTCTTGTGGTCNTTCCGACGGGANTTCTCNNGGTCGNCTACCGTNCNGNGCCCTGTGGNNTCNTCGNANNCGGTTCGTNGCCGTNTNNCNGAGNCGANGGAATNCGATTCGGAGGCGTNAAATGGGTTTCATGGANGGCAAGCGAGGNTTGATCGTCGGNATCGCGAANGNGCGNTCNTACGCCTANTCNATCGCGGANAGNCTCNTNCGNGAGGGTGCNGANTGCCTNTTCACCCANCTNCCGGGTGACAAGATGGAACGCCGNGTCCGNCGATCNATCGANGCNCTNGGNGTCTCGGATCCNTGGCTNCGNCCNTTGAACGCCGCCAGNGACGAGGACATCGCCGANGTCTTCANGCAGATCGGNGANGANTTCGGNCAGATCGANTTNCTNGTCCACTCGATCGCCTTCGCGGACAAGGACTGGCTNCAGCCNGGNCGNTTCACCGCGACNCCGCGCGAGGTCTTCACCCAGGCGATGGACATCTCCGCCTTCACCTACGCGGCGATGGCGAACCACGCCGCTCCCCTCATGACCGAGGGCGGATCGATGATCGCCCTTTCGTACTACGGGGCGGAGAAGGTCGTCCCGGGCTACAACGTCATGGGCGTCGCGAAGGCGGCGCTGGAAGCGACGAACCGGTATCTGGCGTTCGAGCTGGGGGAAAAGAACATCCGGGTCAACTGCATCAGCGGTGGACCGCTGCGGACCATGAGTGCGATGGCGGTCGGTGGCTTCGGTGAGATTCTCGACTGGGTGGAGAAGAAGGCGCCGCTGAAGCGGAACATCGAAGGCCGGGAGGTCGGAGATTGCGCCGCCTTCCTGCTCAGCGACCTGTCGAGCGGAATGACCGGGCAGTGTCTCTACGTCGATTCAGGTTTCGCCACCGTCGGTCTCTAGGATTCGATTCGATCGAGGAGGCCCGGGGCGAAGGCCCAACGTCCCTCAAAGTCGAAGTCCTCGGCCCGCACGATTCGATCACGGATCAGGCCGGCCAGAGACGTCATGCCACGATCGTCGATGGCGCTGACCGAATGGTCGGCGGAAATCGGCGTGGTGGCGGGCAGATCCGACTTGGTCTGAACCCGGATGATGCCTTCTTCGGGAGCCAGGCCCTCGGGCAGGCCGTGGTCGGTCACGTCCGGGGCGATCAGGTGAATGACCAGCACGGCGTTTCGGATGACCGCCAGGCTCGACTGGATGGCGGCCTGTTCGATCGCGTCGTCACTTTCGCGGAGGCCGGGCGTGTCGATCCAATCCACGACCACTCCGGCCAGGTCGATTCGACGCGAAACCCGGTCTCGCGTCGTGCCCGGGAGGTCGGAGACGATGGAGGCGGGTTCGCGAACCAAGGCATTCAGCAGGGAACTCTTTCCGGCATTCGGAGCGCCGATGCACGCCACGATCGGGGGTCGGACCAGGCGGTCGAGTCGACGGCTCCGCTGTCGTTCCTCCTCATCGAGCGGGCCGCGTCGAGCCCGCCAACGAGCCGCCTGAAGCAGCAGGGGTTCAATCGCGGCGGGGCTCCGCGCGATGGAAATCACGTCAAGGGCCCGGGTTTCAACCTCGTCTCCGGTTTCGGGACGAACCTCGTTCGGAGGCTGGTCGAGCCATGCCACTCCGGCTCGCTCGAGGGCGTCGATCAGCCGTTGGACGATCACCGGGCCGCCATGAGGCATCACCTGAGCGTGCTTCGGATCGATGCGGGCGATGACTCCGTCGTCGACCCCGGGAAGGGTGCGGTGTGCGAAGCAAGACGATCGCACGGGAGGGCCCGGCCCGATGACGTCGAGGGTCGAATCGAGCGCGGCGGCATCGGTCGCAGCCAGATCGATGATCGCCACGCCCCCGCGTCCGGGAGGTGAGGCCAGCCAGGCGCAGACCGCGGAAGCGGTCACGCCTCCGCGTCTTCCGTGGTTCCAGTGGCGGTGCGCCAGGCGAGGGCCATTCCGCGGAGCACCAGATCGGGCACCACTCGGCTCACGAGTTCATCGTCCTTGAAGAGCATTTCAGCATCGCCGCCGGTGGCGACCACCAGCGGAAATCCGCCGTAGTGCATGGCGTATCGCTCGACGAGTTTCCACGCGCCGCCGGTGACGGCGGCATGCACGCCGCGGTGCATCGCGCCGATCGTGTCCCGTCCCCAGGCCTCACCGGTAGTGGCTTCGAAGGCCTGGTCCGGCAGCAGATCGGTGGAAACGGCCATCGTTCGAAGCATGGCCGAGACCCCGGGCAGAATCGCACCACCCTGGAAGACGCCTTCGCCGTCGACGAAGTCCACGGTCACCGCGGTACCGGCATCGATCACGATGCAGGCCTGATTGAGTTCCTCCCAGGCCCCGGCGGCAGCGAGCAGTCGATCGACGCCGACCGTGGATTCCGGATCGAGTCCTCGTCCGATGGGAGCGGCGAGATCCCGCTCCATCTCCAGGATCTCGCTCTCGATGCTGTCGGCCAGAAGCGTGCGGAGGGCTTCTTCGGCCGGACGATTGACCGAAGCGATCAGGATCGAGCGGTGGTCTGGTTCCACATCAGTGAACCAGGGGTTGATCGCGGCGACGAGGGAGGATGCATCGTCGACCGGGAACGACACGGTCGCATCGAGCAAGCCGTCGACGAGGTTCCCCGCCTGGATGGTGGTATTGCCGATCGAAATGGCGGCGGCAGTGGTCATTGGAAGGCGTCCGGGGACGGGGGAGGGTCGATTCAAGAGGCCGGGAAACGCCCCGGGCCGTCGATCGAATCGGTGATCGAATCGACCATGCTAGCGAGGAGGCGACTCATCCATGGTCCACCCTGGAGGGATCTGCCTCCGATTCGGTCGACCTGGTGCAGCAGGCGGCGACTGGACGCGATGCCGATTTCCGCTGCGTGGTGGATCCGATCGACCCGGAGAGGGCCTTCTTCCACGGGGAGCCCGATCTTTCCGGCGGCGTCCAGCACCAAACCCCGCATGGTGCCGGGCAGAATGGTGGGAGCGGCGGTGATCGACGGGGCGATCAGGNCGCCATCAAGCACCGCGATCACGGTGGAATGGGTGCCTTCGCTCACCAGCCCGTCCCGATGAAGAATGGCCTCGTCCGCGCCGTCTGCACGGGCCTGCATCGCACTCAGCACATTGGCGAGCACGTTGAGCGACTTCACGTCGGTCCGGCCCCACCGGTCATCCGGAGCCAGGATGACATCGGTCGATTCGATGGTCTTGAGTTCCTTCAGCGCGGGCAGGGGTGATGCGAAGGCGAACACCGTGGGGCGGATTCCGTCCCCCGGAACGTGACGTCTGGGANGTTCGACGCCGCGGGTCACCTGGAGGTAGACGCCCGCGTTCCCGAGTCGCTCGGCGTCGAGCAACTGCGGCACGATGTCGTGAAATCGCCGGGCGTCGAAGCCGTCGATGCGGGTCTGTCGAAGGCTCCGTTCGAGTCTCCGGACGTGGGCGTCCATCGCCACCGGAAAACCATCGAAGGTCCGGACCATCTCGTAGACCCCGTCGCCGAAGAGGAATCCTCGGTCGAAGGGTGAGACCCGAGCCTCTTCGACCGGGACGATTTCCTCGCCGATGAGTGCGAGGGTTGGTCCCGTCCGATTCAACCTCTGGCCTCGACGAAGGCGTGGGCCCGAGCGGGATCGATGTCGTTCGACCAGCATCCGTCGATCTTCAGCCCGCTGCCCACGATGACCGCGGTGGCGTGTTCGAGGAGTTCCGGAAGGCTCTGGGGAGTGGCACCGCTTCCGACCGCGACGGGAAGCGGGCTGGCCTGGCGGGCGGCGGCGAGATCGTGGAGCGAGACCGCTTGTCCAGTGTGGCTGCCGGTGATGATCACCGCATCCGCCCCCATGAATTCATGGCCGGACACGAGATCCGCGAGCACCAGGTCGCCGGTGATGGCGTGGGCGGAGTGCTTCTTGCGGACGTCGGCCCAGATCGCGACGTCATCGGCCCCCATGTTTCGGCGATGGCGTAGAAGTGGTCCGGCGTCTGCTTCCTCGAGAAGACCTTCGTCCGCGACTGCGGCGTAGGCGAAGCCCTCCGCCCGGATGAATCTCGCGCCGGTCGCGTGGGCGATGGAGATCGCCTCCCGATTCGCACCGGCCAGGACCTGCACGCCGACGGGCCGANCTCCGGCGGCGTCCACNACCGCGGCCACGGCCATGGTCATCGCCGCGACGACCTCCGGTCCGACCGTTCTTCGGAGGTAGGGCAGATCGTGCATGTTCTCGACCATGATCGCGTCGAAGCCGGCATCGATCAGGATCGCCGTCTCCCGGGCCGCTCGGGCCGCGATTTCGGCGACCGATTCGCCGGCGCGGGGCGTACCGGGGAGGGCGTGGAGATGGACCATGCCGATGAGCGTTCCGGGTGGAGGGGTCCAGCGATTCATCGGTGAGGCTCCGAAGCGGGGATTGGTTTGGGTTGCTTGCGTCGATTCCCGGCGCGGATCACCAGGAAGAGCGTCACCATGGTGCCGGCTGCGATCAGCAGCAGAACGCCACAGACGAACCAGAAACCCAGCTGCTCATTGGCAAAGGGAATGCCCCCCACGTTGATGCCCAGCAGGCCGGTGACGAAGGTGAGGGGGAGAAAGATGGTGGCGATCCAACTGAGTCGGTACATCGAGGTCGAGAGATCGTCCATCGCCAGGACATGTTCACGATCGGAGAGCACGCGGACGCGGTCGAGCTGGCCGTGGACGCGATGCTCCAGCCAGTTCGCCCGATCCTGAAGACCACGGAGGGGATCGAGATCGGCATCGAGCTTCCGGGCCGTCGCATCGAGCAGGGATCGCTGGATGGCGCTCTGCAGCGGATCGAGGTGTCGGTCGATTCCAAGCAGCACTCGCCGGACCTCGGTCATGCGTTCCACTCGATCGGCGCGGGGACCTTCGCCGTCCGCTTCGACCGAATCGAGCGTGTTCGCGGTGTGCCGGAGTGTTGGTGCCAGGCGGTCGAGGAATTCGTCTCCGAGTTCCGCCATCACCGACCGGGCCGAAACCGAATCCGAATCTCGATCGACGATTCCGGCGCAGGCATCCTCCACGATGCCGATTCGATGCCGGCGGATGGTCAGGAGTCGTTCGCCGTCCCGGACGATGGAAAGCAGGTAATCCTGGTCGGTGTCGACCAGGATCCGGGCGGGAAGATCCAGTCGCAGCAGAGACGTACCCAGATGTCGGAGGCGCATGCTCTCGTGATCGGGGTCGACGGCCGCATGGATGATCTCTGAAGTCAGCCCGAGATCCACGAGCATCTTTTCCGCGTTGGAATCGGTGGTCCGGTCGAGGACGACGTCGAACCAGTCGAATCCCACACCGGGAGGTCTCAGCAGGCGTACGCCGGGGGCGACGTCTTCGTACCATTCTTTGGGCAGTTCGGGCACTTTGCGAATTCCGCGCAGGGGCTCGATGAGTGAACCACGTTCCATGGAGCCTAACGGTGCGATTCGATCGATGCCCGGCCGGTGACGGCCTTCCCGAACGCTGGCGACTCGAGGATGAAGGGATATGCGTCCTGGTCGTCCCGGCGGCGGGGATGAACCTCGTCTCTCTGGAAGTCGCCGGGAAGGAACACCTGGTTCTCCCGATGCCACTGGAGTCGTTCATGAAGGCGCCCAAGACCGGGGGGGTGCCACTTCTTCACCCGTGGGCCAATCGACTTCGGGGTGATCGATACGAGTCCGGTGGGGTTTCGGTGGATCTGGGGTCGATCGAAGATCTGAAAAGGGATGGAAACAATCTCCCGATGCACGGGATTCTGCTCCGCCGGGCGGAATGGGAGGTCTCGAGGAATGAGACCGGACCCCCCGGGAGTGCGGGGATTCAAGGAAGTCTGGATTGGCACGGAGGCTTGAAGGATTTCGAGGCCTTCCCGTTTCCGCACCGGGTGACGGTGATTTGGAACGTGCGGCATCATCCCGACGGTGGGGTCGTCGTCTCCAGTACCTATCGGGTCGATGCGGGTGATCGCCCGGTGCCGTCGGGAGCGGGTTGGCATCCATATCTCCGCCCCTCGATGGGTTGTGAGCGAACCCGTATCCGACTCGAGATGCCGGCGGTGCGAGGAACCACCCTNGACCGGCTCGGTCTGCCGGTGATCGATGTCGACGGCCGGCCGGTCACCCGGTCCGTGGATGACCCCTCGGGATTCCTCGGTGATCGGGCATTCGACGATCTTTTTCGCGGCCCGGACGACGGATGGCTCGCCGCGGTGATCGCCGATGGCACCCGCATGGAGCTCGAGGCCGATGGGAACTGGCCGTGGCTCCAGGTGTACGCCCCTGAAGGATCGGACTTCGTCTGCATCGAACCGATGCTGGCACCGACGGCGGCCCTTTCGGACGGACATCCGGTGGTGATCGACGCGGGGGCCCGTTTCGAGGCCTCCTTCACGCTCCGAATCATCGATGAGAGTGGGGGCTGACATGCGAAAACGAGATGGAATCGGTCCGGATCTTTCCGGCAAGACGATGCTGGTCACCGGGGGTGGTACTGGAATCGGCGCCGCTACCGCGGTCGAAGCGGCTGGGGTCGGCATGCGGGTCATGGTCACCGGGCGACGAGCGGAGCCATTGGCTCGAGTGGTGAAGATGATCCGTGATCAGGGGGGCGATGCGGTCGAGTACGTCGGTGATGTCGCCGCCGAAGGGGCGAGCCGGAACATGCTGGATGCGATGAAAGACGCCTTTGGCGGCACGGATGCGATCTTCGCCAATGCCGGATACGGAATCGAGAAACCGGTTCTGGAGACCGACGATGNCGACGTGCGTCGAATCTTCGAGGTGAACCTGATTTCCGCGGTCGATCTCCTTCGAATCGGCGGCTTGGAGATGCAGGCTGCCGGTCGGCCCGGGCACCTGATCGGCTGTTCGAGCATCCTGGGGAAATTCACACTGCCCGGCTACGGGTTGTATTCGGCGACCAAGGCCGCCCTGACCCACGTCTGTCGAGCCATGCGGGCGGAATTGTCGGGAACCGGCATTTCGGTCTCGAGTGTCCATCCGGTCACCACGAAAACGGAGTTTTTCGACGTGGCCCTGCTTTCCAGTGGGGCCGGTCATGGTCCGGCGTTGCGGGCCGATGGAACCCCGAAACACGCCCCTCGGATGTTCGTGCAGCCACCGGAAAGGGTGGCCACGGCGGTGATTCGCGGCCTNCGTCGCCCCCGGGCCGAGATCTGGACGAGCTTCGCTGGCCGGGTCGCCAACGGGGTCTTCGAACTCGTACCCCCTATCTACGACCTCGTGCTCCACAGTGCCGGAAAGAAGTGATTCGCCGCGGGGCAGGAAAGCGGGGGGACCGCTATCCTCACCGACTCATCCGATTCGACGCGAGGTCGAGGAACCTCTCGAGTCGGTCTCCAGATACTCAGTACTACGAGGATAGAAGCGATGGCCATTCGGGTCGGCATCAACGGTTTCGGACGCATCGGTCGCCTGGTCTACCGGGCGGGGATTCGCCGCGGTGGTTTCGAGTTCGCCGGGGTCAACGACCTCGTNCCTTCGGACAACCTCGCCTACCTCTTGAACCACGACACCATGCATGGACGGTTCGAGCATCCCGCATCGGCGACGGATGCCGGCTTNGACTGTCACGGTCAGTCGACGCGTTGCACCAGTGAACGNGATCCNTCNGCCCTGCCCTGGGGNGAGATGGGNGTCGACTACGTGATCGAGGCGACCGGTCTCTTCACGCAGGGNGACGATGCGGCCAAGCACATCGCGGCCGGATGCAAGCGAGTCGTGATCTCGGCCCCCACCAAGACGCCGGACACCGTGAAGACCATGGTCTTCGGCGTGAACCACGAGCAGTACGACCCGGCGTCGGACACCGTGGTCTCGAACGCCAGTTGCACCACCAACTGCCTGGCCCCGATCACCAAGGTGTTGAACGACGAGTTCGGCATCGANGAAGGCCTGATGACCACGGTGCACGCGGTCACNGCNACCCAGCCCACCCAGGACGGTCCGAGCAAGAAGGACTGGCGGGGCGGTCGCAACGGGTACATGAACATCATTCCNGCGAGCACCGGNGCCGCGAAGGCGGTGGCGCTCTGCATCCCCGAGATCAAGGGCAAGCTGACCGGCATGGCNTTCCGCGTNCCGACCGCCAACGTNAGCTGCGTCGATCTCACCTTCCGNACNTCCAAGAGCACNANTCTCGCCGAGATCAACNAGGCGATGAAGGCCGCNGCNNATGGNNCNATGAAGGGNTACCTCGGCTACACCGATCANGAGGTCGTCTCGAGCGACTTCATCGGCGACCCGCACAGTTCCATCTACGACGCNGGGGCCGGCATCGAGCTCAACGACCGGTTCTTCAAGGTGGTCAGCTGGTACGACAACGAAGCNGGTTACGCNAANCGNTGCCTCGACATGNTNNCGATGATGGCCNAGNNNGACGGCAAGCTCTGATCGGGCGTTCACCACGAGGAAGACCAACGGCGGCCCGAGGCGTTTCATCGCTTCGGGCCGTTTTTCCTGGTTCCGGAGATGTCCGGTTCCTGCCGGGAGGACATGCGGTCCAGTGGATTCAAGGCCGGATCTGATATCTTCTCACGTGGGATCGATGCTCGTCAGGGGAGCTCGTTCACCAGTCGAGTCCGCGTCGAGATCCTGACCGCAGGTCGCCGCGGCAAATCGGAGAAACACGTTGTCCCAGCGTAACATCGCCAGCATCGCGAGATCCGAGGCGATGTCGCAGTTCTCCTCGACCGAGCAGCTCGATCAGCGTCTGGTGGTGGTCCGAGGGGTGGCGTGGCTTCTTCTCCTGCTCGCCGCCGTGTTCGTCGGCTTCGCCCTGCTCTGGGGCTTTCTCGGTCGGGTGCCTCGAACCATCGAAGGCGAAGGGATCATCATCCCGAGAGACACCCGGCCGGTCCAGGTGATGAGCGCGTCCGCCTACGGGGGCGTGGTCGAAATCATCGTTCCGGAGTTCGCGGAGGTCGAAGCCGGTGAACCCATCCTGCGACTTCACAACGACGATCTGGAGATGTCGCTGGAGAACGCGCGGCGGCAACTCTCCGATCTTCAGGGTCAGGATCGGACGCTGACGGATTCGGAGGATCGGATTCTCGGCCAGAGGAAGTCGGCCCGCGACGAACAGGTCGCGATGTCCAGGACCATCATCGCGCAGACGAACGAACTGGTGAAGATGCTTCAGGATGAAGTCAAGGACATCGAACTGCTGGTGAAGGATCGCCTCGTACCGAGATCGCAGCTGGTCAGTACGAGGTCGACGCTCTATTCCTCGATGCAACAGGTGATTCAGCAACAGACCCAGGAGTCCCAGGCGAACATCGAGTACCAGTCGCTGGTGAATTCCACCGAGCAGTCCCGTCTCGATCGAATGCACGCCATCGCGACCGCCGAGGATCAGGTCCGTTCGGCCGAGACGAAGATCGCGACTTCCACCGTGGTGCACGCCCCGATTTCCGGCCGGGTGCTCGAGCATTCGGTGGATCTGGGATCGGCGATCCAGGCCGGCACGCCGGTGACCTCCATCCGGCCTCGATCCACCTCCAAGGACGTCTCCATCGAAGTCGTCGCCTACGTACCGTTCGGGATCGGAAAACAGATCGAGGCGGGGATGGAGGTCCAGGTCTCGCTCGGTTTCGCCAAGCCCTCGCGATACGGCTACATCAAAGGAACGGTCGATCGAATCGGAGAGTTCGTGTCGGGAACGACCACCGAGATCCATTTGGGAAGCAGCGAGCTCGCGGAGTCGATGACGAAGAGCCTGGGCCCGATGCTCGAAGTGGTGGTCGCGATCCAGTCGGATCCGGAGACCGAGACCGGTCTTGCCTGGACCAGTGGCCGGGGATTCCCGAGACCCATTGATTTTCCGAGCCTGTGCGGCATTCGGGTGATCACCGCGCAGGACCGGCCCATCGAACTCGTCGTGCCGTGGCTGAAGGACGCAGTCGGGCTCGATCCCGAGCCGCGCGTCGTCGATCAGGCGACGGGTGCGGAATGAAGAAAGGCCAGACCAAGCAGGGGCCAAGTGGGGTCGCCAGGGTTCCGTCGATTCTGCAGATGGAAGCGGTTGAATGCGGCGCCGCGAGCCTCGCGATGGTGCTCGCCTACTACGGAAGCTGGATTCCGCTGGCCAGACTCCGAATGGAGTGTGGAGTCACTCGCGATGGATCGAACGCCGGTCAGTTGGCAAAGGTGGCTCGGACCTACGGACTGAAGGCGAAGGGGCGAAGGCTCGAAATCGAATCGCTTCGCGAGGAGGCGGGCCGGCCGTTGATTCTCTTCTGGGGTTTCGGGCATTTCGTGGTGTTCGAAGGGATGCGCGGCGATGGCTATCAGATCAACGATCCGGCCGGCGGCCGGCGGGTGGTCGAGGAGGAGGAGTTTTCGAAATCCTTCACCGGAATCGCCATCCAGTTCGATCTCGAACCCGACTTCGAGCCGACCGGTTCCCCCCCCAGTCTGCTCCGCGGGGTCAAGGCCTGGATGCAGGGGAATCGGATCGCCGCGGTATTCGCCCTGTTGTGTGGTCTCTTCCTGGCCATTCCCGGTGCGCTCATCCCCGGATTCACGGGGGCGTTCATCGATCGGGTGGTCGAGGGAGGTGATTCGTCGTCCGCGACCTGGTTGATCACGGGCATGATCCTGTTGCTGGCGATCACGCTCGGGGTCATGCTGATCCAGGGGTATGCGTTGAATCGCCTGGTGCTCCGGATGTTCCTGATGCAGTCGACCAGGCTTGCGACCCATCTTCTCGGTCTGCCGATGCGGTTCTACCAGCAGCGGTCTCCCGGTGACCTGGTGCAGCGTCTCACGTCCAACCAGATGATCGCTTCGCAGCTGGGCAACCAGATCATGTTGCAGCTGGTGAGTATCGGGACCGTGCTCATCTACGCGATGGTTCTGATCTTCATGAATCCACTCATCGGTGGATGCGCGGTGCTGGCGGCCTTCACCCTGGTCGTGACGGTCAGGATCACCAACGCTCGCGTGCTCGATCGGACGACCGCCCTGCAACGGGAAGTCGGTCGTCAGTACGGAGCTCTGATGGGGATCCTCCGGTCGATTCCCGAAATCAAGGCGACCAGTCGAGAGACGGAAGCCTTCGGTCAGTGGTCGGGCTACCAGGCGAAGGGGGTCAACGCCCAGCAATCGGCATCCCGGATCAATGCGTGGCTCGATGCCGGTCCGATCTTCGTCAGTGGAGTGGTCATCTACGGTCTCGTCCTGACCCTTGGAGGGTGGGAGGTGATGGCCGGTCGGCTCACCATCGGCGACCTGATCGCGATCCAGCTTCTGACCGGACTCCTTCTCGCTCCGATCAATCAACTGGTGCTCCTGGCTCGGACCCTGCAGACGACCCAGGCGGAGATGAACCGAGTTCTGGATGTCCTGGAATATCGCGTGGAGGAAACGGACGCCTCTTCCGAGGCGGGCGAGGCGGCGGGCGAGACGGGCGAGGCACCGGACTCCCCGACGAGCCGCCTCGGTGGCCGGGTGGACGTGAAAGATCTTCGATTCGGATTCGATCCGAACAAACCCGCATTCATCGACGGCCTGTCTCTCTCGCTGGAACCGGGAGCGATGCTCGCCCTGGTCGGGCCGGCTGGAAGCGGGAAGACGGTGCTCGCGGATCTGATCCTCGGTCTGGAGGAACCGTGGGGTGGTGCGGTGGAGTTCGACGGCCGCTCCCGGACGCGAATCGCCGAGGCGGTGCTGGTCGATTCCGTGACCGGAGTCTCCGGGGTGATCACCGCCTTTGCGGGGACCCTGCGGGAGAATGTGACCATGTGGGATCCGACGTTGACCGACGCCGACGTGTTGTCGGCGCTCCGCGACGCCGACTGCCTCGAACTGCTCGATCGACCCGGAGGTCTCGGATCCCGGATCGAGGAAGGTGGTCGGAATCTGAGTGGGGGGCAGAGACAGCGTCTGGAGATCGCTCGTTGCCTCTCCCGGCGACCGGGGGTCATCGTGCTCGATGGTGCGACTTCGGCACTTGACGGCGCGACGGAGGAACGACTGCTCGATCGCCTTCGACTTCGCGGATGCACCGTGTTGCTGATCACGTCACGGCGGTCGTCTCTGGAGTCCGTCGACGAGGTGGCGGTCATCGACCAGGGATCGATTCTGGATCGAGGGTCGTACGAGGATCTGCTCTCCCGGAGCCGGTGGTTCGCATCCGAATTCGGAGCGTCGGCATGAAGGCAGCGAAACCCGCATCATCCTGGGATGGTCTGGCCGGTGACTCCATGCGAGGTTCGGGACTTTCGATTCCGGTGAGGCGGACGGAGCCGGTCATGCTCGGGATCGAGGAGGGGGAGGCATCGCTGGTCGCTCGTGCCGTTCGCGCGGATGGTCTGCTCGGACCCGCGGAGCACGTCATGACCGCGGCCCGGGACGATCTGCTGGTGGTGCCGCCCGATCCTGAAGGAATCATCCTTGAGGTGCGGGCGTCGGACACCACGATGGTCCGGGTGATCGACCGACCGACCGGGGCGATCGATCCTGATTTCCTGATCCTCGAGATGATTCGCTGCTCGTTCGAAGACAGCGCCCGACTGCAGGAATGGGTGGAAATGGATCCCGGGCGAATCAACGACTGGGGGATCCTGGTCGACGGGCTCGGCCGGAGGATGGCCGAGCGTGCGCGGGAACTGATCGACGGCGCGGATGAACGATTCAAGGAGAAGCTCGAGAAGCTCGACTTGCTCGACGACGCGACGATGGCTCGGGCGGTTCAGTCGATGACGTCGTCGTCCCGGGATGCAACGGCGTCGACCGGTTCGTCGTCAGATCAGGACGGAGAGTTCCGAGCCTGTCTCATGGTCCTGCGGGATCACGGCATCCGGATCCCCGAAGGGATTTCGGTCGACTCCGGTCAGGGTATCGATGTGATCGAACAGGTCGTTCGACGGACACGGTCCCAGTACCGGGAGGTGATGCTCGACGGACGTTGGTGGTTGGAGGACGGTGGACCATTGCTCGGCAAGCGAGTGACCGACGGGGCCGCGGTCGCTTTGATACCACGACGCGGCGGCTACCGCGCCTTCGAGTTCGAGGCCGACGGCAAGGAACGCGAGATCCCAAGGATCGACGCCGCTTATACCCGGACTCTCGAATCTCGCGCGAAGATGTTCTATCGACCGTTCCCGAGCCGTCCACTCGGACTGCGGGACATCCTGAAGGAGGTCGTTCGCGGGAACGGTTCGGATGCGGTCGCAATTCTCCTGACGGTTCTGATCACTTCGGCTCTCGGTGCCCTGATTCCGATTCTCACCGGACACGTGATCGGATCGACCATTCCGACGTTCGAGCGGAATGAACTGCTGTTCATCGGACTCCTGCTCGGAGGACTGGCTCTCGCCCGGGCGTTCATCCACGTGGTGGCGGGGATCGCGTTTCTCCGGATCGAGACCCGGGCGAGTGTGAACGTGATCGCTGGGCTGGTGGATCGGGTGCTCCGCCTGCCGGCTCGTTTCTTCCGCACCACCTCCGCCGGGGATCTCACCCAGCGGGTGATGGCGGTGGAACAGGTGCGTTCCGCCCTGACGCAGTCGACGCTGGCGATCCTGATGTCGGTCATCGCCGGCCTGTCGAACCTCGCGGTCCTCGCCTACTACGACTGGACGATGTCTCTCACCGCGATCGCGGTGATCGCGGTGGAGTTCGTCCTGGTGATCGCATCCTCGATCTGGCTGGCCCGGCTCGACTACAAACTCTCGGTCACCAAGGGTGAGCTCGATGGATTCGGGATCGACATGCTGGTGGGGATTCGTCAGGTCCGCATCCAGGGTTCTTCGAAGCGGGTGATGGCCCGACTGCTCGAGAAGCTGGGCCGGGTCGGGTCGTACACCTATCAAAGTGGGCTGGTCGGAATCTGGATCGGGGTGATCGTGCACGGATTCACGACCCTGGCCCTCGCCTTCGTCTTCATTGAATTCGTCTTCGCGATGTCCAGCGATGGATCGGGTCCGCTGGGCGGTGGAGGGTTCGTGGCCTTCATCACCGCCTTGACCGCCTTTCTCGGATCGATCGCCATGATCGGCCCGGCCATCCAGAGCCTGGCTCGCATCGTTCCCCAGTATCACCGCGTTCGTCCGCTTCTGGAGGCCCAGACCGAGGTCAACGAGGCCGGCGGGGACGCGATCCGGCTCGCGGGAGGGGTCGCGACCCGCGGCGTCAGCTTCGGATACGACCCGAATCTGCCGCTGGTGCTCTCGGGGGTCGACATCGATGTCGGCCGTGGAGAGTTCGTGGCGATCGTCGGTCGAACCGGATGTGGAAAGTCCACGTTGATGCGAATCATGCTGGGGCTCGAGACGCCGAACTCCGGATCCGTCCTCTTCGACGGAGTGCCGCTGGAGAGCCTCGATCCGACGCTGGTGCGATCGCAGCTCGGCGTGGTCATGCAGTCGAGCGAGGTGATCAACGGCAACGTGATGAGCACGATCCTCGGTGCGGGTTCCCGGAAGACGATGGACGACGCCTGGGCGGCGGCGAGACTGGTGGGTATGGGGGATGAGATCGATGGGATGCCGATGGGCATGTTGACCATGGTCTCATCGACCTCGATGTCCCAAAGCCAGCTGCAGCGATTGCTGATCGCCCGGGCCCTGATCAACCGTCCGGAGGTTCTCTTCCTCGATGAAGCGACCAGCGCCCTGGACAACCGGACCCAGGCCGCGATCACCGAGGCGATCGAGGATCTCGGATCCACTCGCGTGGTGATCGCCCATCGTCTCAGTACCATTCGAAAGGCCGATCGCATCTACGTCCTGAAGGATGGTGTCGTCGTGCAGTCGGGCCGATTCGAGGATCTGGAGGCCGAGGGAGGCCACTTCGTGGAACTCATGGCGGGACAGATCTCGTGAGCAATCGAATCCTTTCATTCGTACTGCTCGTCGGTCTGCCTCTCGGCGCCTGCAGTGAAGATCTCGATCGCGAGCGGCTTCGGCTCGCTGATTTCGATCAGAGGGTGGGGACGATCGCGTCGCTCGAAACGGTGGACGGAATGACGGCCGAGGCCGGGATCCCCGGCACACGGCGTGAGTCCGGGCGACCCGGCGACGGGGGGGACGACTCGATCGAGAGAATCGTCGGGAGTCTCACCGAGGGACGGGCCCACAGCATCGATCTCATGGAAACCCGTCGAGCCACCCTGGTCAACAATCTCGGTCTGCAGTCGACCCTGATCGTTCCGGAGATCGCCTCCCAGGAGCTTCGGGCCGAGGAAGCGAAGTTCGAGGCGACGTTCAACGCCAGCATCACCGCCCAGCGAATGGTCAGTCCGATCTCCACTCCGATCGTGGGCTTGCAGAACAGCACGACGGAAACCGTCTCGGTCGCTCCGTCGGTGAACGTCCCTCTCCGGACCGGTGGGAGCATCGACCTTGATTGGACGGTTTCGTCGCAGGATTCGTCGTATGAGAACGAGACTCAGGCATTCTCCGCGAGCAGGCCGGGGCTTCGGCTCGAGCAGCCGCTGCTCCGGGGTGGTGGGATCGCCTACAACGAGGCCTCGATCGTGATCGCGGAAGCGAACCTCGGGGAACAGCGGAGTCAGGCCCAGGTCGCGGTGATCAACGAACTCGTCCAGTCCGAGACGGCGTATTGGAATCTCTACCGCTCCTGGAAGGTGCTCCAGGTGAACCTCGGGCTCTACGCCACCGCCCGCGATCTGCTCGAGAACCAGAGACGGCAGACGGAACTGATGAACTCCTCGGTCGCGAACGTCTACAACTTCGAGGTGGCCCTCGCGGTGTCCGCGGAGACCGTGCTTCAATCCGAGCTGGAATTCCGGCGGGCGGTCAGGACCTTGAAGGTGGTGATTCAGAACCCGGACCTCGAACTCGAGGCCGGTCTCACGCTCATGCCGACCACCGAACCTCGACTCGTCGGATACGAGTTCGACGCGGAAAGACTGGTGCAGTTCGCGATGCGGAATCGAGCGGAACTTCTCGAACTCGAGTACGAGCGGGTGAGGAGCTCCATCGAGGTGCTCATGCGAGACAACGAGACCCTGCCCCAGCTTGATCTCCTCGCCAGTTGGAACCTCAACGGTTTCACGGACGCCTCCAGTGCGTACCGGCGTGCGACGGAAGACTTCGGAGACGAACCGGATGGCTGGATGGTGGGCGTGAATCTCAGCGTGCCGCTCGGGAACGACGTCGCGATCGCCAACCTGCAGGCGGCCCTCCTGGCTCGAATGCGAGCCATTGCGGATCTGCGCCAACGCCGCATCACGGTCACCGCGGAGGTGCTTGATGCCATCGACGCCCTGGAGACGGGTTGGGATCGGATCCTGACCTCGCAGTACCAGGTCCAGGCCGCGGAGAGGTTCTACGACGCCTACAAGTTGCTCTTTCAACGAGGCGAGATCCCCAGCAGCAACCTGACCCAGGCGCTCCAGGCCCGATCCTCCGCCCAGCTTCAGAAGGTTCAAGCCGAGGTCGAATACCAGATCCGGTTCGCGGATCTCGCTCAGGCCGTCGGTTGCCTGATGGGTCATGCCGGCGTGAACTGGGCCTCGAATCTCGAACTCGAACGCTTCGATCGACCCCCTGCATATTCACCGATGAAGGGCATCACGCCGAACAGCGAACGGCTTGATGAATCGGGCCCCACCTTGGAGTCGCTCATGAAGGAGACGCCGGCGTCGTCAACCGATGGAGGTTCGGTCGGCGAGGAACTCGAGACGAGCGTTCCCGACGAGGCATCCTCCGATCCACGGCCGAAGCCGGACTCGGATTGAGGTGATGGATGACCCCACGATGCCGCTCGATTCGTACCTGCAGTCGGCGTTCAAGCCGTTCGATCCTGGCTTGATGGATGGTGATCTTCCGAACGAGGGTCACGTCGAGTGGTGGAGGCGGGGGGCGGCGAGCGATGAAGCATCGACCGTGGATCTGGTCGACGCGCTGCCTCATCTGCGGGTGCCGATCGTCGCGGGGGCGTCGAAGTCCGAAACCTATCGCCGGCTGGTCCTGGCCGGAGAGAAGAACGATCCCGGAGCCCGCCCCCGCGACGCGATCTTCGAGAATCCGGACGGGGTTCGCGCGTCGATTCGCCGGCATCCGGCGGGGGATCTTCCCGTCCTCGAGTTCGCGGAGCGGGTTGACTTCGAACAGGCCTTCCACGCGCTTGGTTCACGATGCGAACCCGACATCATCTCGCCATCCGTGCACGCCCTGTACGTGTCCGGCCTTCCGAACGCGGTCCGGGCGAGGGAACTCCGCACGCGATGGGTCGAAGAGGGGGGTGACCCGGCGGCGTGGCCGGCGGAGATGAAGCGGCTTCGAGCCGTGGACCCGACCGCCTTTCATGATCGAATGATTCTCCTGCACCCCGCGCCCTACGCGGGCATACCCGCGGATCGAGTGTCTGCGTCACTGGACGATGCGGGTTGGCTGGCGGCGTCGCAGGTCCTCCGCCTCGAACACGAGTTCACCCATCATGCCACTCACCGGATGCTCGGCAGCTATCGGCGGCACGTGCACGACGAGGTGCTCGCAGACCTGATGGGATTCACCGCGGCCCTCGGTCGATGGGATGCGGATCTCTTCCTGCTCGGCCTCGGGATCGATCGCGGCCGGTTGATTCCCGGGGCGAGGCTCCATGCGTATGTTGGTACGCTCGAGAAGAACGATCTTCCGAACCTGATTCCGATCATCGACCGAGTCGCGCGTCATCTCGAGAGGGTCTCGGATCTCTTCGAATCCAAGGATCCGGAGCTTCGTCTTCGGCGGTTGTTCCGGCTTGCCGGAGACGACCTTGTTCAAATGACCGGAGACGACTGGTGCGAATCGTTTCGCCGTCGAGAAGTCGAGTGAATGCGACGGGACAGGTATCAATGGACGAGCTGAGATCGTCGATCATCGTGGCGACGAAAACCGGTTTCTGGAGAACAGGATGAAAGTTTCCATGCGGAGTCGGGTCGGTTGGAACGTGATCCGTGATGGACTCACCCTTCCCGAACGAGCTCGTCTGTATCGGGCGACACCCGGGTGTTTCACCGCCGACGTGACACGAGCCGAGAGGATCCTCGCCCATTGGGGGGATCTCATGGGACGGGATCTCGAGACGGGAGTCGACGATCGACTGGAAGACCTGAACCTGCAGGCCGTGGATCTTCCGAAGATTGTCGGCGATATCGATCCCTCGGCGGCGAGCTATCTTCCGGATGCGATCTGGATGGAGGTCTGCGGAGAGGTTCTCTCCTGGGAGGGTCCGAACGACGAACACGGAATTCCGACCGCCACCTTCCTGAGCGGGGCCGGCGAGGCGAAGATCCCTTTCGAGCACGCTCTGGTGGCCTGGGTCGAGGTGGCGACCGAACGCCTGCGGATTCGACGGCCAGAGATCGACGACGAACTTCCGGTCGAGGTTCTCCGGAGTGAGCAACGGGGGCTGATGGAGGGGCTTGCGATCTTCGCGCGGGACAGCAATGTCGACGACTTCAGCCGGGCGCGGGTCGGTGCCTACGACGGAAACGACTTCGCCATGGGCATGCTCATGGCCGAACCGCCCTGTGATGTGTATCGCCGGGTGATTCGTGGCATGACGGGTTCGGCGATGGCCGACTGGATGGGCCGGTACCCGGCGCTGGCTCGGCTTCTCGCGATGCGGGTGGAATCGTGGGCTCGCGCGATGGGGGAGCTCCTCGCGCGAGTCGACATGGATCGGGACCTGATCGCCCGGGTCTTCAACCAGGGCGACGACCCCGGAATGCTCACGGAGGCGCGGCTTGGTCGTGGAGACAGTCATAACGGGGGCCGTTCGGTCGCGATGCTCCGGTTCGCGGATGGACTTCGACTGGTCTACAAGCCCAGATCGCTTTCGATCGACCAATCGAGCCGGTCCCTGTTCGCGGTGATGAACGACGGATTGGACCCGTCATTCCGGATCGAACTTCCGAATTGCGTCGATCGTGGGCGGTACGGCTGGTCTGAATTCATCGAACCCGGACCATGTGCAGACCAACGTGAGGTCGAAACCTTCCACCGCCGGATGGGAGTCCTCCTGGGCATGGTCCATCTCCTGCAGGGCAATGACTTCCACCTGGAGAACGTCATCGCGCATGGGGACATGCCGGTCCCCATCGACCTCGAGACGATCAGTGTCCCCTCGGCGATCATCAGGACCGAGTCGGACGACTTCGAGGACCCGGCGGCGGAAGTGATCGCCTCCTCGGTTCTCGGCACCCTGCTGCTTCCAGCGGCGATGAGCATCGGGAATCAGCGGGATCTCCGACAGTTCGGGGCGCTCCGGGTCGAAATGCCCGGGGCGCTGCAGATCCGGAAGATCCAGAAGCTGATCCAGGTGAACACCGACTTCCAAAGGTGGGTGAAGGTGCCCGATGACACCAGGACGCGTCCGAACTCGGAACCCTGGATCGACGGGGAGGATCTGATCGACGCCGCGGAGTACCAGGACGAGACGATCGAAGGCTATCGCCATTTCCACGAGGCGTCTCGGAACCGGAAGCCCGCGATCCTCGAGGCGCTCGCGGTCCTGGAGGATGCCTGGGTTCGCATCCTCAATCGGGCCACCAACGTCTACTTTCGATTGTTGCTGGAGTCCTGCGACTCGTCCTTGATGCGTTCCGGGATCGATCGCTGGATCCATCTTCAACGTCTCTTCCTTTCGATCTCGCCCAGCGAGACCGAGGAATCGGCCCGAAGTCTCTCCAGCGTGGCGAATGCGGAGGTTGATGCTCTCTTCGACGGAGACATCGCCTACTTCACCACCCGGGGTGGTGGGAAGAAGTACTTCACCATCGAGTCGGTCTCGGGGGACCAGATCGAATTGCCCGGTTCCCTGCTCGGAAAGTCGGCACGGGACTGCGTGATCGATCAGATCGACCGGATGACTCCCGAAGACATGGAGTTGCAGATCAGTCTTCAGGGTGACGCCTACCGATCGACCTTCATCTCGCTCTCAAGCCTGATGCATGGAGTCGCGGATGGAACCGCGCCGGGTGAGGACGACCCTGACACCGAAATCGATGCATCCGAGGCCGAGCTTCGCAGGCTTCTGACCTCGAGTCTCGGGAGTCTCGCCGATTCCCGGTTGATGAGCGGGGATCTCGCGAGCTGGATCGGACTCGACATGGATTCGGTGCGCGAAGTGGTCACGCCCACGGCCTTGTCCTGCGACCTGTATTCGGGCCGAGGCGGGCTGGCGGTGCTTTTCGAAAAGGCCTACCGGGTGCTCGGAGATCATCGATGGCTGGAATTGGCACGGTCGGCGCTGGAGATCGAGCTGGCGGGCTACCGACGTCACGGCGATGATTCGCCCTTGCTCCAGTGTCCCCCGGACGGTGTCGGCGTCCGGGCAGGAGCGATCGCCGGACTCTGGACCATCGGTCGTCATGAGGGCATGGGGGATTGCCGGGACCTGGCGCGACGACTCGCGACGAAGATCTCGGAACGCGTCGTACGACGGGATGAGACCTATGACCTGATCAGCGGGAGCTCGGGGATGATTCTCCTCCTGCTCGGGCTGGACGAGGAGGAGACGATCCCGGGCGTGTTGGAGGTCGTCGGTCGCCTTGCCGATCACCTCGTGGCACACCAGGTGGACGATTCGGGACCGTCTTGGAATGCGTTCAAGGGCGAGCGATCGGTCTGCGGGATCGGCCACGGTCGCTCCGGATCCGGGTTGGCGTTGCTGGCCGCGGGCGCGAAGCTCGATCGCGTGGATCTGCGAAGACTCGGTCTCGCGGTGCTCCATGGTGAGCACTCCCTCCGTTGCGATTCGCCGGAAGACGCCTGGCCGGACTTTCGTGGGGTCCGCCGGGGCAGCACGGAGACTCCCCCCTCCGGTTCGACGGCCTGGTGCAACGGGACGGAGGGGATCGCGCTCGCTCGAGCCGCGGCCCTTCGAATCGTCGACGATCCGATTCTTCGCGATGACCTCGAGTTCGCGCTGGTGGGTGCCAATCAGATGCCGACGACCAAGAGGTTTCACCTCTGCTGTGGTCGCGCGGGCCGGGTGGAGACCCTGGGTTCCCTGAAGCGGCTGCTTCCGGAGATCGATCTGATCGATCCCGTCCTTGCGGCCCGGGCCATGGTTCGGGCCATCGATGATCCCGGAAGCAACTTCGGTCTCCATGGGCCCGGATTGTTCCAGGGCCGGGCGGGAGCGATCTGGGCCGGGCTTTCCCTCCTCGACTCCGAGGACTCCGATCTCCTGTTGCTCCGCGTCTGAACCTGTGGGCATGATCTCGGTTCGCAAGGCCGTGGTACCTCCTCTGGAGGTGTTTTCCCGGTTCCGGGCCCCGCAGCTCGACTTGGACGGGATTCCAAGGCTTGACAGTGCATTCCGGAGGACCTAAAGTTCGCTGCTCAAACCACCTTGGTGCGGGGTAGAGCAGTCTGGTAGCTCGTCGGGCTCATAACCCGGAGGTCGCAGGTTCGAATCCTGTCCCCGCTATTGAAAGCCGCGTCGGACCAAGAGTCCGACGCGGCTTTTTTTCTGGTCGATCGAATGTCGGAGGTTGGGACAGGAGTCGAACCTGCGCGACTTCAGGCCTTGATTCGGCCATCGGTATCCCTAGAGTGGATGTAGGGGGGTGCCATGTCCATCCAAGAGTCATCAATTCATGCCCCGGAGGTTCAGAAATGAATCTAACGCGAACATGCCGCATCACCGTCGGGCCCGTTCTGATTCTGGCGATTCTGGATGGCGGATCGGCGGCAGTCGGTGAAGGCCACTGGCGGTTCGAAGCGAAGGGAGGCACGACCGTGCTCGATTCAGGCTCCCTTGGCTTGAACGGCACCCTGAACGAGCGGCCGTTCCGGGCGGCGAATGTTCTCCTCGATCCGTTGCCCCAGAATGATTTCGTCAACGACCGGTCACTGGACCTGGGTTGGCTCAACGAGTCCGACGGCGGCTTCTTCACCGTCGAGGATCCGGCCGGAGAGTTGAGCTTCGGCCATCGGAGCTTCTCCATCGAGGCCTGGGTGAAACTCGACCACGTGAGTGATGCAAGCAGTCTGAACCAACGGCAGTGGCTCTGCATGAAGAAGCCGCTTCCCGCCCCGGATGGCGAACTGGACTATGGGTTCCTCGTTCAGGCGGGATCGGCCGGGGCGTCGGGACGCGAGCTCGCCTTCCTCTACGGGGATGGAGAGGTCCCGACCACGATCGTCAGCACGCTCGAGATCGCGGACTTCGACTGGCACTTCGTCAGCGTCGCCTACAGCCAGGAGGACGAAGCACTTCGATTCGGGGTCGATGGGTCGTTCGAGACGGTGGCCCTCGACAAACCCGGGTTTGTTCTGTGGCAGCCGGTGCTCAATTCCGGTCCGCTCCGCGTCGGGGGACATCAGAACGCGGGCGGGACGAACAACCAGTTCCTGCGTGGTTCGATCGACGAACTG
>NYSW01000024.1 GCA_002683195.1 Phycisphaerae bacterium
GTTCGATCGGAGCCGGGCACTATCCGGTGGTCGTCGATCTCGATGCCGACGGCGATCTCGACATCGTCCTCCCCGGCAAGAGCGGACTGCACCTGCTCAAGCAGAGAAACACGCCCTGAACGTCGTTCCTTCGGACCCGGCCGGCCCCAGACCTGACCCACTCCGACCGGACCGGATCAGCCCCGGGAGGGAAACAGAAAAATAGTCCCCGAGTCGGGAAACCCACCGTGCGGCCGGACGTAGACATCTCCGGCGTCCCGGGGAGGTCGACTCGATCATTCCGGGAATGAACATATTTCGGGGGCGGTGCACCGAGAGGTGCCGAATGGAATCGACAATGCGAAGACACGTCTTGAACAGTGCGGTGGCTGGTTCCCTGGTCCTGGCTCACGCGATCTCGTACGCCCACGCCTACGACACCGAGCAGATCCCCACGGAACGGGGAAACGTTCCGCTTTACCTGCCATCTGACATCGATCCCGGGAATGACCTTCCTCTGGTGATCTCGTTGCATGGATTCACCGGCAACGGAACCGAACACGAGAACTACTTCAATCTCAGAAGTCAGATCGACGATCAGGACTTCATGCTCTGCGTTCCCAACGGACTGCGGAACTCCCAGGGAGATCGCTTCTGGAACGGCACCAACTTCTGTTGCGACTTCGAAGGTCAGTCCACCGATGATTCCGGTTTCCTTCGTGGCCTGATCGAACAGGTGATCGCCGATCATCCGGTGGACCTTGACAGCATTCACGTGGTCGGACATTCCAACGGTGGCTTCATGTCCTACCGGATGGCCTGCGATCACGCGGATCTCATCGCGTCGATCGCCAGTCTCGCCGGTGCGACCTTCGACGACCCTTCCGATTGCGAGCCCAGCGAACCCGTCCACGTGCTGCAGATCCACGGCACCGCGGATGACGTCATCGCGTACGACGGAAGCTGCATCATCCCCTTCTTCTTCTGCCACCCCGGCGCGGAGCAGTCCGTCTCGACCTGGTCCCAGTACAACCAGTGCGATGGTGAATTCAAGGACGGCGGAAGCCTCGATCTGGTCAACGGACTCTCCGGATCGGAGACCCGCCGGACCCTGGTGACCGAGGGTTGCTCCGACCGCGGCACCGCGGAACTCTGGTCGATCAACGGTGGTGATCACGGTCCGTCCTTCAACGCCAACTTCCGGCGTGAACTCGTGGAATGGCTCCTGATCCACCGACGCTCGTCCCCCGACGCATGCCCGACCGACCTCGACGGCGATGACACGGTCGATGGGTCGGACCTGAGCCTGCTGCTCGCCAAATGGGGTACCGCGACCGAGGCCTACGACCTCGACGGAGACGGCACGGTCGGAGCCTCCGACCTCGGCCTTCTCTTCGCCACCTGGGGGACCTGCCCGGGCTGAGAACCGGAGACGACTCGCCGCCGGAGCGTCGCAGGACTGAAGCGCGCTCCGGGGGTGAGCCTCACCGATGGTCTGTCGTCACCAGGCCCGATCGGGATCCGGCACCCGATCGATCAGGACATCGAGGATCTGAATGCGGTCGACATCGATCACGTGACGGACCGCAAGGACGGGAGCCGGGAAGACCCGGGCGTCCTGATCCAGATCGGATCAGTCCCGGACTCGGACGAGTCTGCGATCTCGGATTCGAGGGGCGATCTGCTCGCCATGGATCAGAGCCGGGTTCTTGTGCGAGCCGAGTTCCGCCGGCGACTTCCCGACCCAGCAACTCGATGTTCCCTCGACCCGGACCTGATGGGTCGCGGGATCGACGGTCAGGGTGGCGAACAAGGCATCCTCGTAGGGACAGGTGCAGGAGATCCATGGATGCGACTCGTGGATCTCCTTGGAATAGCTCTCGTGACGGTGATCACCACCGACCCACTGGTATGACGCGGAGTTGACGTGCAGGTGGGTGACGTTCCGGACTCGGAGCACGTGATCGATGTGCGAATGTCCGTTGATCACCAGAATCACCTTGTCGGCGGCGGCTTCGAGCAGCGCCTGGATCTCCTCGGCGTTGTCGATCGCCCAAGGGCCCGCCAACGGCTGGTGGCAGGCGACGATGATCGGGCCGTCGATCTCCTTCAACTGCGTCTTCAACCAGGCCGACTGTTCGGGGCCGACGTACCGGGGGTAGCCCCCTTCGTGGTCCGGTGAACCGGCGTCGTTGCCATCGAGCACCAGCAGGCGGATGCCGTCGATGTCCTTGACGTAGTGCCGGTCCGGCATTCCCCACATCTCGATGCACTCGGCCGTGGTCGATCCGGCATCGGTGTCGTGATTGCCGATGACGTGCAGGCTGTTCTCGTGGGCCTGGTTGAAACGCTCGATGATCGCCCGGTTCTTCGTCTGTGGGTAGGCGAAGTCCCCGAGCTGGATGATGGCGTCAGGTCGTTTCACCGCCATGGCTTCGAGGAAGACGTCGAGCCGCTCGCCTCCATCGTGCATCACATCGTGATGCAGGTCCGCGATGACCCCGATGCGAACCGGTTTCCGCAGGGCTCTCACCGCGGCCGTCGACACCCCGGGAAGGGCGATGGCCAACGAGGCCGCGGTGGCGACGTTCAAGAAGCCACGCCGCTCGAGGCGGGGTTCGCGGGAGGACTCTCCAGGCGATGATTCATTCATGACGTCCGTCACCCTACCACCCGCGTTGTTCGGAACCACGTGCCTGATGGAATCGGTGGCGAAAACCGGTCCTGATCGCCGCGCCGACCGTTGCGGAGACGAAAATCCAGGAACGATCGGGATCCCGGATCGACTTCCCCCGGAGAGACGCCCGGCCGCCGGGCGCTGACATCTCCCGACGGCCGCACGCGTGCCGGGGCACCGGAGACACATCGATGACCCTCGAAGACCAGCCGTCCAATCGCAGCGTGCTGCGAGCCGTGTCCGGTGCGCCGGTGCCCGGTCTTCTCCTTGCCAACGTCATGGCCCTCGCCCTGTATCCCGCCCCGCGGACTTCGATCGCGACGACGCGGTCGATGTCGCCGACCTCGGCCTGCGGTTCATGCCCCGGGGGCCATGTCGCTGATTCGGAGCGACCGGTTCGATTCAACCGGTTCGACGGGCTACTTCTTCTTCCCGTTCGATGTCTCGGAGTCGGTTCCGATCACCTTGCCGAGGTCCTTGCCGATCTCACCGACCGCATTCTTGATCGCATCCTCACCCCCGTCCTTGATCTTGGTGATCTTGCCCACCACGTCGGCCATGCCCTTCCCAAGATCGAACTGGACCCCACCAAGATCGAGATGACCGAGACTGCTCAGGCCTCCCTCCATGGTGGTGAGGAGCAGGGACGGGACCTGCATCGGGGCCGCCTTCGCGGCGGACGCGATGATCGAGTGCAGGATGATGGTCGTCACCTGGTCGAGGGGAACGCCGTTCTCCTTGCGACCGATGTCCCGAACGAGGATCTGGTCGATGGTGAGTTTCGTCGGCTGTCGCTCGCTGGTCACCGGTTCGAGACTGAAGGTGACCTCGACGTTCTTGACCAGCACCTTGTCGATGATGAACTTCTGGGGGTCCGATCCGTCATCGGTCGACTTGGAATCGTTGTCCGAGGGGGGCCCCGAGGCGTTGTCGATGATGGTGCCGACGTTGCTGCCATTCAACCGCTGGATGAGATTGAGTTCGATGTCGCGGAGCGTGATCAGCTTGATCTCGATTCGCTCGGAGAACACCGAACCCAGATCCACGCCCAGCACGCCACGCTTCAGCGTGAGGAACTCGCCGTCGTATCCCTTTGGATTGGCGATATCCAGCCCCGAGATCGTGGTCCGCTCCTCGAAAAGGCTGATCTCGAAGGAATCGACCGTGGTGTCCACGCCGAGCGCATCGGTCGCCGCGGTCTCGATCTCCGAAGCGATCATGGTGTTGATCGTGAAGTAGAGGATCGTCAGTCCGACGATCAGAAGACCGACGAAGACGAGCAGGCCGCGAAAAATCAATTTCTTCATGAGCACCAGGATCCAGAAGCGGGAGGATGTCGGAAGCGGAAAGCCCATTGTGGTCGGAAAACCGTCGTCTCGTCGCCTCACCCGGTGGACGCGACCCTCGAAACCGCCCTTCACCGACGATCGCGGCCGTCGAACGGTTTCCTTTTCCATGTGAATCACCGATCATGCGCGGGTCGTCCGCTCCGAACCTTCAATCATCGGACTCCCAGAGAATCCGGAACCTGAGGACCCTCGCGTGCCCGAAGTCGTCGTCACCACCTTCTACCGATTCATCCGCCTCGAGGATCCCGCCTCGTTGCAGGCGGGCATCGAGACGTGTTGCGAGCAGGCCGGGGTTCGAGGAATCATCCTCCTGGCGGAGGAAGGAATCAATGCGACCATCGCCGGTGAACGGGACGGAATCACCGCGGTGCTCGACTTCCTCCAACGGGACCCTCGATTCACGGGACTCACCGTCAAGGAGTCGATCACCCGCGACCCTCCCTTCCGGAAGATGCGGGTCCGGATCAAACGGGAGATCATCACCATGGGAGTTCCGGGGATCGACCCCGAGCATCTGACCGGAACCTACGTCGCCCCCGAGGACTGGAACGAACTGATCAACGATCCCGAGGTCATCGTGATCGACACGCGAAACGACTACGAAGTCCAGATCGGATCCTTCCGAAACGCGATCGACCCGGACATCCGGACCTTCGGTCAACTGCCGGCCTGGCTCGCGCATCGCATCGATGCGGGGAAACAGCCGCGGGTCGCGATGTTCTGCACCGGCGGCATTCGATGCGAGAAGTCGACCGCGTATCTCAAGCAGGCGGGCGTGCGGGAGGTGTATCACCTCGAGGGCGGCATCCTCCGGTATCTCGAACGGGTCCCCGAGGCGGAGAGCCTCTGGCACGGGGAGTGTTTCGTCTTCGACGAGCGGGTGTCGGTCGGGCACGGCCTCGTGGTCGGAAGTCATGACCTCTGTCGGGCCTGCCGCCGCCCGATCAGCGAGTCGGACAAGGAGTCGGATCTCCACCGCGAAGGGGTGAGCTGCCCCCGTTGTCACGCGGAGACCACCGAGACCCAGAAGGCGGGGTTCGCCGAACGAGGGCGACAGGTCGAAATCGCTCGCGCCCGAGGCGATCGGCACCTCGCGGATTGACCCGGCCCCGAGCGATCGATCCTCTCCGCGAACGAAATTCGAGGTATTCGTCAATCGCATCCAACCACATCCGTTCGAGCCGCGTAGGGACGACGGGGCCATCTGACGGTGAGTTTTGCGCGGCATCTCCGCCGGCGCGATTCGGGCCGTGATACCGGAGTTCCGTCGTGCTTCACATTCCTTTCCCGTCGATTCTGCGGCGATGTCCGACGCTGACCGCTTCCCTGCTCGCCCTCACCACCGCCAGCACCACCTTCGGGCAGGAGAACCTGCTCGAAAACGGTTCCTTCGAGGCCGGCCTGACCGGCTGGACCGTTTCCGGCGACGTCTCCCTCGAGGCCGAAGGCTGGGATGACTCGAATTCCGTCCTCCTCCGGCCCAGCCTCGGGCAGACCGCGGAACTCTCCCAGCTGGTCACCGGACTCCAGCCTCGAGGTCGCTACACCGTCGCCGCCCGCATTCGCACCAACGACCGACTCTCCCCTCCGATCCTTGGTCTTCGCAACGGACCCCAGATCGCCAAGGCCCACGGCTGGGTGGCGATCGGAGACGAGGGTCGGTGGCTGGAACGACGATTCGAGGTCCATCTCGATGACGACGCCACCAGCCTGGAGGTCTACCTTCAGGGATGGCAGACCGAGACCCCGACCTGGATCGAGTTCGATGCGATTCGTCTCTGGGAAGGCCGTCAGCCTCCGCCGTCGGCGGACGACGGCGACGAACCATGGCCAGGCGCTCCCATGATCACCGTGACCCCCGAAGAGGGAGACTCACTTCTGTTGAATCCGGGATTCGACGATCCCACCGGCGGGGGCTGGGCCCTCGGCATCAACGCCACGGTGGTCGAACTCGAAGGCCGATCCACCCTTCGACTCCTCTCCAGCCCCGACACCTCCCGGGCCGTGCAACCGATCGCGGTGACCCTTCCGCCCGAGGGAGCCTGGACGATCTCGATGGAGGTCAAGGTCGATCCCAAGGTCGTGGCCAGCGCGTATTTCACCGGGTCCGATGGCCTGGTTTCCACCCGGTCGTTCCAGAACACCGAGTGGCAGACCATCGAACTTCCGATCGAATCGGGCGAGAACTGGGTTCGCAACGGGAAGCTGACCCTCGAGAACTGGAAGAACCAGCCGGGTTCGGCGTGGTATCGAAACGTGTCTTTCAAGGCTCGAGGCGGTGAGTGGATGCCGACCCTCGCGTCCCCCCCCATGCCTCGTCCCGGCGTCTTCTTCGACGACTTCTCCAGCGGAACCCTTGATCCCGATGATTGGCTGGTCTCCGCCAAGTCCTGGGGTGGAGACAACGGAGGCGTCGCCCCCGCGAACGTGAAGCTGGTCGAGGACGTCGACGATGGAGAACCGATCATCGCGTTGCGACTGGAGGCCCATGGCGACCTGTACTCGGGCGACCTGGAACACGAAGGACGCCGAACCAGAGTGGGCGCCGCGGTCGCGACCCGGCACTATCACGCGTCCGGCCGATACGAGGTCCGGGCCCGCATCGCGCCCGAGTTCGGAACCTGCACCGCCTTCTGGCCCTTCCACTACATCGACCACCGGATGGGCGAGGCGGCCTACTGGCACGAACCGAATCCCCGTCGCAACACCGAGATCGACTGGGAGTTTCCCACCGACCTCGCGGGGGCGGACACCGGGAACTTCTCCTTCACCAAGGCCCGCACCAATTCCTGGGGTGGTCAGTTCGGCGGCGAAGGCGGAGAGCACAAGGGACGAAAGGTGCTGACCGACGAATCCGGCATGCCGTTGGATCTGGCGCTCGAGGCGATGGACGGTCGCTATCACACCTTCACCATCGAATGGCGTTCCGGAAGCGATCTCGGCGACGAATCGATCACCCGCACCGACGTGGGTTCGGTCCGCTGGTTCCTCGACGGTCGACTCGTGGACGAACTCCACGACGTCGACTTCGGACACGGCAACGTCCCCTATCGGGCCGCCCGATTCTGGCTCGGCACCTGGTTTCCCGCCGCGGGATACGCGGGAGACGTCGGCTGGACCGGCAACCCGACCTTCGACACCACTGCCGCCCACATCGCCTGGGTTCGGATCACGCCCTTCGACGAAGACCGGGATCTCTGGGTCGACGAAACGGTCCCGAACCTCGCCTGGGCCGACCCGGATGCCTATCCGGATGCGGTCGAACCGACCGGCCCCGCTTCGCCCGACCTCAATGGAGACGGACGGGTGAACGGTGGTGATCTCGCGCTTCTGCTTGCGGACTGGAACACCGACAACCCGCGATCGGATCTGGATGGTTCCGGATGGGTCGATGGCGCGGATCTGGCGGCACTGCTCGCGAACTGGACGAGAATCTGAGTCCCCGATTCGCCTGACCGAATCGAGCACCGCCCGGGAAGTCGAGCATTTCAGACTTCCCGGGCTTTTCTTTTGTCTCGCCGGGAGATCACGCGAAGCCGTGAACCGACGATCATGGTTCAGGTTGAAATCCGGGCCTCAAGGGAGAGATCGATGTCAGATTCCACCGCTCTGCAGGATGTGTCGGATTGCCTCGGACGTCACGACCCTCAAGCGGCGCTCGACGCCCTCAAGGGGCATGTCCGCCGCGGTCGAGTTCGAGTCGGCCCTGTTCACGGTCGAGTAGATCGATCCGTGATCAAGGAGTCATACCTCGCGCGTGCTCTTGCGATGAAGGCATGACTCTCCCATTGACGTCATGCGAGCGGATCGTGGTACCCTCGACGACATGCCGGTCGACACCGAATCGCTCCGCATCTGCCTCCTGACCACGCAGGCTCTGGACACCCTTCCATTTCCGGAGGACGACTGGCCGTGTGATCCGCGGCCCTTCCTCCCGGAAGCGGCGTGGACGGTCCAGACCCTCGCCGGCAAACATCGGTCGATCCCGGTGGTCGAAAGACTGATCGCGTCGGGTCGGTTCGACCTCTTCTTCAATCTGTGCGATGGTGCCGCGGACCAGGACATTCCGGGCATCGAGGTGGTGGAGACCCTGGAGCGGCATCGGGTGCCGTTCGCGGGTGGAATCTCCGCCTGCTACGAGCCCACTCGCATTCAGATGAAGGACGCCTGCGCCGCCTGCGGGATCGCCACCCCCGCCTACGTCATGGCCCGGACGCCCGAAGACGTCGAACGAGCGGCTGAAACACTGCGGTTCCCGCTCTTCGTCAAGCACTACAGCAGTTACGCCAGCGTCGATCTCAGTCGTCGTTCCCGGGTACGCACCCCCCAGGGCCTTCGCATCCAGGCGAAGAAGATCATGTCCCGGCACGGCGCCGCCCTGATCGAGGAATACATCGCCGGCGGCGAGTGCACGGTGCTGGTCGCGGAGAATCCCCGGGACCCCTCGAATCCGATCGCCTACACCCCGGTCCAGTACCAGTTCCCCAAGGGCGAGGAGTTCAAGCACGAACATCTCAAGTGGGTCGACTACGAGGGGATGGGGACGGTTCCGGTGACCGACCCGGCGCTCGCACATCGACTGCGAGACGAGTGCCGACGGTTCTTCATCGAGCTGGGCGGCGCCAGTTTCGCCCGGTGCGATCTGCGGGTGTCGCTCGAGGGGGTGCCCTACATGCTGGAGATCAATGCGAACTGCGGCATCTACTACCCCCCTGCCGACTACGGCAGCGCCGATCTCTGTCTGACGCACGATCCTGCCGGGCACGCCGGCTTCACTCGAAACCTCGTGGNGGCCGCCTTCGCCCGGCACGCGAGGCTCGCCGTTCAGGACCGCCCGATCTCCGAAAATTCGAGTCTTCCGGGCTGACCCGACATCTCGGGTCCGCGGGCCGCGTTCCGGGACTCCGAGAAGGCTCTCTTCTCATCTCTCGATCACGCCCAGGCCTCGATGTTCCTTTCGCGTCCCCTCGACGTTCTGGAGATGTCCGGACCCGTTCTCCCGCCGCCGGCTCGGACGTCGCCGCGGAATGAGGTGGCAGGAGCCGTTTCCGGCGCCTCCCTCGCGGCCGGTCGATGGCCATCACCAATCCAGCCGTTCGAATTCGATTTCACGCTCCTGGGCTCTAGACTCAAGAGATGACCTCGCACCCCACTTCCCAGCCGCTCATCGGCCCGCTGATCGGCCTGCTCGTCGGACTGCCCGGCGTCATCCTCGGTACCTCGACCGCGAACGCGGGGGACGGCCCGGTACCCGTGGAGGTCATCCACGGTGCCGCCGGCTGGGAGATGCTGCGCGGCGGTGAGCCGTATCACGTCCGAGGTGCCGGCTGGGGCACCCCGATGGAGACGATCGTGGCCGCGGGTGGCAACACCATTCGAACCTGGGGCGTCGCCTCCAACACGCCGGCGATGCTCGACGCCGCCCACGAGCTCGGGTTGACGGTCGTGATGGGACTCTGGATGAACCATCCGGGCAACGGGATGGATTACTCCGATCTCGACGCGGTGGCCGCCCAGGAAGCGTCGTTGCTCGCACAGGCCGCCGCGATCAAGGATCATCCGGCGATTCTCGGATGGGGCGTCGGCAACGAAGTCGAGATGAATGACGACAGCCCGGCGATCTGGCGGGCGATCGGCTCCCTCGCCTCCGCGTTGAAGAAGATGGATCCTGACCACCTCACGATCGCGGTCACCGCCGAGATCGGTGCCGCCCACGACTACTGGCTCGGACTGTATTGCCCCGACATCGATGTCTGGGGCATCAACACCTACGCCGCCATGCCGTCGTTGCCTTCCCGGCTTTCATCCCGCGATTACGACGGGCCCTATCTGGTGACCGAATACGCGGGTGCCGGGCCCTGGGAGGTTCAGAAGACCTCGTGGGGCGCTCCACACGAACCAACGTCCACCGAGAAGGCCGCCGCGTATCTCGATCGGTGGACCTCGGTGATCGAAGCCGACGACGCCCGCTGCCTCGGTGGATTCCCCTTCATCTGGAGGCCCGCCGCGGATCCCGCGGACACCTGGTTCCCCATGCTCACCTGGGATGCCCGACCGCTCGGAGCGATTGATGCGATGACCGAGGCCTGGACCGGATCGCCGCCGGCCGATCTCGCACCGACCATCTCCGACATCACGATTTTCGATCAGACGCTGGAACCGGGCGCCGTGTTCCAGGCGGAGGTGAACGCTTCGGATCCCGAAGAGGGCGGCCTGGTCCACGAGTGGTTCTTCGCCCGGGATCTTTTCGACGGGTCCGGCACGTGGACGGGCTGCTCGGCGACCGTGCGGTGCCTGGACATCGATGCCGCGACCATCACCACCGAAGCACCGGCGGAAGCCGGGCCCTGGCGACTCTTCGCGGTGGCCACCGATTCCAACGGGTCGGCCGCCATGAGTTCCATCCCCATCCTGATCGACGGTGACGACGATGGCTACACGGCATCACCGACCTTCGCGGTCGACGATCACTTCTCCCCCACCGGTTGGATGGGTGATGTGGCCGCCTTGTCCCTTCAGACCTGCGACGCACCGGATCCCGACTGCGGCGGGCGATGCCACCAACTCACCTGGACTCCAACCTCCGGAGGCTGGTTCGGCGTCCTCTGGCAGTTCCCGCCGAACAACTGGGGGGCGATGCCCGGTCTCGACATCGCGCCCGGCGCGGATGCGGTCCGTTTCCAGGCCTGGTCCGAATCGGGAATCACCGCGACCTTCCGGGCCGGCGGTTCCGCCGCCGACGGCTTCGAACGCACCGTCATCGCCACCCTCGATGCCACGCCCCGGACACTGGAGATCGATCTCTCCGGCATCGACTACGACGACATCGCCACCGGTTTCGGCATCGTGGTGTCCGGTGGAGGCTCGACCCGGGACGTGTCGATCAGTGACATCGAGTGGATTCGCGTCACAGCGCCCTGTCCGGCCGACCTCACCGGAGACGGCGAGGTCGACTCGGCGGACCTCGGTCTCCTGATCGCGGCCTGGAACAGCAGAAAATCACCCGCGGATCTCGATGCCAGTGGCCGGGTCGACGCCGCCGACCTCGGCCTGCTCATCGGGGCCTGGGGATCCTGCAACCCCTGATCATCATCGCCATCGAACGCCGGAGACCACGACGCCGCACCCGATCAGGATGCGGCGTTCTTTCTTCCGGTCTTTCACCGCTCTGGCCGCCGTCTTTCCGGTGAAGCCCCCTCTCCGGGGTTCGGAAACGACCCGCCCCGAACTGGTCGGATCAGCCATAATCGCGTCATGAAGATCACTCGAATCACCGCACATCAGATCGATCTCCCACTCCACGAAGGAACGTATTCCTGGTCGGGCGGCAAGTCGGTCGATGTCTTCGACTGCACGGTGGTGGCGATCGAAACCGACTCGGGCCTCGTCGGCCACGGCGAGATCACGCCTCTCGGACCGGTCTACCTGCCCTCCTTCGCCGCCGGCGCCCGCACCGCGATCGCCGAG
>NYSW01000025.1 GCA_002683195.1 Phycisphaerae bacterium
TGACCGATGAGTTCCTCGTCTTCAGCCGATCGGCGGGAAACGATCTCTCGACCCCCAGGCCGGAGTGGGGATTCCCGGGACTGCGACCGGGCGATCGATGGTGTCTGTGTGCGGCTCGATGGCGGCAGGCTGACGAGGCGGGCATGGCTCCGAAGGTGGTGCTTGCCGCGACGCACGAGCGGAGTGTGGAGATCTGCGGCCTCGATCGCTTGAAGGACCTTGCGGTCGACGGCTGATTCCGGTGATGTCCGTCCTCGCGGGTTGCTCGGAGGTCGGCGGGTGGTGGACTCTTCTTCCGTGGGGGCGTCTGTCGGCGTCCGTCGGCGTCCGTCGGCGTCCGTCGGTGTCCGTCGGTGTCGGGGGGGGCGCTCAGGGGAGGAAGCGTGACGCCTCTCCGGGAAGCAGGCAACCATCCGCGGGGCCGAACCATCCGATCCGGTGTGACGCCACGAAGCGATAGATCGCGTTCCGGATGAACTTCGGCACCAGGGCACCGATCGCCGCCAGACCTCGCCAGCGGCCACCGATCGCCCGCAGGCCGGCGAGTACGGCGCTGCTTTCGGTCCAGANTCCTCGTGGGTCGAGGAAGACCATGGTCGAGAGATCGGCCGGTCGTTCGCCATCGAGGTTCGCGTAGGTCTCGCCTTGGAGCGGTGCGAACTGGACGTTCTGCCGGCGGTCGTGCTTGAGGAACCAGGCGACGCAGCGGTGACAGAGACCACATTCACCGTCATAGAACAGGACGGTTCCGTGGTTTCCAATACCGGTCGGCTGACCTTTCATCCCATCATGGTAGCGGAGGGCATCCCGTCTTTCCCGTCGTCGTTTCGACGAGCATCGATCACGGAGTGGCGGACGTCCGAACCGAAAGAAGATCCGCCCGACCGGAGGTGGTGGTCACCACGGTGGTTATCAGGGATCGATCGGGGGAAGCCCGCGTCTCAGGGTTCGGTCGTCGTCTTCGGGATCGTGGTCGGGCTTTCATTCGCCGCATCTTCGACCAGGCCGACCACCCCTCCGAAGTAGACGGCGATTCCCAGTACGAANAGGATCAACGGGACCTTGCACGTACCAAGTCGCATCAGGGCGTAGACGACCAGCACCATTGGAAAGAGCACGGAGAAGATCCCCCACGCAAGGCTTTCCTTGAAGGCGTTGGCGGCGATCCAGATGGCCCCTGAAAANGCGGTGATCCCCCCGAAGGCGAGGATGAGAGAGTCGGTGGTGTCCATTTCGGGACCTTTCCTGATTCGAAATTCTGTCGCGGAACTTCAGCCGGTCGTCGACCATCGGTGAGCGAGGCCTTGATAAAGGAATCGCCCCGGAGCGACGGGTCGTGGTGGTTCCGGGAGACCGGGGAGCGACCCGTGGTGCCGTCAATCCGCTTCCTGNGTCGCCGGAACCGGCGAGAAGCCCTGGACCGTCACGCCGTCGGAACAGTGCATGACCGGCGGGCCCGACACTTCGATACCGGCGGCCGCGACCAGTCCGGGGTCGACCGACTCCATCGTGGCCGATCGAAGCGGCCAGGGTTCATGCTCGACCCGACCTCGGATCAGTCGGCCGCGGCGGATCGAGTAGAGGTGGTATCGCTCGACCAGAAAATGTTCGAGCGAGCCGGCCTCGTGCGGGGGCAGAGGATCTCCCGGGGTCCAGTCGAGCCGTCCCGAGCCATCGCCTTTGTGCCGCTCGAGTCCGTACCGGGTGGTCTCACCTTCCGAGGATCTTTGGAACCGGGCGAGTCGGTAGTTCAGTCCCCAGACCACGCGGCCGCCGATCACCCCGAGTCTCGATTCAGCGTCGAGGGAGAAGAACCAGACGCCCGGCACGCCGCGATGCCGGACGTACGTCCGAACGTTGCATTCGAGGAAGTTCCGCAGCCCGGGAAGGGGAGGGACGCCTCGAAAGGTGCAGTCCTGCATCTTGAAGGGGATCAGGCCGACCCATGCATCACCGTCGTGGGTGTCCACTTCGAGTTCCGCGGGGACGAGTCGCCGCATCGTGTCCATCGGCACCCGCCAGTGCGCGAACGCGATGTCCGCCCACGTCATGTGGACGGCGGGCTTTCGGCGAGGGCGGGATGCGGGATCGTCGGCGATTGGTGACATCGAGGGTTGCCATCCGGATTGCTCGTGCGAGGATCAACCTCGGCTGGACACGAGCTGGGGCTGAGAAGTGCGAGGAGGTCGAGAGCGTCCCGCCGTTCGCGAGGGAGGTGCCCAAGGGGGCCCCTCGGTCCGTCGTCGACCCACCGACGGCCGGTTCGAGTTCATCGGTTCTCAGGATAGTTGATTCTCCTGCGTGCTCTTCACCATCCTCCGGGATGGATTCTGGAATCCCGATAAACTGGTTCGATCCAGCACGCCAGGAGGCCGCCCGCATGTCGAGTACCGATTCCGAAAAGATCATCTACACCATGGCCCGGGTCACCAAGACGGTGAACCGCAAGGAGATTCTCAAGGAGGTCAGTCTCTCGTACTTCCACGGCGCGAAGATCGGAGTTCTGGGCCTCAACGGCTCGGGCAAGTCGACGCTGCTGAGGATCCTTGCGGGAATCGACACTGAATTCGACGGGCACACCCACATGGCCAAGGGGTTCACGATCGGTTACCTCGAACAGGAGCCGCTTCGCAACGAGTCCCGACCGGTGCGGGAAGTGGTGGAAGAGGGGGCGGCGGAAACCGTGGCCCTGTTGAAGGAGTTCGACGAGATCAATGCCCGATTCGCGGAAGAGATGTCCGCGGACGAGATGGACAAACTCCTCGCCAAGCAGGGCAAGGTCCAGGAACGTCTCGATGCGCTCGATGCCTGGGAACTCGACAGTCGTCTCAAGCAGGCGATGGATGCCCTCCGCTGTCCGCCCGAAGACCAGACCTGCGACACGTTGTCCGGGGGTGAGAAACGACGGGTGGCCCTCTGCCGGCTGCTGCTGACCAAGCCGGACATCCTGTTGTTGGATGAACCCACCAATCACCTCGACGCCGAGAGCATCGCCTGGCTCGAACAGCATCTCCAGCGGTACACCGGGACCGTGATCGCGGTGACCCACGACCGCTATTTCCTTGACAACGTCGCGGGTTGGATCCTCGAATTGGATCGAGGCGAGGGCATTCCGTGGAAGGGCAACTACACCAGCTGGCTCGAGCAGAAGGACAAGCGTCTGGCGCTCGAGTCCCGGGGTGAGGACAAGCGTCGAAAGGCGCTTCAGCGTGAACTCCAGTGGATCCAGCAGAATCCGAAGGGGCGTCAGTCCAAGAACAAGGCCCGGATCTCCGCCTACGAGAAGATGCTGAATGCGGAGGGGCGTGAAAAACTGAAGGAGATCGAGATCTGGATTCCGCCCGGGCCCCGGTTGGGAGATCGGGTGATCGAGGCTCACGGGGTCTCCAAGGCTTTCGGGGAGAAGTTCCTGTTCGGAGATCTCGAGTTCGAACTTCCGCCTGGTGGCGTGGTCGGCGTGGTCGGTCCCAATGGAGCGGGCAAGACGACGCTCTTCAAGATGATCACCGGTGACGACGAGGCCGACGCCGGCGAATTCCATGTCGGCGAGACCGTCAAGCTTGGATACGTCGAGCAGGGGCGCGATTCGCTTCCCGCCGGGAAGTCGATCTGGGAAGTGATCGCCGATGGTGACGAGGAGATCAAGCTGGGGAAGGCCACGGTCAACAGTCGTGCCTACGTCTCCCGTTTCGGTTTCACCGGCTCGGACCAGCAGAAGTCGGTGGAAGACCTGTCCGGAGGGGAGCGAAATCGGGTGCACCTGGCCCGGATGCTCCGGAGTGAATGCAACGTCCTCCTGCTCGATGAACCGACCAATGACCTTGATATCCACACCCTCCGTGCCCTCGAAGATGCGATCGAGGCCTTCGCGGGATGTGCCGTGGTTATCAGCCACGATCGGTGGTTTCTCGACCGCATTGCGACCCATATCCTCGCTTTCGAGGGCGATAGCGTGGTTCGGTGGTGGGAGGGCGACTGGTCGAGTTACGAAGAGGATCGCCGGATGCGGCTCGGAGAGGCGGCGGTGAACCCCAGCCGGATCAAATACCGCAAACTCGTCCGAGATTGAGGTTGAGGCCGACCTTGGGGTGACTGGGGATTCTGGCGGCTTGGTTTCTGGTACCAGCTCGGCGTTCTTCGTTGACTCGGGCTCGATCCGGGCTCTATATTGAAACCACGAGGAATGATCCCTCGAAAGGACCGATACGTGTTTTCGTCTTCCGCCATGCAAAGCATCTGGTCTTCAGGGCTAGCCCGTCGTTTGACGTGGTTGCGCTTCTGTATTCCCGTGCTGGCCATGGTCCTGGCCGGTCCGACCCACCTCTTTCTCGCTCATGGAAACGCCNATGGAGGGGTTCAGGACGCCTCCCAGGTCGCTGCAGAAGCCGTTCGGCCCGTTCATACGGGCTGTCAAGGGCATCACTGCAAGGGCCATGGAGCAGAAGACCCGGACCCAGCGGAATCCCCCGGCTCGCCGTGCGATTCACCAGCCGGTGATTGCGACACCTGCGTCGTTCTCGGTGCCGCCAAGCCCATCGATCTCGGCGAGCCACCGATGCTCGGCCGATTCCTGGTCGTCGNCCTCGCCGCCTCGAGCGACGAGCGGTCCCGGTACGTCAGACGGGACCCCGTCCGTCGTACTCGAGGCCCACCTCAGCTCGGCTGACCCGCTCGAGATCCGCTCCCCAACCGAAACATGTCGCGTGAGGACCTGGTTTTCCAGGCGAACGCCAGGTTCATGAGGCTTCCTCCCGGTGATGGCCAAGGCTGTTCATCTGGAAGTTGAGTTTCAGACCGTGATGCGTCAGAATCGGTGGCCGGATCATGCGGCGTTGGCAACGTCCCTGCTTCTCCCGCGCTCGGCGGAGGAGTCGGACTCGGCACCCGTCCCTCACCCTCAGTCCTGCACTGATCCACCGGAGATCTCCAATGTCTCGGCACTACCGGCGTGACGGCTTCACGGTCGTTGAACTGCTTGCGGTCATCGGTGTGATCACGGTCCTGCTCGGGATCGCGATTCCAACCCTCAGCATGGCTCGGTTGACCTCGCAAAAGACTCAGGATCTCTCTCAGATTCGTCAGATGGGTATCGCTCACCTGACGTATCAGGCGACCAACTCGGATCACTTCGTCGATGTCGGCCTTCCCCACGGAGGATACGGAAACGAAGCTCGCAGTTTCGCCTCGGTGCTCGCGAAGTACACGGACGATCTCGTCATGAAGTCACCGCTCGATTCAAGTCCCCACTGGCCCACCGATCTCGGGGGACAGGGGCTTGGCGTCGAAGAAGGTGGACTGGGACCGCTCCGGCGAACGAGTTACGGGATGAACAACTATCTCTCGCGAAACTACTCTCCGATGGTCGCCCTCTACGGTCCCGGTCATGCCGCCGACCGAAGCCCGAAAGTCCGTCGTCCCGAAAAGATCGTGTGCTTCCTGCACATGACGGAACGAGGATCCTTCGCCGTGAGTGATCATCCCCACGTCGAGTCGTGGGGCGGGGGTAACGAGCCTTGGCGTCTGGCCAACGATCAGGTGTCGATCTGGGCGGCCGAAGGAGGCCCGTTGATCGATGGTCTTGCATCCTCGAATTACGGATTCGTGGACGGATCGACCGGGACCCGGTACTTCGAAGATCTCTATGAATCTCGGACTCGGAACGCCTTCGATCCTTCGGCCACGCCGCCCGACTCCACCCAGTGATCACCTCGTCCACGACCCACCACGACCCACGTTCAAGTTTCAAAGTTCCGGAGAACCTCACTTGACTCACTTCCCAGCCCTCAANGGATCAATGTCGATCCTCGTCACCGGGGCCGTCCTGATGATGGCATCCTCGGCCTCCGCCCAACATGCCGGCGACATCGGAGTTCGTGTCNTCGATGACCGGCTCGAGGCCTACGGACCGATCGGCGAGCCTGATGATGGCAACCGTGTCTTCTACGGTGTGTTCGGAGACAGCGGGTTCCCCGGCTATACCTCGAACCCCGGATTCGATGCCTTCTCGGGCACCCTGCCCGCCGGAAGAATCGGCTTCGACGTCCTTGAGGGTCTCAGTCGTTGGGATCCGGTGGGTGGGGAGTGGGAGTCCCCGGCCGACGTTCCGGAAGCTCTGAGCATCTCCTTCATCACCCTCGATGTCGTGGTGGAGGACGAACCGGTCGAAGGATTCGACCTCGCCGTCCAACCCGACGGAGGTTGGCATCGCCATGTCAACTTCGAGCTGCTCTCGACCGGAGGTGTCACGAGACGCCCCGGCATCTACCGATTGGACATGTCTCTCTACTCCACCATGGGTTTGGGAGACAGCGAGCCTTTCACCATCGCGTTCAATTACAACGCCTCGCAGGCCGAGGCCGATGCGGCGCTGGCATCGCTTGAGCCGGGAATCGACTGCCCCGGTGATCTTGATGGCAACGGCATGGTCGATGGAGCGGACTTCGGCCTGCTCCTCGCCGCGTTCAACAGTACTTCCTCCGATGCCGACCTGGACCAGGACGGCATCGTGACCGGCGCCGATCTTGGCGTCCTTCTTTCAGCCTGGGGCGTGTGCCCCTGACCTTCGCCCTTTTGAATTGGTGGCCGTGTTCGCGGCCACGCTACTACCCAAGGAGTTCTGAGATGTTGTTCAAATCACGTCTGTCCATGATTGGTACCTGCTCGATGATCGCCGTTGCCGGCGCGATCGTGAACCCCGCGATTGCGGATGGTGACGAGGAAGAGCACTTCGATATCGGTGTCTGGAACAACAGCGGTCAGCTTCAGACCGGTGGTTGGGATCACGACACCGAGACCCTCGAAGTCGATTCGCTCCGAGTCTTCGAGGCCCATTTCGGGGAAGACCCGAAATTCCCCTTCGCGATCGACGAGCCCGGTATCGGTGGCGTGGCCGCTGATGTCGGTCTGGAAGAAGGATCCACGATCGGCCTGCAGCTCTCCGCGGGCCTGGGTGTCTGGAACGGCTCCGGCTTCTCCAGTTCCGCCAGCTCCATGTCCGTCGATTTCGGTCCCAACGCGATCGGCAGCGGCGCCGGTGGAGTCCTCGACTTCCTGGTCGTCGACGATTACGACTACCACCCGATCTTCTCGATCGATCCCTCCGCGGCGACGGGTAGCTACCTCCTCGAGTTCACGGCGACCATGGAAGGAATGGCGAGCAGCGATTCCTTCTGGATCGTCTTCAACCTCGGTCTCGACGACGAGNTCTACGAAGAGTCCGTCGAGTGGNCCGAAGCNAATCTCGCGCCCGCGCCCGGNATGATCGCCGTTCTCTCGGTCGCCGGNTTGTTCGGCAGCCGACGACGNCGNGGCTGAACCNACNNCGGTTGGAAGNACANGAAGGGCAGGANCCTCGTCANGAGGTTCCTGCCCTTNNTCNTGTTCGNCGNGANGCGNGNNTCAGCGATATCGATCGAGAGTCATCGNGTTCCCGNTGNCNGGGTCGGTGAAGATCACCGCTTCNTCTTCGAATCCNAGGTCGTAGNTNCGGGTTCCGTCGAGGATNAGNCCNTCNTCNGTGGTGGTGTANCGNCCGGTCTGCACNCGGATCTTGTCGCCGTANTTCGCTTCCGCGGTNTAGGTTCCATCGCCGGCGAAGGTCACCGANCCGAACGTGAAGGGGCGTTCCTCGGTGTNCGCTCGTCCCTGCCAGGTCCCTTCCANNGCNTGGTTGGANTTCTTNGNNGNGCAACCNCCGAGCATGGNGAANGCAAGGGTCGCGAGAGTCGNGGGGATNACGATGCGATTGANNTTGGACATCGGTCGCTCCGNANGAAATCNAAGGNNGNAACGGGCGNGATGCCCGACCNNGNCAGGGTAGCATCGTGAANNGCTGNNAAGGTCCNNNACCTNTCNCGCNGCGNAGTTTCNCNGACGTTCANCCGGCCNTTTCCGATCGGACCNACTCATGCAGGCNNTGAATGACCGAACCGTGATNCTGCTCGCCGGGATTCCCGCGAGCGACATGTCGCTCTANCACCGGATNCGNTTTCAGGTNGGGGANCCNGCNGCNTGGGTGAGNTGGGAACGGAANGGNCGACGTGGNTCCNGGCTCATTCTNCGCGACATCGAGATGGANCGTGCTCGTCGTTCGGCNCGGGCGGATGAATTCTCCTGNCCGGCNGANTTCNCNCCCGCNNCCGGNCTNTCCGCGGATCGCGCGATCGCNACCGCTCAAGCCACCGCGGAATANCTGGTTCGAGAGGGATTCGAGGTGGCGNTCGTGCATCGTGANCTTCCGATGCTCTTNGCGGACTGCNTGCNGGAACGCGGNNTNGAGNTCGTCTGCGATCGGNATCTCGGAGTCGCGGACCGTCGCNGCAAGGACGAGGCGGAGATNGCNGCCCTNTCGAAGGCACAGNCCGCGACCGAGTCGGCGATGCGAATGGCCTGCGAGAAGATCGCGAGAGCGGTCGCCGACGCCGACGGATCCCTGCGGGTCGATGGCGAGGCCCTCACCAGCGAACGGGGTCGGGCCGCGATCGACATCCATCTCATCGAGCGTGGTTTTTCATCTCGACCAGCCATCGTCGCCGGCGGGCCTTCAGGGGCTGATTGCCATGAACTTGGTACGGGGGTCCTGCGGACCGGCGAGCCGGTGATCGTCGACATCTTTCCTCGGGACACGGCCAGTCTGTACAACGGAGACTGCACGCGAACCGTGGTGCATGGTGACATCCCGGATTCGGTGAAGGCGATGCATGCGGCGGTGGTGGCGGCCAAGGCGGCCGCGATCGCGGCGACCAGGGCGGGGGTCACGGCCGAGTCGGTACACGAAGCCGCCATCGCGTCGATCCGCGAGCATGGATTCGGAGTTGGATTGCCGAAGGGCGGGGATGAGCCCGGTGGTCGAATGGTCCATGGAACCGGACATGGGCTTGGGCTCGACGTTCATGAAGGGCCGCTGCTGGACTTCGCACCTTCGGGGGCAAGCCCCGACCTGTTGATCGGCGACGCACTGACCATCGAACCCGGGGTCTACGACCCGCGGTTCGGTGGAATTCGAGTCGAGGACCTGGTGTTCGTCGAAAAGGATGGGGCTGTGAACGCCAACCGGCTTCCGGAAGGACTTTCGTGGGCGTGAGCCGGAGAAGCCTTCTTCCAGCAGTTCAGCCCGCAGCCTTCCGAAGGGCTTCGGCCAGGGCCTGATGCAGTTTCTCATGCTCGGGGACCGAGTCCAGGGCGTTTCGAAGGGCCGCGATCCGTTGGGGTCCTCGCACTTCCAGTTCGTGCCGTGCGATCGCGGCGTCTCCGAGCGCTTCCATGGCCGCCAGGAGCCACTCGAGCGAGGGGGATTCCGGATCCTCGGGAGGCGAAACGTAGGTTCGGACCGTGACTTCGCCGATGGCCACGATGGGTACTTCTCCCGCGCGGGTGTCGGGTTCTCGGCAGACCGCGATCATGGGAACTTCGTTTTGAATCGCGGCGACTCGCATGCGACGGGCGTCGGCCGCGACGGCATGAGGAATCAGCAGGTGCACTCCCGGGTCGACGGTCTCGAGTTCCGGTTCGACCTGGTCGAGAATGTTCGGGGCGCCATCGCAGGCATCGATCGCCATCAGGGTTCGTTGTCGCCTTGCTTCTTGCAGCGGAAGAGTGGCATCGGCTGCGAGGCCGTACGCTTCGGCCGCGATCGCCGTATCGAGGGCCGTGAGGCTCTTCCGTTCCGCCTCGAACCAATGAGCGGCTTTCATCGCTTTTTCGGCGGCGGCAAGTTGCGATTCGATCTGGGAAGTCTTGGTCTTGGCTGGCATTGGCTGTCCTGAAGTCGGTCGAGCGGAGAGTCGTTCGGTGGCTGAAGGGAGTTCAGGCGGGGTCGGAGAATCGTTCGGCGAGTCCGCCGAGGATGATGTTCCAATCTCGGGTCGATTCGGGAAGATCGTAGAGCAGGCAATCGCAGGTGGCGGCCACGTCCTCGGCCACCATCGCCGCCTTGAGGGCGCCGAGTCGAATCTGGAGTCCGCCGATCGCGTCGGGAAGGCGGATGTCGCCCACGACGATCTCTTCCGGCGTCACATCGGCGAGGCCCAGACCCTTGACCACCGCGTCGCGGATCCCGCTCCAGGTTTCCAGGGCCCCCAGGAGGGACTGCATCCCCTCCGCGGCCTGACCACCCTGCATGAGTTCCGCGGCGTTCCGTTGGACGGCGTCCGCTTCCAGCAGGGCCTGGGCCGCGTGAAGGAAGGTCTCTCGGAGCAGGACGTTCATGGTGGTGGTGAGCAGTTGGACTTCTTCCGCGGTGGCTTCGAGTCGGCCCGGATCCTGCAGCTGTTCGTCCGAGAGGGAGTCGCCATCCACGCGGACTTCCACCACCAGTCGGCCGGCTTGTTCGGCGGCATCGGCGGCCGCGGCCACCGCCTCGCCGATGGTGTTGACGTCGATGAAGCAGTTCTGATCGTCGAGGAGCACGCGCATGCGGGTCGTTCCGGAGGGGGGGGACGAACGGGCGAGGGTCATAACCGGGTTGTCATCGGTCGGATTCGGTCCGGCATCCAGCCTGCGTGCCGTTCCGGGGCGAAGAAGCTGGGTGTTCTCGTCACTTGGGTGATGGAAATCACGGGAAACGTGATGGTTATCGGTCAATTGCAAACGGGGCGATGGGTCTGTTCGTCCCGGCTCAGTGACTGGCGGCTTCAGCATCGACGAGCATGAACTTGATGTCCGCTTCGGCCGCGACCTTGTCATCCACCATGGCTCGGCATCGAACATGACCCAGTCTCGGGCTTGCTCGGACGTTTTCCGCCTCCAGCACCAACTGATCTCCGGGTGCGACGGGCTTGCGCAACTTGACCTTGTCAAGGCTCAGAAGCACGGCGACCTTCCCCGTGTGTTCCAGCCTCTGGCTGAGGAGGAGGCCGCCCAGTTGGGCCATCGCTTCGATGATCAGCACTCCCGGCATGATCGGGGTTCCGGGGTAGTGACCCTGGAAGAAGTGCTCGTTCATCGTGACGTTCTTGATGCCGACGGCCCGTCGGTCGCCGTCCATCTCCACCACGCGATCCACCAGCAGCATCGGATACCGATGGGGAAGAGTTCGCTGGATGCTTCGAATGTCCATCACCCGGCCATGGAGCAGGGTGGTGCGTCGATCGACTGCCGCCATCTGTTCCCGGATCGCCATCCCAAGCTGGCGGTTGAGCCCGTGGCCGGACCGGTGGGCGACGATCCGGCATCGAACCGGGCAACCGATCAGGTAAAGGTCTCCCAGGACGTCAAGAACCTTGTGCCGGACGGGCTCGTCATCGAAGCGATAGGCATTTTCGATCGGTCCGTTTTCGCCGATCACCAGCACGTCCTTGTAGGTGAGGTGCCGACCGATGCCGCGTTCCCACATCGCCTTCGCTTCGTGTTCAAGGCTGAAAGTCCGGCACGGGGCGACTTCCTCCGGATAGGCCCCTTCGGCGGTGTCCCAGGTGAACACCTGCCGCGGCAGGCGATCGCTGTGGTCGCGATAATCGAGGTCGAAGACCACTCGCATGCCGGGGGCATCATGGGGGATCGCCGCGATCATCGCATCGCCTTCGTCGATGACGATCGCTTCTCGAAGGTCGAAGATCTTGCGGCTCGCGTCCTGTTCGACCACGCCGACCTTCATCAGGCCTTCGACGAACGGAAGGGCCGAGCCGTCGAAGCCGGGAAGTTCCGGACCATGGATTCGGACGAGAAGGTTGTCGATACCCAGACCCGCGAGCGCGGACATGAAGTGTTCGACCGTTTCCACCGTCGCCTCGCCGCTTCTCAGCGTGGTTCTTCGCCCGCGGGGAACCACGTAGTCGACGATCGCGGGAATCCGTACCGGAGGTTCCAGGTCGACCCGCTCGAACACGATGCCATGGCCGGGTTCCGCGGGTTCGAGTTCGAGACTCACTGGCTCACCGAGCAGCAGTCCGAATCCCTCGAATCGAACGACTCCCGCCAGGGTGTGCTGCCTGGTGGACACGGCCGGAGGCGCGACGGGCGTCTCGGGCGTCTCGGGCGTCTCGGGTGTCTCGGGGGTCTTGGAGGTCATGCTCGTATGGAGAGGGGTAGAGAGTCGAGGTGGATCAGATTGGTTTCAGGAGGGTTCGCACAATTCGCGGAGTCGCTTGGACCACTCGGGCAGTTTACGAATGACCGCCAGTTCCTTGAGGGCGTGTCGGATCTCCTTGGCCGGAAATCCGCCCCAGGTCTCACCGGCGGGGATGTCGTTCATGAGCCCGGAGCGTGCTCCGAGCTGACAACCGGCCCCGATGCTGAGGTGGTCCGCGATGCCGCAACCCCCTCCGATGAGGGTGCCGTCGCCCACGCTGGTGCTTCCGGCGACGCCGGTGAGCCCGCTGATGACCACGCATCGACCGATTCGACAGTTGTGCCCGATCTGGCAGAGATTGTCGATCTTGCTGCCGTCGCCAACGACTGTGGGGCCGAACTTGCCACGGTCGATGCAGGTGTTGGCGCCGATCTCGACCTCGCGCCCGATCTCCACGTGGCCGAGGTGCGGGATCTTCTTCAAACCACGACCATCGGGGGCGGGGCGGTATCCGAAGCCGTCGCTGCCGATCACCACCCCGGCGTGCAGGATCGTGTTTTCGCCGACCACGCAGCGTTCTCGAATCACGACGTGAGCATGCAGAAAGGCTCCCGCAGCCACCACGGCGTCCGCATGGACCCGCACTCCGGAATCCAGCATGGCGCCGTGTTCGACGGATGCTCGAGGTCCGATGACCACGTTGGGGCCGATGGCCACGTCTTCGGCGATGGTGGCGGTCGGATCGATCATGGCACTCGGATGGATGCCCGAGGCGGGTTGATCCGCAAGTTCGCTGCAGGCCTCCTCGAGGAACTCCAGCACCACGATCATCGCCTGGTCCGCGTCATCGACTCGCACCACGGCTCGGAGTTCGGTGTTCCAGTCACCGAGTTCGAGGTCACGATTCACGAGGGCCACGGAAGCCTTGGCATCCGCCCAGCGTCTGGCGTGTCGTGCATCTCCGATGAACGTGAGATCACCGGGACCGGCGTCACCGAGTGCTTCGATGCCGTCGATCTCAAGGCTTCCATTCCCCTCGAGATCGCCGGAGACGAGACCTGCGAGATCTCCGGCGGTCGCCGTGGGAATTCCCTCGACCAGTCCTGCGATGTTCAACCGGATTTTCCGTTCATGCGGGCGAGCATGAGGTCGGTGATGTCGAACGAGTTCGTGGCGTAGATCATGCGTCGCGCGGAGATCTGCTTCTGCATCGCTTCGGCGGTCGAGGGTTCGAGTTCCGGAATGGTGTCGTCGATCAGGACGTAGTCGATCGGTGGGGTCTGGGACGCCGCGAGGGCGGCGATTTCGCTTTTCATCGCCTCGTAGACGTTTCGCATCGCCTTGGACCGTTCGGCTTCGACCTTGAGCTGTGCGAACTGCTCGATGGCTCGATATTCGCTGATCGCGCCTCCGACCTTCTGGCTGATGCCGAGCCAGGCTTCGCCGCCCTGTTCGAAGTTCTCGAGTTCGGCCTGCAGGTTCTCGATCTCTTCTCGAAGGGTCTGCAGTTGTTCCTCGAATTTCGCGCCGACTTCGTCGACCCGGACTTCCTCGGTCTTGAGGATGTCAAGGCCGCTGAAGAGTCGTTCGATGTCGATCGTGGCCACGATCGGTGGGCGGGTGGGCAGACCGGCGACGATGAATCGGCCGGCTCCGGCGAGGACGACGACGGTGGCGATGCCCAGGAGGGCGAGGCGGACGGTGCGGGACATGTTTGACTCCGGTGACGGACGCGACGGGGAAGGGCGGCTCGGTTCAGGGGGCCGCATTGGCCGCGTTGTTCATGCGGACGATGACCTGGTCGGAGATGTCGATGGTCTCACGAGCGAAGAGCACCCGGCGATCCATGATCTGTTCGACGACCTGCTGCTGCAGGGGCGTCTGATTGCCGGATGTCGTCTGAATGGCGCCGACCGAATCATCAACCATGACCAGGGCGAATCCCTCGGCTTCGGCGACTCGTGCGGCCTCTTGCTTCATGTTGCGATAGATGCTTCGCCACTTGAGCGACTCCTCGCGGTCGATCTCGCCACTCTTCACGGAAGCCCACTGCTCGAAACGAAGCTGCATCAAGGCGACCTCGTCTCGAATCCGCTGGCGATCATCGGCGCCCGGGGCCGACTCGCTCTCGGCGAGGCGTCGTTCCATGGCCGCCTTCCGGCCGGCTGCTTCCTGCTGGATCGACGAACGGATCGTTTCGATGCGGATGTCCCACTCGGATCGCTCGTCGATTTCGTCGAAGATTCGGGAGACGTTCACCACCGCGACGGGCGTCGGGTCGGCGACGATGCGGATCGGTCGAGAGGCGTCCACGGCGATGCTGAGGGCGAAGAGGACGAGTGCCATCGTGATGGCGGCCGGGGCCGCGAAGCGATGAAGACGGTGGGATTGGCGTGTGCTGACGTCGGGCATTTCGACGAACTCCGAGAGGGCGGAATGACCGCGTGATTGTACGGGAGTCGGGCTTGGAGGGCGATCAGAAGGGCAGTTCGGCACTGAAACTGAAGACCTGAACCTGATCGGTTTCTTCCTTCTTGAGGGGAAACCCGAAATCGAAGGCGAGCGGGGCGGGACCAAGAGCGGCAAGATAGAGCCGGATTCCCACGCCGACGGAGACGCGATAGTCCTCGAATCCCGGCGTGTCGGTGACGGTTCCGGTGTCCATGAAGATCACTCCGGCGAGGCCTTCGCCGACCAGCGGGACTTCGTACTGCGCTCCAGCGAAGAACAGCCAGTCTCCACCCACCGGTTCGGGTGAAATGGTGGCACCCGTGAAGGACTCGGTGCTCTTCGGACTGACCGTTCGGAAGTCGAGGCCTCGGAAACTCCGACCGCCCAGGTAGTACTTCTCGTAGGTCGGCGCATTGCCCGCGAAGATCCAGCCGACCTCGGTCTTCAATTTCAGGACCTGTTTCCGGCCGAGGAAGTCCTCGCTGATCTTGATGAAACTCGTCAAAGCCGCATCGATCTGCCAGAAGTCGACCTCTCCCTGAAGTGGGATCGCCTTGCCGACCGCCAGGGTGACCGCGGATCCCTTGCTGGGTCGGAAGGGGTCGTTGAAGGTGGTTCGTCGAAGTGAACCGGTCATCAGGGCGAAGAGATCGGGGCCTCGATCGTCGTAGCTCTGGATCGGTGTGGTGGTGTCGGTGAAGTTGGTCAGTTCGACCCGCTGGAGACCCGCAGAGACGTTGCCCACCCACACGTCACCCAGCCGTTGGCCCAGGGTGAGCGAGGTTCCGAGTCGCGACTCGTCGTATTCCCGGTAGATGCGGGTGCGGTAGTAGCCTGAAGCCTGGGCCGAGATGTCGCTCTCGAAGAGATGCGGTTCGGTGATGGACAGGTTGTAGAAACTGACTTCGTTGCCGGGCGCCAGAGAGAGGTCGAACGCCTGGCCGGCACCGCGGAACGCCCGCCCGGCGAGCAGTTCTTCGGCCGTCATGGGGAAGTCCGCGATGTCGAAGTTCTGCTGGCGGAACGAGAACTCTCCAAAGACTCCGCTGTCGGAGGCGAGACCGGCGCCGAAGTTGAAGGAACCGGTGTTTCGTTCCTTGATCTCGACGATGATGTCGCGGACTTCGGGGTCGTCGACTTCCGGTTGCTGGACCGCGACCCGGACGTCGTTGAAGAGTCCGGTCGCATTGATTCGATTCTCCGCATCGTTGACCTGGATTCCGTCCAGCGGGCGGCCGGGACGAACGCGGATGAGGCGGCGGATCACCTTGTCCTTGGTGAGGAAGTTCCCTTGGATCTGGATCAGGCCCGTGGTGGATTGGCGGCCCTCCTGAACGGAGATGAGCATGTCGAGTTCGGCTTGTTCTCCGACCCGGACGCTCTGCTCGGAGACCTGGACGTCCACGAAACCCATTTGCCGGTAGGCATCGCGGATGGCGTCGATGGTGCCATCCACTCGTGGCCGTTCGTAGGGGGCTCCCGGTCGGAGCTTGGCGAGGGAGAGCAACTGTTCGCTGGTGAACAGATTCAAGGGTGAATCGGATCCGCCCAGTGAAGTGATGTCGATACGGCGGAGACGGTAGCGACGTCCTTCGTCGACCACGAAGACGACCTTGGCGTTCTTGGAGTCCGGACTCAGCATCACGCGGTGATCGACTCGTACGTCGACCCATCCGCGGGCCTTGTAGAAGGCGTCGAGCGCGGCGACATCGTCGATCAATCGATTGGGATCGAGTTCCCCCTTGCGGAAGAAGGGGATCGACGGCTTGGTCTGGATCTTGGAGCCCAGTTCGGCGGCGTCGTAATGACGATTGCCGACGAACTCGATTTCCTTGATTCGAACCCGAGGCCCTTCGACGATCACGAAGATCAGGATCCCCGCGTCCTCGAGTCTCGATTCATCGACTCGCACTTCGGCGAGATAGTTCCCTTTGGTGCGATACAGGTCCTTGATTCGCAGCAGGGCCTGTTCAACCAGAAAGTCATCACGTGGGCCACCCGCGTAGAGCGGAATCTCCGCTCGCAGTTCCTGGTCCGAGACCAGGGTGTTCCCGACGGTCTGGACTTCGCGGATGATCGCTTGTTCGGCCAGCCGAAAGACCACTCGAACGCTGCCATCGTTTTGAAGGATGGCATCCGCGGTCACCGTCTCGAACTGGCCGAGTCGATAGAGGGTCGCCACATCCTCCCGAATGGTCCCGGCTTCAAATGGTTGTCCGCTCGCGGTTCGGAGGTTGTTCCGGACCAGTCTCTCCTGGACCCGTTCGAGGCCTTCGAGGTCCACTTCGGAAATCGGTCGATCCGCGTAGGTCTCGTCCTCGATCTCCTGCCAGATCCCCGGGGCTGCCGTTGCGACCACGGGACACCAGAGACCGCCGAGCATCATCAGCAGAACGGCCAGCAGCCGGAATCGGCCGGGAACTCGTCCGCCGCGTTCGGCGGAGGGCGCCTGCGACGATCTGCGGCCCGCAAGGGCTGAAGTCGACGGGGGGCTGGAGTTCGGAGGACACGGTCGCATGGAGAACGGAAGGATACCGCGGACCCGTCACGGAACGTGGCGACCGCGACGCCGGGGCGTCGCGGTCGCGGGGGTTCTGGTGACTGGGTGGCGGTCGCCACGTTCAAAGGTCGATCTGAATCAGACGAAGACGGCGAACAGGAGGCCGGCTGCAATGGCCACCATCGCAAGCCGAAAGAGGGTCCCTCGATCATTCTCGTTGGTGGCGTGGGTCTGATTGGGCATGACGTAACTCCTTCTCATCTCCCTGGGGGCGACCCCCTCGGGGCCGCTGCCCAAACGTCGATTTCAGGAGGGGCCGGGGCAAGTGAAGCCTCGGATTCGCGGCTTCCTCCAGATCCCCTGATCCCTACGAACGGAATGTCGATTGGTGGCGAGAGGGCACCCGCATCGCTACTGTGCCGCCATGACCGATACCGCCGATCTCCAGTCGTCGCCGCTTCAGGCATTTCACGTCGAGCAAGGGGCGAAACTCGTCCCCTATGCCGGGTGGCAACTTCCGCTCCACTACGGCTCCATCGGGGAGGAACATCTCTGGACGCGATCCAGTGGCAGCCTCTTCGATGTCTCGCACATGGGCCGCCTTCGAATTTCAGGGCGTCATGCCCGACGTTTCCTCGATCGGGTCTGCACCCGTTTGATTCGAGGCATGGTTCCCGGTCAGGTGCGATATTCCCTGGTCTGCAACGAGCAGGGCGGCTGTCTGGATGATGTCCTGGTCTACAGCTTCGCCGAGGATGACTACCTGGTGGTCTGCAACGGGGCGAATCGAGCTCGCATCCTGGAGCATTTCGAGCAGGTGAAGGCGGCGGAAAGCCTCGAATTCAAGCTTGATGACCAGACGATCTCGACCTGCATGGTCGCGATCCAAGGCCCGAAGGTGATGGATCTGATCGGCGGAGTCTCCCGTGAAATCCCCACTCTGAAGCGGTATCGATTCACCGTGAAGAACGTGCTGGTGATGAAGATCATCGTGAGCCGGACGGGCTACACCGGGGAAGATGGCGTGGAAGTGATTCTGGGNGCCAAGTTCGCCCGCCAGGCTCTCGGAATGCTCCTCAAGGATGTCGGTGGTGAAGGTGGAGTGGTTCGACCGGCTGGCCTGGGGGCTCGAGACAGCCTTCGGATGGAGGCTGGCATGCCGCTCTACGGCCATGAACTCGACGATCAGACCGATCCCATTTCCGCCGGGCTCAACTTCGCCGTGAAGGTCGACAAGGGTGAATCAGATCCCCAGGAGGGACGGTTCATCGGACAGGACGCCNTGCAGAAGATCGCCTCGGACGGCCCGGCCCGCAAACTTGTTGGATTGACCCTCGAGGGGCGAAGAAGCCCCCGTCAGGGGATGGAAGTGAGGCATGGGGGCGAGGCCGTCGGCCAGGTGACCAGCGGTTGCCCCAGTCCGACCCTTGGTCACCCCATCGCGATGGCCNACGTTCCCACCGCGTTGGCGGTGGCGGGCACCGAAGTCGAGATCGATCTTGGTGGCGGTTCGCCGGCCACGGTGATTGATCTTCCGTTCTACAAGCGGCCCTGAGCCTGCTTCGACCTTTCTTTGCCGGCCTGACGCCCGGCCGGATGNAAAAAAGAAAACGAGCCCGTCTCCGAGGAGACGGGCTCGTTTCATGTTCAGGGGGTGGAACCCACCGGCCTCAGCCGGTCGAGGCTCGTCGGCCGCGTCCGATTCGGACGGGGGAGGCGTTGGGCGCGTCCGGCAGTGGTCGAGCGAAACGTCCCGGACGGTCATCGAGCATCTGGGTCTGGAGTCGACGAAGCGCTTCCATCTCGATTTGACGAACCCGCTCGCGGGTGAGGCCGACTTCGAGGCCGATCTCCTTGAGGGTGAGCGGCGGCTGACCCTCGAGTCCGAAACGCAGGCGAATGACTCGGGCGTCCCGTTCGTCGATCGATTCGAGCAGGCGAAGAATCATGTCGAAATCCTCGCGACGCTCCACCGAAAATTCGGGCTGGGCATTGCGCGAGNCGGCGCAGAGTTCGGCGAAGTCCGCCGCCTCGCCATCCCGCCCCGCGGGAGCCTGATTGCTCGAGGAAACCGCCTTCATGGCACGCCGGATGGCATGAACCTTCCGGAGTGGTACTTCCAGAGCTTCGCCCATCTCTTCATTGTTCGGCGAGCGGCCGAGATCCTCGGTCAGGCGAGCGGCGGCATGCCGCCACTTCCCGATGAGATCGACCATGTACGCCGGAATATGAATCGGCTGCGAAGCGTTGACCAGCATCCGCTTGATGGATTGCTTGATCCACCAGGACCCATACGTACTGAAGCGAGCGCCCTGTGCGGGATCAAATCCCTCGACGGCACGAATCAGGCCGATGTTGCCTTCCTCGATGAGATCGAGCAGCGGCAGGCCGCGATTGGAGTAGTTCTTTGCAATAGCGATCACCAGCCGAAGATTCGACCGGATCATCCGGTCCTTCGACTCGGGGCAGCCGTCATTGACGATCAACCAACCGAGTTCCCGCTCTTCTCGTGGATTGAGAAGTGGTATCCCGTTGATTTCGCGCAAATACAACTGCAGCTCTGACTGTACGGCACTTCTAGACATAGTCCCTTAACCTCTTTCAATCGGACACACTCCATGTCCGACCAACCTCCAAAACGATTTCAAGGGGGAGCACCCCTGAACCGGTAGACCTTGATGATCGGTGAGCCCTCCCAGACTCACTGACCTTGGTCGTGTCCCTCCCAGGACCCCCGAAGTATAGAGGTCTCGGTTCTGGACTCAAGGCCCAATTCGCAGGAAGATGATCGTGATGTCGTGGTCGTCTCCTTCTGTGGGTTCCGATGGAGGCGGAAAACCCGTTTCCTACTCCCTGAAAGGGGCTTCGGCTCCACCATGCACCAATCTGCAACGCGTCAAGAACTTTTGGCCAATAGACGCTTCTCGGGTGCCACCCCCAGCCGGAAGACTCGGCATCGCACGCACGATCGTTACCATTGCCCGGTCCGCGAACCCGTCATCACCCCGTGAGGAGCTTCGTTTTGCACGGCGATCTGACTTTGATCCTTGGTGAGTGGGTTTTCGATCCGGAACGGCTCAATGTTCGATTTCTCGAACTCGAAGACGATCGAACCGTGATTCAGGTCCGGGTGGAGCTTGGAATCCTCCAAATGGAGCGGGATGGTCGGCCGGATGGAGGTGAGGATCGGTTGGAGATGGTGGAGGCCAGGCTCCTCGCGGAGCCGGATCTGCAGATCGACGCGGAACTGGCGGCCGCGTTGCGGACCGAGGCGGTCCAGATCCATCAGCGATACGTCGCGCTTCTCTCGCTCGAGGCCTATGAATTGGTGGTTCGAGACACGACTCGCAATCTGCGGGTCTTCGAGTTGTGTCGTGNGAAGGCAACCGAGGCCACGGATCGCGGGGTTCTGGATCAGTTTCGACCCCAGGTCTTGGCGACCCGAGCGAGGGCTGCCGCCCTTGCCGCCCTTCGAGAAGATCAAGTTGGAGAGGCAAGGCGGATTCTGGACGCAGCGGTNGCCGATATTCGAGCGGATCTGGGGGAGGGGGTCGAGGAGCCGGCCGAGATCGCGATGCTCGAGGGCATGCGAGACGTTCTTCAGCCGCAATTGCCTTCCAGCGAGCGATACGAACTCGAACGTCGCCTGCAGGCTGCCCTCTCCGCCGAGAACTACGAGTTGGCCGCCATTCTTCGCGACGAGCTCAGGCAGCTCCCCTGACTATCGGGTGGCGGTGGTGGATTCCGGCCGGAAGGCCGATCTGCCGACTCGCGGGTCGATGTCATGAGTCGAACCGAGGACCGGGGTGGAATCAGTCTCCGACCCGTCGCCGGGCTTCCGCGATCACCGGCCGGAGGGCATTGATTCGACGTTCGAAATCAGGCCCGCCAAGGTCGGCGAATTCCTTCCGAATACGTTCGATGCGGGTTTCAATCCGATCGAGATTTCGTCCGAGAGACACCAGGATCTCGAGTTGTTCGATTTCNGAACGCCACCACCAGATGGAGCCTCGCCCGGTTCCCTTGGCGATTCTTCGGAGGTCGGTCACGGCCCTTCCGGCATCTTCGGTGGAGGGCGGCTTGCGAGTGCGTCCCATCGAATCCAGCCGGCCGCCGAGCAGCACCGCTCGAAGGTGGATCGCTTCCATCGCCGAGGGACGTTCGGCGATGATCGCGTCGGCCAGGCGGAGGGCGGTCGCCCGATCGCCGGAGGCGGCCAGGAGCCAACCGAGTCGAACCCCGGTGNTCGGATCAGCAGTAGCGGTTGCAATCACCCGATCAAGGTCGATTGGATTGGTCCGAAGCGCCGACTGGGCCCGATTGCGGGCGTCTTCTCGATCGTTGCGATCGATGGCGGCGAGGATGGCATCCGTCGCCTGCGCGAGCAGTCGGCCGGTGATCTGGCTGGAAGCGTCGGGTTCGACGCGAGCCAGTGCGGCCAGCAATTGATTGGCTTCCTCCGTCCGCCCGGCATTTCGCAGGGAAACGGTGGCGATCCGCACGGCATCGATTCGAAGTGATTCCGGAAGGATGGTGGGATCGACGTACCGGGCCGCGATTTCCGCGGCGGAACTTGATCTTCCGAGGCCTTCCAAAGCCTGGATTCGCATCAGGTCGGCTTCGACCCGGAGGGCGACCCGGACGTCTTCGGAGATCAATGAGTCGATGCCGTCGAGACGGGCGAGGGTTCGGGTCAGCCCGCTGTTCTGCTTCATCCTTCGCATGGTCTCGAAATCGAGTTGAAGATCACGAATCGTGGCTTCGACCAGCAGGGGAGAGGTCGCGGGAATCGATTCGTAGGCGGCTCGAGCGGTGGCAATGTCGCCCCGAGTTCCGGCGCGTCGGCCTTGGGCGATGAGCCAGGAATCCCGGTCCGGATGATCGGGCAGCGATTTCAGCATCCGGGTGGAGATGTCATCCGCGATCGCGGCATCTCCGCTGGAATCAGCCAATCGTACGGCGAGACTCGCGGCGGTCGACGCCTTGGGATGTGATGGAAGCGTCTCCACCATGGACGCGATCGAATCACGAGCGGTCACGGCATCGCCATTNCGCATGGCGATGGTCGCGCCGTCAAGCAGGGCTTCGGCCCGGATGGTCGGGATCGGTGACGACATGGCCCGGGCGAGCAGGGATTCGACCTCGGGTCGGTTTCCGGCCCCAGGATCCGTGGACGCAAGCACCGGCGCCAGTCGTCCAAGGGCCGCAAGAGGGGGGAGCTTCGAGGAGGCTTCATCTTCGGGGGCCGATGCCGCCACCATGGCTGCCAGGGCTCGAAGAAGTCGGACGCGGTCGGCGGCATCGAGGCTTCGAGCCGAGATCATGGAGCGTCGGGTCGCGTCACTCGCCGCGGTCAGGCTCTCACCCGCCTCCAATCGCGAACGAAGTTGGATGCCGCCGAGCAGCAGCCGGTCACCCGCGGGGCGTGCATCGGCCAGGAGCCGTTCGGAGGCTCGAACCCGGGTGGGCGCATCGAGGCCGCGTCCTCGCGTCTGNTCATCAAGGATGGCGCCGATCAACGCGAATTCCATGGCGTCGATGCCCTGTGGCTGGGAGCCCGCGCGAATTTGAAACTCTCGGGCCGCATCGGTCGCGGAAGGATCCGCGGCCAGCGTGGCGGCGGCGACGATCAAAAGCGTCGGGCCATCGATCTTGCTGGTCTGGTTGGGGGCGTCTGCCAGTTCGCGTCGGTACGCGGCAAGTCGGTCGCTCCANTCCTCGGGGGCGATGATGCCGGCTCTTTCACGAAGCAGACGGGCGGTGGCNCCGATCACCGACGCTCGAGCCTGCAGTCGTTCCTTGGCCGGGGCGTCGGAGACCAGCATGTCGGTGAAGGTGGCGGAAGCCAGGGCATCCGCCCGGTTCGCGGCTTCCACCGCTCGGGTGGTCATCGCGGGCTCGGCGGTGGCCCACCAGAGACGGGTTCGGACGCGGGGGGGCAGGTCAAGTCGCAGGGCGGCGGCCGCGGCATCGAGCCTTGCCTCGCTGCGGTCGACTTCGTCCCGGGCGGCGGCGATGGCGGCATCTTCGGTCGCCCGTCGAGCGAGATCCGGTCCATCGCCCGCGGCCTGCAGGACGGGCTTCGAAGTCGTACCGGCGGGAATCGCCGCGATCGCGGGAGAGACTCCGGTGATCAGCAAGGCGGTGATGGCCGCGAGATTCCGGGTCCGGTTTCGCAGCACGGTGAGGTTCATGGCGGTTGGACGCATGTGGTTGATCTTCATCTCTCGAACCTGTGGATGGGGTGGGGCCGCGGTCGTCGTTGGCGACGGGTCGCGACGGCTCAGCCGCCGGACTCGTCGAAGCCGACGGTTTCGTAGCCGGCGGAGACCGCCGCATTGAAGACTTCGACCGCATCTCCCCAGGCGACGGCGGCGCCGGGGCGAACCTTGATCGGAGCATCGATTTCGATGAGTCCGCCACGGTCGGCGCGTTGTCGTTGCAGGAAGGGGGTGAGTTGGTCGAGGCTCGCCGGTCCGCTCCACGGACCGGGCACCGAAATCCGACCTCCGCCCAGCACCTGGATGATGATCGGGTCGTCATCGAGTTCAAGCGGATCGATCGGGGCGCTGCCTCGTCGTTCCGGGAGGTCCATGCGATAGGACTGTTCGCCCATGGCGAAACTCGTGCCGACGATGAAGTAGATGAGAAGTTGGAACACCACGTCGATCATCGAGGTGAGGTTCAGTTCCGCGCTGGCGGGATCGGGTAGCCGTCTTCGACGAGCCATCAGGCGTCTCCCGCTTCTTCGATTTGAATCACGAGGTTCACTCGAACGCCTTCCCGGCGTCCGGCGAGACCACCCGCTCGAGCGAGGGCGTCCATGACCGGCTCCACCACGTCGTACCGGAGTCGACGATCGGCGCGGAGGTTGACCTGAAGCTCGGGAATCGACTCCAGGCGGCCGGCCACGGTGCTGGCAAGCTTTCCGAGGCCGGTCGGATCGAGGGTGTAGACCTGCTGGTCGAACATCGCGCCCACCGGCCGACCCTCTTCATCGGCCGGGACATTGACCACGATTCTCGGGGCTTCGGGCGCCGGGTTCGCGGCCGGGTTGATCGGCGAAGGGAGTTCGAGCGGCACCTGTTCCACACTGGTGATCCGCGAAACGAGGATGAAGAAGACCACGAGGAGAAACGTCATGTCGATCATCGGCGTGAGGTTCGCACCGGTCTTCACCGGTCGGCCGACTCCAAGTCCGGAGGCGACGCTCACGAGTCGCCCTCCTCGTCCTCCTCGGTCTCGGCCGCGGGACGCTTCCGTTCCTCTTCCGGCTTCGACGAACGGCGGGCGCCGCTGCGGGCGGCCTCGGACTTCCGCTTGTCACCGCCGGTCTTCTCCCGGCTGGCGGGCTTCGGGCGGAATCGCTCGACCAGGGTCTCGGCTTCGGAAACCGCTTCGGCGAGCGTGGCGTCGAGCCGGCCTCGCAGCACCGCGTACCCGGAGAGGGCGGGGATCGCGACGATCAGTCCCCAGAACGTCGTGACCAGGGCGGTGCCGATGCCGCCGGCGAGCAGCACGGGATCGGCATTGCCACCGGTCGAGACGATCGATTGGAACGCCAGGATCATGCCGTAGACGGTTCCGAAGAGGCCGAGCATCGGGCTGACCTGTCCGATCACGTTGAGAATCTCGACCCGGCGAACTCGGTTCGCCAGGACTTCGGTGGCCGCGACTTCGAGGCCGGCCTCCATCGCCACGTGACCACCGGGAGCTCGCTCGAGCGCGGCTTTCAGCATGCTGGAGAAGTCGCTTTCGGATCCGGGCTCGCTCAGCATGCTGAGTGCTTCGCGGAATCGGCCGTTGGCGAGGTATTCGGCGGCTCGTTTCACCACCGCCTGGGGTNCGATCCGTTCGGGCTTGAAGGCGAAGGCGAGCTGGCCGATGAGGCCGATGCTCGCGACGCTGGTGGCCATCAGGGTCCAGATCACGAGGCTTCCCAACCACTCGATGCTCTTGGCGCCCGAGGCATCCGTGCTGTAGGAGATGAAGAAAGCCTCGGCGAAGCTCGTGGCCTCCGCGTTTTCCTGAGCCAGGGCGGTGGAGGCAAGGCCTCCGACCACGATCAGGGTCGTGATCATCTGGCGGCGAAGGCGTGGATTGCTGGACTGGAGGGTGGACACGCGTCAGATCTCCGATGTTCCGAATGGTCGGAATCACGATTGATGGTCGCGGCAGGGCGACCGGGGATTCAGTCGAGGCCGAGTGATTCGCGGTCGATGAACGCGAAACCGCTGTCTGAGCGGTCGCCGTCGACACCGTGTCGATCGGCAATTTCTCGCAGTGTTCCGAGGGGGTCCTCGTCGAGAAGCTGGATGCAGCGGATCAGCGCGTCGCGGCGACCGGAACCGTCGCGAGGGTTCAGTTCATCGAGCAGGCCGAAGAGGCTTTCGCGGTCGATCTCGTACTCACCGGCCCCCGTGATGTCGGTGCTCACCACGTAGATGACCTGGGGGTCGAGATTGAAGGCTCGGCGAAGGGCGGCGCTCGGATCGCTCCGGCCCTTGGGAGTCTGGTCCCGCATCCAACCGGAGGCATCGTCGACCGCGGAAGCGGTCGCCGGTCGGAGTTTGCCGCCACGGTCCGCGAGACCGAGCACCTCGCCTTCCCGGAAGAGCACGAGGGAGAACGATTGTCGGGGGTCGAGTTGACGAAGTGTTCGTTCGACTTCCCGCACCACGGCCGGGAAGGCTCCGATCATCGAACCGCTGGCGTCGACCACGAAGACGATCCGGGTCGCGGCCGGAGCCGAGACGCCGCCGAAGGAGACGCCCGGCATCTCTCCGGAGCCGGGCTCTGCAGCAAGCACGGTCGAGGAGGCCAGGAGATCGTCGGCGGACATCATGAGTTCCGCGAGGTCCGCCGCTTCCACCGGCTTGGTCGACGCGACCGAGGTCGCGCCACCCGCGGGCGCGGCTTCGCTGGGTTCCGCGGCGAGACTCGAGACGGCTTCGTAGGTCTGGCTTGCGTCGGGACTGCTGAGCACCACGATCGGGCGATCATCCGGGGTTCGAATGATGCTCCAGGTGATGACCGATGCCACGAGAAGGATGCCAAGGTGCAGGAGGATGGAGGTCGACCACGCGAGCGGCGTCGCGACGCGAGCCTGCGACGTTCCTTGCTCGTTCGATTCCTCGGGAAGATTGGTGCTCGTTTCCGCCATGGGATCGTTGAGTCTAACGATCATTTCGTCCGGCTCTCATGGTCCGGGCAAAAGTCATGGGCTCATCGAGGCGGTGAGGAAAGAGAGCCTTATTTCCATGATTTCCAAGTCCGGATTGAATCAGTCGGCTGGCGTTTCCTCTTCCCGAGTCGCTCCGTGGTCACGATGGTGTCGACCGAAGATCCCGTGGTCGATCGCGATACCGCCAGGTCCCCCGAGAAAAATTCCGAGTCCCAGGGNNGCCAACGCGATTTGGGCCGTGGCGCTGTTGAATACGGGCATTTCCAGCGCGAATGGTCCGACGTNGGAAATGATGGGCCAACTCGTCAAGGCAAANGCCACGCTCATGGCGATCGCCAACCCGATGCCCCAGACTCGACTGAACAGCCCGATCAGCAGAAGGCCACCGCCGACGAGTTCCACCGTCGCCGTCAACCAGGCCGCGATCACGGGGTATCGAACGCCGTGAGAATCAAGCATGAAGGCCAGGCTGTAGACCCGTCGGGCTTCGATGTCTTCCGCGGGCGAGGTCTCGGCCGACGTGTCCAGGGCATTTTCGGGGGGGGCGACTTCCATCGGGCTCTCACTCATCAGCCGCCTGATGGTCACGGCTTCCTCGCCGGTGAAGGTGTCCGTGGTCATGATCTTGTTCCAGCCGATCGGCACGAACACCGCGCAAAGCACGATTCGGGTGATCAGGGGCACGAGATGGAGCGAAGCGACCCGACTGAGTCCCATGGCATGTCTCCGAGGCAGCCGACCACGGGGTCGGGAGACGTTTCGCGATTGATTCGGTCGAATCCACGACCACGACCGTAGGATACGGCCTTCCGCGGGCGTGGCGGAATTGGCAGACGCGCGGGATTTAGGTTCCCGTGGGGGAAACCCCGTGCAGGTTCGATTCCTGTCGCCCGCATTGATTCCCGGCCGAAAGACGGTCGATTCACCCCTGAGGCCCGATTTCGGCATGTCTCAAGCCCCCGAGAATCCGATCCCCGACGACTGGACCCCCGAGGTGTGGCGGGATCTTCCGACGGCCCAGCAACCCGAATATCCCGACGCCGATCGGCTTCGAGAGACCGTCGCGTCCCTGGGATCTCTGCCACCGCTCACCACGAGCTGGGAGATCGAGAAGCTCAAGTCCCAGCTCGCCGAGGCTGCGCGGGGTGATCGTTTCCTGCTCCAGGGCGGAGACTGCGCGGAACGATTCGACGAGTGCGCCTCCGAATCGATCGCGGCCCGGCTGAAGATCCTTCTCCAGATGAGCCTGGTACTCGCCCACGGCGGACGTCGGCGGGTCATTCGGGTCGGTCGCTTCGCCGGTCAGTACGCCAAGCCTCGATCCACTTCGACCGAACGCCGGGGTGACGTCGAACTCCCGAGTTATCGCGGCGACATCGTCAACGGGCCCCGTTTCGATCCGGCCAGCAGGATCCCCGATCCGGCGCGGCTCCTTCAGGCCCACGGCCGTTCGGCGATGACCCTCAACTTCATCCGGTCCCTGGTCGACGGCGGTTTCGCCGATCTGCACCATCCGGAATACTGGGATCTCGACTTCGTTCACCACTCACCACTCGCCGCCGACTACCAGCGGATGGTGGAGTCGATCGGCGAAGGGCTTCGATTCATGGAGTCGCTGGCGGGAGTTCGGGTGCAGGATCTCTCCCGCGTCGACTTCTTCACCAGCCATGAAGCGCTGCTGCTGGAGTACGAGGCCGCGCTCACGCGGCGGGTACCCCATCGCGATGGATGGTGGAACCTGTCGACCCATCTTCCGTGGATCGGACTCCGGACCGCGGATCCCACTGGCGGTCACGTGGCCTACATGGCCGGGATTCGGAATCCGGTGGCGGTCAAGATCGGACCGGGCATCGAGCCGTCGAAGGTGGTCGAACTGGCGGAGATCCTCGACCCGGAGCAGGAACCCGGAAGGCTCACCCTGATCCACCGGTTCGGCCGCGATGGAGTCGATGAGGGGTTGCCTGCGGTGATCGAAGCGGTGCGGGACGCGGGCCGAGAGCCGTTGTGGGTCTGCGATCCGATGCACGGAAACACTCGGACGGTCACGCCAACATCAGGCTCGATCGCCGGAACTGCGGTCAAGACCCGGTCCTTCGACGACATCCTCCATGAGCTCGAACGGTCGTTCGAGATCCACGAGGCCTGCGGAACGAGACTCGGTGGCGTGCACTTCGAGCTGACCGGGGAGAACGTCACCGAATGCGTTGGAGGCGCCCGAGGGTTGGCCGACGCGGACCTCGGCCACGCCTACCGCTCCCAGGTCGATCCCCGGCTCAACTACGAGCAGGCCCTGGAGATGGCGATGCTGATCGCCCGCCGGATGCGGGATGACACCGCCTGAAGTGAGGAGTGAGGGAGCACGGTTCCGCGGCGTGTGACCAGGACGCTTTGCGGCCGAAAACATCAGGGTCGATACGACTTCCTCGCATCTCACCCGCCATCAAAGGCGAAAGACGTCACGTTTGCACCTGGTTTCCAGTAGGTTCTCGTTCCCAATAGGGTTCCCGTTCCCAGTAGGGCTCCCGTTCCCACCATCCAGACGCGAGGAGACAGATTTCATGAGCACCAGAGTTATCATTTGCACCACCATGGCGCTGTTGGTTGCCACTTCCGTCCACGCCGACACCATCCAGTACAGCCATGACTACGGTTTCTTGGCCGTCGATGTCGATCTCGATGCGGAACGCGATTTCGTGGCCTTTCCAGCGGACACCTGGGATGCCCAGATCGACCAGTTTGACTCGAGCCTCGGTTCACTGGTCGGCATCGCCTTTGATTTCAATCTCAACTTCGAGATTGGTGGCATGACCAATGATGATCCCGGTGACTCCATTTTGGGGACCGGCGGTGGCATGGGTGCTTTCGGCTACTTCTTCTATAACTCGACCGATGGCTGGTTGCAGAACGAGGCGGGTAATGGAGCCAGCGCTGGCAGCACGGAGGCCAACACCGCGTTCTCCGAGACCTTTTTGGTCACGGCGACGTGGGCTCTGGAAGATTCGATGGACGCCAGCGCCTGGTCTGATCTGGCCCAGGCGGTCACGGGATCGGGATCCTGGACTTTCATGTGGAATGCGGTCATGGGAGGCAGCTTCGGTACGGGTCAAGGCCCGGGTAATCCGAACGACGTGAGTGGCCTGGATCTGGACAGTCTTTACGCTCAGTTGAACAGCGGCAGCATCACGGTGACCTACGACTACGAGGCGAACTCGAACCCGGTCCCCGGACCGGCGGCCGTCATGGCCGTCGCCGCGATCGGGTTGGTCCGTCGTCGAAGTCGCGGCTGAGCCCGGCCGGCCTTCCTGCGGTGCCGCTGATGGACCCCTGGTCCCGGGTTCCGCTCCCCGCCATCGGCTACACTCGCGATCCCATGTCCAGGACCCAACGTCGCGTCGTCATCTCCGGTCTCGGCCCCATCACGCCCGTCGGGGTCGGCATCGATGCCATGTGGGAGAAGTCCTGCGAAGGTGGCAGTGCCATCTCCCGAATCGAAGCCTTTGATGCCAGCGGCTTCCGCAGCCGCCACGGTGGGGGGATCTCCAAGGACCTCTTCAACGTTCGGGACGCGGTGCCCAAGTCGTACCGCAAGGCGACCAAGGTCATGGCCCGCGACACCGAGTTCGCGGTCGGCGGCGCCGCCGCCGCCATCGCCGACGCCGGTCTGGTCACCAAGGCTGCGGGTGACGAAGAGCCTCCCACGATCGCACCCAATCGCATGGGATGCCACATCGGCGCGGGGCTCATCGCGGCCGACATCGATGAACTCTCCATGGCCCTCGCCCGATCGGTCGACGCCGACGGCGACTTCGATTATGCGACCTGGGGCGAGCAGGGAATGGGCAACCTGACCCCGCTCTGGCTCCTGAAGTACCTGCCCAACATGCTGGCGTGCCACGTCACGATCATCCATGACTGCCAGGCGCCGTCGAACACCATCACCTGCGCCGAATCGAGCGCGACCCTCTCGATCGGCGAGTCGATGAGGGTCATCCAGCGGGGGGCCGCGGACGTCTGCCTCTCCGGCGGTTGTGACTCGAAGCTCAACCCGATGGCCCTGCTTCGCCAGCAGTTTGCCGAACGAATCGCCGAGACCGGCGATGACGATGCGACGGCGCACGAGGCGGTGCGGCCCTACGCCGCCGATGCCGACGGCACGCTGGCCGGCGAAGGGGGTGGAATCCTCGTGCTCGAGGCCCTCGACTCGGTTCGTGAACGCGGGGTTCGGATCTACGCCGAAGTCTCCGGTTTCGGTGCGGCGCAGTCCGACTGCCCGGACACCATCGGGATGAAGTTCGCCGAAGACGACCCGGGGCTCCAAAGCGCGATCCGTCAGGCCCTGCGAGCCGCGAAGCTCGAACCGGCCGACATCGACGCCATCGTTCCAAGCGGTACCGGGATCCCCGACGTGGACGCGGCGGATCGACGCGGCATGAAGGCCGTGTTCGGCGACCGGCTTCCCGAGATACCGATGATTCTCCCGATACCGGTCTTCGGACTGTGTGGAGCGGGAATGGGTGCCGTCTCCGTCTCGCTCGCCGCCAAGGCGATCGAGCAGCAGCGACTTCCGGCCCGGGTCAACGCCGGTTCGATCGAGGGACTCGACGCCGCCGCGGCCGACTCCTGCGAGGCCGACCTCGGGGCGATCCTGGTGTTCACGACGAATCTCGGAGGACAGTCCGCCGCGGTGGTCCTGACCCGCGTCGACGAGGAGGATTCCCGATGACCGTCCAGCGAAACGACGACGAACGAGTCGTGATCACCGGCATGGGATGGGTCACGCCCCTCGGGTGTGACCTCGACACGGTCTGGAAGCGGCTCATGGCCGCCGACAGCGGCATGGCGGCGATCACCCGCTTCGATGCCGCGACCTTCCCCACCAAGTTCGCCGCGGAGGTGAGGGACTTCAACGTCGATGACTTCGTCGACGACCCGGCGGTCCATGCCGATGCGGGCCTCAACGTGCAGTTCGCCCTCGGGGCGGCCCGGCAGGCGTGGACGCAGGCCGGCCTTGCCGCCGGCAACTTCGATCCGCTTCGGGCCGGCCTCTACCTGGGCGCGGGCGAAGGCGTCCTGGACTTCGACAACTACGCGGGCAGCAACATCGCCGGCTGGAACGCCGAGACGCGTCGCGTCGATGGCGCTCGCTGGGTCGAGGAAGCGCTGAAGACGATGAGCGCCATCCGCGAGATCGAGCAGGAACCGAACATGCCACTGGCCCACCTGGGTCGGGAGTTCGGCCTTCGCGGCCCCGCCTACAACTGCCTGACGGCCTGCGCCGCCAGCACCCAGGCCATCGGTGAAGCCACCGACATTCTTCGGCGGGGCGATGCCGATCTCATGCTCTCGGGTGGCACCCACACCATGATCCATCCGCTCGGGGTCACCGGTTTCAACCGGTTGACCGCGATGTCGCAGCACGACGGCGATCCGACCGAGGCCTCGAAGCCCTTCGACCGAACCCGCGGTGGATTCGTGATGGGCGAGGGATCGGGCATGGTGGTGCTCGAGACGCTCGCGCACGCCCGAAACCGCGGCGCCACGCCGATCGTCGAGATCCTCGGCTACGGCTCGAGTTGCGATGCGTACCGGATCACCGACATCCAGCCCGACGGACGGGGCGCGGGGGCGGCGATGGAGCAGGCGTTGGAGGAGGCGGGAATCGATCCCCACGGAACCCAGGAGGATGGTCGCCCCCACATCCACTACATCTCCGCCCACGGCACCGGCACCAAGGAGAACGACTCGATCGAGACCCGGGCGGTGAAACGGGTCTTCGGCGAGCTCGCCCCGGCGATTCCCATGAGCTCCATCAAGAGCATGATGGGCCACCTGATCGCCGCCGCGGGCGCGGTGGAACTGATCACCAGCGCCATGGCGATCAAGCACGGCATGGTCCCGCCGACCCGGAATCTCCACCATCCCGATCCCGATCTCGATCTGGACTACGTTCCCAACGAAGCGCGGGAGGTCGTGGTGAACGCCGCGTTGTCCAACAACTTCGGCTTCGGCGGCCAGAACGACACCCTGGTGATCGCCCGGATGGACGACTGACCGGTGTCGCCGTCGCGGCGCCAGGTCGGATCGCGTTCCGCCCGGCGATGGTTGAGATGGTTGTTGCCGGTCTTCGGACTCGGACTCGTGACCTTGGTCTTCCTGTTTTTGCATCGCCCCGGCTGGTGGGTCGAGGCCGGTGATTCCTCGCCCGCCGCGGTGGCCCGTGGCCGGGGGTTGGAGCAGGCGTTGAGCCGGGAATTCACCCAGGTCCGCGAGCAGGAGAACTGGGGATTCGTGTTGGGCGAGGAAGACCTCAACGCCTGGCTCGCGAACCGGCTCGTCCCCTGGGCCGACAGCCGGGAGAACGTCTCGCTCCCCGAGGGTTTTTCAGATCCCAGGATCAGGTTCGGCGACGGCTGGGTCGAGGTCGGCCTGCTCGCCGATCAGATCGGATTGGGAATCATGTCCACGATTCGGTTCGAGGTCCGACTGGAGGATGGGGATCTCGTGTTTCTGCCCGCCTTCGCCCGTCTCGGCCCCCTGGACCTGACGGAGCGGGGACTCGGGTCTCTCGAGGCGTACGCTCGGGGTGATGATCGACTTCGGTTCGACGGTTCCGGGGAGGTTCGGGTGTCGGCGGTGGTGCCCCTGTTGGACGGACGCCGGGTGTTGGTCAAGGATCTCGAGCTCGTCCCCGGCGAAATGGCGGTTCGGCTGCAGACCCTCGGCCCCTGAATTCTGGATGAATGGTCGATTGGTCCGCTCAGAACCCACGGGCCGCCGCGTTTCCCGATGATGGCGTGGTCGCACGCTGATGACGAGGACGATCGGAGCGGGTGGTCTGATGCCGAACGAATTCAACCTGGAATCAGAACCGGCGGTCGAGGCGGTCGAGATCGCGATGTGTTCGCTCGGACTCACCGATCCGCTCACGGTCGCGGCCGAGCGGCTGCTTGATCGGCCGGTCGACGATCTGGGCGAGATCGATCTCCGGGATGTCCTGGTCGTGGTGCCCGGCCGCCGGGCGGGGCGACAGTTCCTGATCGCGCTGGATGACGCGGCCACCGCATCGGGTCGGTTGGTGGTGCCGCCGCGCACGATCACCCCGTCGAGTCTGCCGTCGTTGATCGCGTCGATTCCTGATCGACCGGCTGCCGATCCCGAGACCTGGCTCGCGGCGGTGTCGGGGGCGATCGATGTGGCCCCGATTCCGGTGGATGAATCCTCGTTCTCCGACTCGGATGAAACGACCCGCCTGCTCTCTCCGGACGCCGATGGTCTCGAGCGAAGGGCGCTCGCCCGCACCGTGATCGAGGCCGATCGAGTGGTGCGGGCCGGTGGGATCGATTGGAACCGGGTTGTGGAAGGAGTCCAGACTCTGGGCGGTGATCCGGCCCGCCACCGGGCGATCGCCGCGGGGCTGCGACTGGCGACGGAACGACTGGCGGCGTTCGGACTCGCCGCCCCCGAGGACGCGGCCGAAGCCGCGATCGCCTCGGTCGAACGAGACGGCCTCGACGCCGCGGTCCAGGTGACTCGTGACGTGGTGTTGCTGGGCCTGGTCGATCCCTCGAATCGGGATCGACGACTGATTCGCGCCCTCGCCCGGGCGGGGGGCCGGGTGTCGGTTTTCGCGATCGTCGAAGACGTGGTGTCCGCGGCCCTGGATTCCTTCGGCGCGATCGGTCCGAACGCCTGGGCCGCCGCTCCGCCCCGCCCGCCGATCGAGTCGATTCGACTGGAAGCGGCGCCCTTGGACGAGGCGGCGGCGCTCGATCAGGAACTGCAGGCCATCGCCCGCGCGGCCGCTCCGGACGATCCGACGGGCCTGCCGCCGTCGATCGATCCCGACGAGGTCGCGGTGATCCTGGCCGACGAGTCGGACGGCGGCGGCATCCGGCGGGAACTGGAGGCCCGGGACATTCGGGTTCATCTCGCGACCGGTCGTGGACTCTCGTCAGCGCCGATCGCCCGAACCCTCGATCGAATACGCGGTTGGTGCGATGGGGGAGATACTCGCGCCCTCGCGGATCTGCTCGCCGATCCCGCGTTCGGCGGGGCGATCCGGGGCGGATTGGTGACCGGCGACCCCGAGGCATCGCTCACCGAATGGTCCGCGGAACATCTGCCGGCCACGGTGCGGGGCTCATGGTGGAAATGGCCGAACGAACCCAAGCATGAATCGACGCTGGCCGCGATGGACGCGGTCTGCCGGACGCTGCTCGGTCCGTTCTGCCACGGTGAATCCCCGGACGAGGCGGTGGCGGCTCGGCCGCTGACCGAATGGGTGGATGAACTTCTCGGTCTCCTCCGTCGGGTCGATGATGAACACGACGAGGGCGCCTGGTCGGCCCCGTCGACCGGCGCGGTTCGGGACGCCCTGGCCGCGGTCATGACCATCCCCGGCCCCCTGGTTCCGACCCTCGACGCCTCGGAGGCGATGGCGGTGATGGTGGAACTCGTGAGCCGGGGTTCGCTGCCGGATCCGGGATCGGCGGACTCGATCGAGACCATCGGCTGGCTCGAGGCCCCGTTCGATCCCGCGAAACGATTCCTGGTGACCGGCCTGCACGATGCCGCGGTCCCCGGCCGTCGGGACGATCCACTGCTTCCCGATGGTCTTCGGTCCGAACTCGGGCTGGAGGATGATCGGCGTCGGACCGCGCGGGATCGATGGGTGCTCACCACGATCCTCGGGCGTGATCCCGAGGCTCGTTTCCTGGTCTCGCGGCATGACGCTCTGGGAGAGCCGTTGCTTCCGTCGCGTCTGCTGTTCGGCGTGGTGGACCCCGGCATTCGGTCCGCGACCGGTTCCGGTGGGCTCGACGATTCCCCGGCGGTTCCCACGGCCGTGGCCCATGACCTCGCCCGGCGGGTCGGGCACCTGTTCGAGTCACCCGCCCGACGTCGAGGGGGACGCGCGGCCTCGTCGGACTTCGGACGTTTCAATCCTCCGGCCCCCGGGTCCATGCCCCTCAAGCCACCATCGACCATGAGTGCGACCGCGTTCCGCGACTACCTCGCCTCGCCCTATCGATTCTGGATCCGCCGGATCCTGCGGTTGGACGCGAAGGCGCCGATGGGCGAGGAGTTCGACCCCCGACTGTTCGGCCTGGTGCTGCACGACGCGGTCGAGGCGTTCGGTCGGTTGGAGATCGATCGACTGGGGGCGGGTCGGTCGCCGTTGCTCGACGTCGATGCGGTGCACGGGGAGATGCTGGACGGCATGGAACGATCGATCCGCAGTCGGATCGTCGAGGCCGGTTCCGGTCGGCCGGCGGCCTGGACGCACGCCGCATCCGCGGCCCTGCGGCTGCAGGGAAGGATCCTCGAATCCCGACTTCGTCGAGTGGCGGAGATCCAGGTCGAACGGTCGGTGGAGGGCTGGCGGGTCTTCGAGGTCGAATCCGAGATCAAGGAGTCGCTGGACGTTCCCGATGAGGCACCGCAGCCGATCCGCGGCCGCATCGACCGGATCGATCACCATCCCGAACGAGGCTGGCAGCTTCTGGACTTCAAGACCTCCGACCAGAGCAAGGGACCCGACGCGGTTCACTATCGGTCGAACACCGGAGACTGGCTCGACCTCCAGCTGCCGCTCTACCGCTGGGCCGCGTCCTCCCGACTCCCCGGCTCCCCGAGTCCGGACGAGATCCAGACCGGGTACTTCGTGGTCGGCGGCGATCCCTCCAAGATCAAGGTCATGCCGTCGAAGAAGATCGACCCGCTGGTGGACGAGGCCATGGATGTCGCGCGGGAGATCGTCCGATCGATCCGCGCTGGTTACTTCGTCGATCCCCCCGAGGCCAAGGCGCCCTACGAAGGTGATCCGGTGGCGCTGGTCATGCGTTCGATGGCGTTGGTCGCCGACGGTGAAGAGGAGGACGGGGAATGAGCGAGGCCACCTTCATCGACCGTCGGATCATGGCCTCGGCCGGAACCGGGAAGACCTGGAATCTCGCGGCGCGGTATCTCGACCTGGTCCTCGCGGGCGTCGATCCTTCGACCATCCTCGCGACCACCTTCACCCGGGCCGCGGCGGCGGAGATCCGTGATCGGGTGCTGACCGACGCGGCCGGGCTGGTTCTGGATCCCAAGGAACGCACGAAAGCCGCGGGCGACGGGCGATTCAAGACCGGGTCGGTCGACGAGGCGACGGCCGCACGGCTGCTGCATGAGTTGGTTCGTCGATTGCCGGACCTCCAGATCCGCACCCTCGACAGTCTCTTCGTCTCGCTGGCGGCCGGACTCGGCACCGCGTCCGGGGTGCCGGTGGGGGCCCGCATGGCCGACGCCGACCAGGCCGCCGCGTTGCTGCGGGAAGGCATCGGACTCGCGCTCGAAGACGCCGACGAGGGTGAACTTCTCTCGACCCTCGAGACCCTCGGTCGTGGTGCGACCAAGGTCGCGGTGGTCTCCACCGTCGAACGAGCGATTTCCGGCCTGCTCGCCGTGGCCGAGGAATCGACCGACGACGCCTGGAACTGGCCGATGCCGCCGCGGGACGCCGACGCGATCGATTCGGTCGCCGCCGCCCTCGCCGCGGCCGATCCCGCGCTGGGAAAACAGGTCTTGAAGGCGGTGAACGGTCTGTCCGCGATGTTGATGATCGCGGGGAAGACCGACGGAGAGATCTGGCGGGTGATCCAGGAATCGACCCTGGTGGCCGCGTCGGGCCCCGAGGGAACGGGCACGTACTACAAGAAACCGATTCCCGATTCGCTGGTGCCCGCCCTCGAACGACTTCACCGACTCGCGGTCGATGGCAACCGCCGCAACCTCGCGCGACGCACGAGTTGCCTGCACGATCTGGTGGAGCGAGTGGAGCCGCATCTTCGTCGACTGAAACGACGGCATCGACTGGCGGTCTTCGACGATTTCGTGCGGGCGCTGGATCCGGTTCGCGGCGAGGCGACGCCGGACTCGCTCGCCGAGCTCTGGTTCCGACTCGACACCTCGCTCGAACACCTGCTCCTCGACGAGTTCCAGGACACGTCGGCGACCCAGTTGCGGGCGATTCGGCCGATTGCGACCGAAATCCTCTCCGGCGGTGACGGCGAACGACCGCGATCGTTGCTGGTGGTCGGGGATGTGAAGCAGTCGATCTACGGATGGCGGGGTGGGGATCCCGCGATCCTCGAACGTCTGCACGAAGTGATCGCCGACGGCCCGGTCGACTTCGACGACGTCGCGCTGGCGACCTCGTATCGATCGAGCCAGGCGGTCATCGATCTGGTGAATGCGATCTTCACGGGAATCGCGACCAATCCTGCGGTCCTTCTCCGTTCGTCCGCCGCGGCGGCCCACTTCGGCCGGCTCTTCCAGACTCACGACACGGTCAAGGAACATGCGGGTCGTTCGATGGTCCAGTTCCTGCCCGAGATCGACGACGAACGCGATCGAAACCGGGTGATCGCGGAATCCGCGGCGGAGGCGGCGGCGGTGTTGGTCGAACGACACGGTCTCGCGCAGTCCGACGGTGAGCCTTCGGTCGCGGTGCTGGTCCGGAGCAACAAACCCATCGGCCCGATCGTGGAGGCGCTCCGGGCCCGGGGCATCCCCGCCAGTGGCCGAGGTGGTGGTTCGTTGCTCGATGCGGAAGCGGCGGTGGTGGTGGTGCAGGCGTTCCGGCTCGCGGCCGATCCTGAAGATCGACTCGCGGCGGAGGATCTCGCCCGCTCACCCCTGGCCTCGATGGTCGGTCTTCCGGTGTCCGAGGGACATGAACGGGTCGCGGATGTCGAACGTCGGATCGCCGGGCGACGACTTCGTGCCCGCTTCGGCGAGGAAGGCCCCGCGGCGGTGGTCGATGGCTGGCGTCGGGAACTCGCGGACCGACTCACCGCGCGGGAATCCGCCCGGCTGCGTCAGATGGTCGAGCAGCTCGAGGCGATCGACGCGGACCCCGAGGGTCCCCGATCACCCCGGGCGGTCGCCCATCATCTGCAGACCTGTCGAGTCGACGATCCTGGAGGCGACGGCGTGGTGGTGATGACCATCCATCAGTCGAAGGGCCTGGAATTCCCCGGGGTGGTGGTGACCGAGATGCACCAGTCGCTGTTTCGGCAGCCGACGGTCGCGGTCGCGACGCCGGAGATTCCCGCGACCCCGAGCGAGCGGGTGGCCACCTGGTACAACGAAAAGACGCGGCCGCAGGACGCGATCGAGGTGCACGACCAGGCCACCGATCGCGTGGTGCTCGAATCGCTGTGCGGGCTCTACGTCGCGCTGACCCGGGCCGCGACCGATCTGGTGGTGCAGGTCGAACGACCTCGATTCAACCGGGACGGGGGCCCGTCGATCACCAGCGTGGGCAGTCTGGGTGGGGTGGTGCGGGCGGCGATCGACTTCGATGGTGATGAACACGCGGCCGGGGCGCTGCCCGACCCCGCGGACGGCGCCGAGCTCCGGCAGATCTGGCCGGAGACGGGCTCGGACGAGACCGCCTCGGAGGTCGCGGCCGCCCTGGATGCGTCTGGTTCATCTGGATCATCTGGATCATCGGGCGGGGAGTCACCGAACTGGACGGTGCGGATCGGATCTCGTCGCCGGCGGGCGGTCACGGCGCCACCGCCGTCGGTATCCCATGATCGGGACGCGTTGCTGCAATTCGGCTCGGCTGGAGCCCTGGCGCGGGGGCGGGTGGTGCATGCGGGGTTCGAGATGCTCGAATGGAGTTCGGCTCTGGAGCGCTTCGATGACCGGACGCTCGCCCGGGAATTGGAGCGACGATGCCCGGGGTCCGCGGATGCGGTCGACCGGGATGTGGTCGACGCCTGGTATCTCGATCAGGCGGCGGTGATTCGCACGAGCCTCGCCCGCCCGGAAGTGCGTTCGGTCTTCGACGGCGACATGCCTGCGATGGAGAGCGAGCACCGGATCGTTCGCCGCGAGTTTCCGCTCGTGCGGCGAAGCGGGCACGGGGTGCAGGTGGGTCTGATCGATCGGCTGGTGCTGCATCTCGATCGCCCGCCCGTTCCGCCCGGGACTGGTTCGCCGGGGACGGGGACGGGGACGGGACCCACGGTGATCGGGGCCTCGATCATCGATTTCAAGACGGATCGCCCCGGCGATGGTTCCGGTCCCGATCGGGAGGCATTCCTGGAGCGGCATCGATTGCAGCTCGAGTCCTATCGAGCGGGGATCGAGCATCGCTACGGGCTGGAAGGGGCTCGAATCCGGGGATCGTTGATTCGGATCGACGATGGCCTGGTGGTCGATCTTCCTCGGGCCTGATTGGGTCCTGAACGGGGCCTGAGCGGGGCCTGAGCGGGGGCTGGGGGGCTTCATCAAGCAGCATCAGCGGACGAAACCGTTCCAACCCCCGGGCCCCGCAAGGCCGAACGGCCGGTGACTCCGGCCAAAAAAGGGGCCTGGAGAGTCTTGTGAGCCCGGTGGGGCCCCGAAGAGCCTGCGAAGAGGGGCGAAAGGAGAGGTCGAAGCGGCCTTCAGCCTGCTAGCATGACTCCCCAGTAGTGGTGGTTCCCGACGGGATCACGGCTCCGGTGTCAGATCCTTCCGCGACCACGCCCCAGACGGCTCCGAGGCCCCTAAACCAGCCATGCCCCTGCTTACGATCAACGGCCGCCCGCACGACTTCGAGCCCGGCGAGACCATTCTGCAGGTCGCCCTCCGCAACGAGGTCGAGATCCCGCACTATTGCTATCACCCCGGGCTCTCGATCGTCGCCAACTGCCGCATCTGCCTCGCGGAAGTCTGGGCTCCCAACCCGCGGAACGACAACAAGCTCGAGCCGTTCCCCAAGCTGGTGCCGACCTGCCAGCAGACCGCGTCCGAGGGCATGGTGGTGCACACCGAGAGCCCGAAGTCGGTGGCCAACCAGAAGCAGGTCATCGAACTCCTGCTGATCAACCACCCCGTCGACTGCCCGGTCTGCGACCAGGCCGGCGAGTGTCACCTCCAGGACTATTCCTNTCAGTACGGCCGCGGCGAGAGTCGCTTCCGCGAAGACAAGAACAAGCAGCCCAAGAAGAGCGTGGGTCCCAACGTCCTGCTCTACAGCGATCGCTGCATCATGTGCACTCGCTGCGTTCGATTCACCCGCGAGGTGACGGGCACCGGCGAACTGATGGTCGACGGCCGTGGTTCCACCGAGCAGATCGACGTCTTTCCCGGCGTGCCGCTCGACAACGAACTCGCGTCCAACGTCATCGATCTCTGCCCGGTGGGGGCTCTGCTCGACAAGGACTTCCTCTTCAAGCAGCGGGTCTGGTTCCTCACCAAGACCGCCTCGGTCGACGGTCTCACTTCGAGCGGCGACAACATCTGGATCGAGCATTCCGACGGTGAAGTCCGTCGCGTGAAGCCGCGGGAGAACCCCGAGGTCAACAAGTGGTGGATCACCGACGAGGTGCGCTACGGCTGGAAGTTCGTCCACGCCGAAGAGCGGCTCCGCATGCCGGCGGTCCACGCGCGGGATCCCTTCGAACATTCCGCCGCCGGCGATGCCTGGCGGGAGTCGATCTCCACCACCAACCGAACGTTGGAATCGGCGTGCGACGATGGTGGACGGCTCGGTCTCCTCGTGAGTCCGATGCTCTCCTGCGAAGACGCCTACCTGCTCGGACGCTGGGTCCGCACCCTCGACCCCGATGCGGTCCTCGGCGTGGGACCGATCCCGATCGAGGGCGAAGACCGCATGTACAGCGACTACGTGGTTCGAGCCGAGAAGGCTCCCAACGCCCGTGGCGTTCGCCGGGTGCTCGCCGGTCTGCTCGGTGGAGACGACGCCGCGGTGCTCGACGCCGCCGCGTTCGAGGCGAAGGCCGCCGCGGGTGACTTCGCCGCGACCGTGGTCACCGGCAACTATCCGAGCCAGTGGGTGACTCCGGCCTTCGCGTCCGCGATCGCCTCCCGGCCGTTCATCCTCTTCGACACCCTCGAGAACCCGTTGGTCGAGAAGGCCACGGTGTTTCTTCCCAGCGCGACCTGGGTGGAGAAGGCCGGCTCGTTCCAGAGCGCGTCCGATCGCGTGCAGGCGTTCGAGCGGGCGATCCAGCCCATCGACTACTGCAAGAGCGAGAGTCAGATCGCCATCGACCTGCTGGCCGAACTCGAAGGCCGACCCTCGGTGAAGTTCGATGCCGAACAGACCCGGGCGGAGATCAGCGCCCTTCCATCGCTCGCCGGGTTCCGAGGTGAAGTCGCCCGTCCCGAGGCGAAGGTCTCGATCGAGAGCGACATGGTGACCGTCGACCTCTGAGTCGCGATCACCGGAGGCACCCGCGGTCATGACCGTCTCCACCCCGGATCCGTCCGTCGACCATTCGTTTCGGGAGATCGCCGAATCCGCGAGGCGGCGAGCGATCGCCGCCCTCGAGGGGAAGCAGCGGGAGGACGGACACTGGTGCGGCGAACTTGAGGGCGATTCGACCCTCCAGAGCGACTACCTGCTGATGAAGTGGATTCTCGGCCAGGAGCGCGAGCCGCTGGTCGACGGTCGGGGTCCCGACGTCCTGGAACGGATCGCCGCCCGCCTCCGGAGTCAACAGCGTGAAGACGGTGGCTGGGGCCGGTTCCCCGGCTCGGGCATCGACCTGAATGCCACGGTCAAGGGTTACTTCGGGTTGAAGTTGCACGGTGACGCGATCGACGCCCCGCACCTGCGGGCCGCTCGTGATCGCATCCACGAGCTCGGCGGGGCCGAGCGGGTCGACACCCCGACGAACTTCTTCCTCGCCTGCCTCGGGCAGGTGTCGTGGAACGCGGTCCCCGCGATTCCGCCCGAGATCGTGATGCTCCCGCGGTGGTTCTCCTTCCACCTCGACAAGGTGTCGGCCTGGACCCGGACGATGATCCTGCCGCTGTCGCTGGTGGTGACCGTCCGCCCGACCCGTCGCCTGGAGGCCGGGCAGGGGATCGACGAACTCTTTCTCGTCCCGGCGGATCGGCATCGACTCCGGATGCGGAAGGAGGTGCCGTCGCGATGGCGGCGTTTCTTCGTCGTGGTCGATCGTGGCCTGAAGATGCTTCATCGCCTCGGCGGTTCGCCGTGGCGACGGCGGTCGATCAACCGCGCGTTCGACTGGATCGAGCATCGCGCGGGACAGGACGGTGAGGCCGCGACCGACGGGGTGGGCGCGATCTTCCCCCCGATGATCTACTGGCAGATCGTCCTGATGGCGACCGGCCACGACCGTGATCATCCCTTGACCCGCCGCGCCGAACGCGAACTCGACGAGTTGATGCTGGAGGACGAGCCGGACGCCGAGGGTCGTCCCGGTCCGATCCGTCTGCAACCCTGCTTCAGCCCGGTGTGGGACACCGGCATCGCGCTCCACGCTCTCACCGACTGCGGACTGGATCACACGGACCCGACCTGCGCCGCGGCCGCGGACTGGCTGCGGGCGCGGGAGTGTCGGTTCAAGGGTGACTGGGTCCGG